>DASYTM010000084.1:0-28247 GCA_036002345.1 Candidatus Methylomirabilota bacterium | reverse complement strand
TGATCTCGTGGACTACCCGTACGGCTGCGTCGAGCAGACGGCGAGCCGGTTGATTCCGCTGTCCCTGGCGTTTCCGCGCTTCGCGGGCGCGCCGGCGGCGATCCGCGACGGGCTCGCCATGCGGCTCTCGACGAATCGTCTCCGCCTGGTTCACATGGCCGGCCCCGACGCCGTCTTCGCGTGGTGGGGCCCGGCCACGACGGACAGCGCGCTGATGACCGCCTACGCGTACTACGCCGACTGGCACGCCGCGCGCGTGCTCGGCGTGACGCTGCCGCCCGAGCACTGGACGCGGCTGCTGGAGGTCTATCGCACGCGCGCGAGCGGAGAGCCGCTGCTGCTCCGCGCGCTGGCGGTCTGGTTCATGGGCGAGATGGGGCTGCCGACGAAGACGCTCGTCGACGGCCTGCAAGACGAGGTCGTGGGCGGCGACGAGCGGCCGGCGCCGTGGCATCGGCTCGGCACCAGCCCGTTCCTCGAGAATCCGACGTCCTCGCTCGCGCGCGATCTCTCCGTGGTGCTCGTGGCCGAGATGGCCTCGCGTCACGGGCAGCGGCTGCGGGCGCCGGTCGCCTCGCGGCTCGACGCCGCCCGCCGCGCGTTGCAGCGAAGCGGCCTGCCCGTGGCGCACGCGCTGCTGCTGCTCGGTGACCGCACGGCGGCGGCACGCGACGCGGACGCAATCTTGCAGACCGTGAGCCAGGACATGCCGACGCTCGATCGCGCGTTGACGCTCGTGTGGCTCCAGAAGGCGCTGGGCGTCATCCCCGCGGCGGCGCCGCCGGCGGTCACGCTCGGGCCGGAGTGGACGCTCACGACCTCGTGGATGGGTGACCGCGTCTGGCGCTTCACGGGCCGTGGTGTGCCCCGCGCGCTGGAGCTGACGGCGCCCACCGCCGCGCCGGCGATCGCCCCCGCCGCTGCGACGATCGCCATCGTCCGCTACGAGAGCGCCGAGCCCGAGCAGCACCGGCTGCCCGTGACGATCACCCGGCGGCTCTACCGCCTGGCGCCCACCGGCAAGATGGGCGAGATGGCCGCGACGCTCGCGGACCCGGCCCGCGGCCTCAGCGCGCGCGACCTCTATATGGAGGAGGTCACGCTCACGCCGCAGCCGGGCACGCGCGTGCGCTTCGCGGCGCTGGAAGTCCCGCTGCCGCCGGGCGCCGACGTCGAGCGCACCACGTGGGGCATGCACGTGCGATTCGGCGAGCTCGCGCCGATGCCGATGGATGGCGCGCGCCACGAGCCTGGCGACCTGCGCTACGTCGTGCCCGTCGGCACGCTGGACGCGCCGGTGACCGTGCGCCACCTGGTGCGGTTCTCTCAGCGCGGGCGCTTCGTCCTGCCGCCGGCGCGGCTGTTCCGGATGTACGACCCCGACGACAAGGCGTTCGAGGGTGAGGGGAGCATACCCGCGCGCGTGGTGGATGTGCGATGAGGGCCGCGCTCGCCGCCGCGCTGCTGCTGGTGGCGGTCCCCGCGTGGGGCGAGGGGCTGGACGTCGCATGGCTGGGCGGCCACGTCGATCCGCGACTCGAGACCCCGCTCGGCAGCCTCTGGAAGCTCTTCGTCCATATATATGTCTCCGAGCATGACCTCGCGGCGCCGGACTACGCCTGCGACGGGTCGGCGCCGAAGGACGAGGCGTTCTGTTGCGTCCCCGGCGGCAGCATCGGCGCCGACCAGGCCCTGGCGCGATCGTGCGGGCTGTTCTTCGCGCCGTCGCGTCTGGGCCTGACCGCGCAGGAGTGGCGGGCGTTCTGGAGCGCCCAGTCGTTGCCGCCCGACGCCGCGTGGCTGCTCGATCTCTCGCTCATGGCGCCGGGGACGCGCGTGTCCGTCGCCTCGCTGCTCGCGGCGCTCGCCGCGGCGCCGCCGCGGGCGCGCCAGCGCGCCGAGCGCGCGCTGCTCGACGTCGTCCTTGCCGCGCAGCCCGGGCCCGCGCGGCACCTCGGCACGACGCTCCGTGTGAAGACGTGGACCTGGGACCATCCGACGCGCGCCGGCGCCCACGCCGGGGGCTTCGCCGGCTGGCTCGCCGACGGCACGCCGCTCTGGGCGGGCGGCGACGGCGGCGGCCAGCAGGTGCTCCAGACGTGGGCGCCGGCGCTCGCAGCGCGTTTCGGCGACGTCCGGGCGCCGGACGAGACCGAGTGCGTGGTCGTGGACTTCTTCGCGCGGTATCCGATCCGCGAGGTCGTCCGCGCCGGCGCCCCCGCGCCCGCCGGCCTGCTCGACGGGACGTACCGCGTGGAGCTCGTCAACGGCCGCAGCGTGGAGGTGACGAGCCACGGCACGCTCAGGCTGGAGCGCGACGGCGATGCGCCGGCGCTCAGCGCGCGGCTCGGGCTCAACGACTACGTCGCGCGGGTGCTCGACCGCGAGGCTGCCGCGAAGCCCGTCGAGGCGGCGCGCGCGCTGGCGATCGCCGCGCGCACGTGGCTCGTGCAGAACGCCGACCGGCGCCAGGGCTGCTGGCAGGTCGCCGACGACAGCCGCGCCCAGCGCGTGTCGCCCAACCCGCCGTCGGAGGGCGCGCGGCGCATTGCGGGCTGGACGGACGGGCTGATCGTGGCCGGCGCACCCGTGATGTATCACGCGTCGCAGGCCGGGCCGAACACCCTGGCGTGGACGGACGCGGTGCGATTGGCCGTCGCCGGGCGCGCCTTCGACGAGATCCTGGCCGCCGCGTACCCCGACGGCCGGCTCGCCACGCTGCACGGCGCCGGCCACGCCGGGTGCCGGCGGCTCGCGCCGGTCGAGCGCTGGCTCGCCGAGCGCGCCGCCGCGTGGCGCACGCGTCTTCACGCCGAGCGCGGCTTCGAGCCGCCGCGCCGCTCCGTCACCGCGTGCCGGCTCGCACACGGCCGGCCCTTCGCGGAGGCCGAGAAGAACCGCATCCACGTGCGCGGCATCGCGACCACCGACGAGCGGATCACCGTCGTCCACGAATACCTGCACCTGGCGTTTCGTTACCACCCGCGCGGCCTCGACGAGGACTTCGTCGAGCGGCTGGCGCGGGAGCTCGTGAGGGAGCCATGAACGTCTACGCGCGGGTCGTGCTGGCCGGCACGCTCTCGATCGTCCTCGCGGCGGCGGCGTACGTCTTCGCGGCCGACACGATCGACCTCCAGACGCCGCGCGGCGGCTGGATCGACAGCGGGCTCGACGACAAGGAGGCGGGCGTCCACGCCGCGTACCCCAAGCCGCCGGTGGACCGCGGCGGCCAGCGCCAGCGCGCGCTCATCCAGGGTAGGATCCGCGCGGCGGGGACGGCGCGGCGCGCACCGTACACCTTCATCGTGAACGGCAACCCGATGCCGCTCTACACCGACGACGCCGGGTATTTCGGAAAGCCCTGGGCCTTCGGCCGCGGGTCCAACAGCGTGGAGGTCCGCAGCCCCGACGGCGGCGAGCGCAAGCGGCTGCAGTTCTACGAGAGCCATGCGGGCAAGACGCCGGCGCGCATCCGCGTCATCCTCGGCTGGGACGACGGCAAGGCCGAGGTGGACATGCACGTCATCACGCCGGACGGCCAGCACGCGTTCTGGGCGCGGCCGGTGCTGGCCACGGGCGGTGGGCTCGACGTGGACAGCGTGGACGGCGGCGGCCCGGAGATCTTCTCGGTGGCGGCCCCGCTGCGCGGAACGTACCTGATCTACGTGAACTACTGGGGCAACTTCGACGCCGCCGGCTACAACTTCGACGCGAGCCGGAACGAGCGCCCGCTGATCACGACGACGGTGAGCATCATCACCAACGAGAACACCGTGGACGAGAGGCGCGAGACCCTGGTGCTGCCCCTGCGGAAGATCGGCGACCTGGCCTTCGTCCGCGCGCTCCGGTGGTGACCCGGGATTTGCCCGATTAAGCTATTCTGGCTAAAATGGCTCGTAGAGGAGGTGGCCATGAAGGCCCGGCCCCGGTTCCGACGAGCCCCCGCGCCGTCGCCGCGCCCCGCGCCCGCCGAGCGGATCGACGCCGACGCGTTCACGTCCACGGTCGCCAAGAACGAGTTCGGCCGGCTCCTGGAGATGGCGATCCGCGGCCGGCCCGTCACGATCACCAAGCACGGCGCGCCCAAGGCCGTGCTGATCTCGCTCGAGGAGTTCACCGCGCTGAGGCACGCGGCCGACAACCGGCTCGACGCGCTCGGCGAGATGTTCGACAAGATGCTGGCGCAGATGCAGACGCCGAAGGCGCGCGCGGGGATGAAGGCCGCCTTCGACGCCGCGCCGAAGGATCTCGGCAAGGCCGCGGTCGCCGCCGCGCGCAAGCGTGGCTAGGGCGGCCGACGCCGCCCGGATCTACGCGGTCGCGGGGACGAACGGGGCGGGCAAGTCGAGCCTTGCCGGCGCGATGTTCCGCCAGCACGGTGTGGAGTTCTTCGATCCGGACGCGGCGGCGCGCCAGATCCTGGCCGCCAGCCCCGGTCTCACCCAGACGCAGGCCAACGCCGCCGCCTGGCAGCAGGGCCGGCGTCTGCTGGAGCGCGCGATCGCCGAGCGCCTGCACTTCGCGTTCGAGACGACGCTCGGCGGGACCACGATCACGGCCTTGCTCGAAAAGGCGCTGGTGGCCGGCATCGAGGTGCGCATCTGGTACGTCGGCCTCGAGAGTCCGGAGCTCCACATCGCGCGCGTCCGGGCCCGCGTCGCGCGCGGCGGCCACGACATCCCCGAGGCCCGCATCCGCGAGCGCTACACCCGGAGCCGGCTGAACCTGATCCGGCTCCTGCCGCGGCTGACCGAGCTGCGCGTCTACGACAACAGCAAGGATGCCGACCCGCACACCGGGGCTGCGCCGGAGCCTCTGCTGATCCTGCACGTCGTGGGCGGAAAGATCTCCGTCTCGTGCGACCTGGCGCGCACGCCGGGTTGGGCCAAGCCGATCGTGGCGGCGGCGGTGGCATCGAAGGCGGGAGGCGTTACTCGATGACGTGGTCGGCCCGCAGCAATACCGCCGGCGGGATCGTCAGACCGAGCGCTCGCGCCGTCTTCACATTGACCACCAGCTCGAACTTCGTGGGTTGTTCGACAGGGAGGTCGCCGGCCTTGGCTCCCCTCAGGATCTTGTCCACGTAGAGGGCGGCGCGCCGGACGAGGTCTGAACGATCTGCGCCGTAGGACATGAGCCCGCCACGCTCGACGTTGTCCTTCAGCTGGTACATGACGGGCAACCGGCGAGTCGACGCGAACGCGATGATCCAGTCGATCCTGAGCTGGTGGACGGAGTCGCCGGTCATGAAGAGCGCGGCGGGCCGCTCGCGCAGCATCACCGTGAACACGCGCTCGAATTCTTCGACGTGCCGCACCTCGACGGAGAGCAGTGTCACGCCGAACGCGCGCGCTCCCGCCTGCGCCTCGGCGAAGTGTGACTTCTGATCGGGATTCGCCGGGTTCCAGAGAAAGGCCACGCGGGAGCTGTTAGGCACGACTTCTCGGAGCAGCTCCAGGCGCTTGGCGGCCAGGCCGGCGCCGAACTGCATCAGGCCCGTCACGTTGCCGCCCGGGCGGGCGAGGCTCGCGACGAGCCCGGTGCTCAGCGGATCACCGGTGACGGCCATGACGATGGGAATGGTCGTCGTCGCTCGCTTCGCGGCCAACGCCGCCGGCGTGCCGGATGTCACGAAGACCTGGACGTTGAGCCGGACCAACTCTGCGGCGAGAGCCGGCCAGCGCTCGCTGCGTCCGCCAGCCCGTCGATCCTCGAACGCGACGGTCTTCCCTTCCACGTATCCCAGCTCGCGCAGCCCCTGTCGCAACGGCTCCCAGGATGAATCGCCCAGAAGGCCGACTCGCGCGACGGGCTGGCCGTCCACGACGGCGGCGCCGGCGAGAAGGAAGAGGGCGAGCAGGGCCGCGACCGCACGCACCGCAAAGCTCACGCGGCTGTTACGCGTTCGGCGTGATGACGGTCTTCGCGCCGCGGCCGGCGGTGGCGTGGGCGAAGGCTTCGCCGATGCGCGCGAGCGGAAAGCGGGCGGTGATCAGGGCGCCGACCTTCATCTTCGGCATCAGCGCGAGCGCGCGGTCGAACGCGGTGCCGCGGCCGAAGGCGCCGACGATCTTGATCTCGCGGTAGTGGACGTCCCAGAGGCTGAGCGGGATCTCGCTGCCCTTGGGGCTCACGCCCACGAGCTGGAGGACGCCGGACGGCTTCACCAGCGTGAACGCCTCGGCGACGAGCTCGGGCTTGCCGACGGCCTCGGCCACGACGTCGGCGCCGCGGTCGCCGGTCAGCGCCATCACGCGATCGCGCAGGCTCTCCTTCGTCGGGTCGATCACGGTGGTTGCGCCGAGCTTCCTGGCGATCCCGCGGCGCTCCTCGAGCGGGTCTGACAGGATCAGGCGCTTGGCGCCGCGGCGCTTGGCCAGCGCCATCGTGAGCAGCCCCATGATGCCGCCACCGATGACGAGTACCGTCGCGTGCTTCGGCATCGGGAACGTCTCGAGCCCGGCCAGGCAACAGGACGCCGGCTCGGTGAGCGCGCCCGCGACGGGATCCAGGCCGCGGGGCAGGGGATGGGCGCAGTGCGCGGGCATGGCCACCCGCTGCGCGAAGCCGCCGAGACGTGTGAGGTTGGGGCACTGGCTGACGCGCCCGGCCTCGCACTCCGCGCATTTCCCGCAGCCGGCCGAGGGCTCGCACGCGACGGCGCGGCCGAGCAGCCGCTTGCTCACGCCGCGGCCGACCGCGCGCACGATGCCCGTGTACTCGTGGCCGAGCACGAGCGGCGGCTTGTAGGGAAACAGCCCCTGCGTGGCGTGCACGTCGGTGCCGCAGATGCCAGCCGTCTGGACCTCGACGACGACCTGGCCCGGGCCGGCGATGGGCTCGGGGACCTCGTCGAGGGTGAAGCGCGTGCCGCCGTGCCAGGTGGCGACCTTCATCGCGCTACTTGTCGTCGAGCGTGACGAAGATGCAGTGGCGCAGCCGGCCGTCGAGGGCCTTCGAGAGGTGGCCCTTGCCGGAGGTGTCCTCGACCAGGATGACTTCGCCGGCGCCGATCTTGCGCGCCTCGCCGTCGCTGGCGGTGATCTGGACGCCGGCGTCGAGGTTGATGATGTACTGGCGCCGCGGGGCGTTGTGCCAGTCGAGGTCGTAGGTCGGCTGCACCTGGCGGAAGATGATGCCGGTGGCGGGGATGCGCTTGGATGTTTTCCCCGCCGCCCCGCTCTCGGTGAACTCCACCTCGACATCGCGGAAATGCGATTCGCCCTTGGCGTCGACGTACAGGTTGTGGATTTTCATGGCGGGATTCTACCAGAGGCTCCGGAGCCGGCCGCCGTCGACGTTGAGCGAGACGCCGGTGATGAAGCTCGCGCGCTCCGAGCACAGGAACGCGATGGCGTCGGCGAGCTCGTCGGGACGGCCGAAGCGGCCGAGCGCGTTCTTCCGCGCGGCCAGCTTGCGCGCCTCGTCCTCGGAGCCCGCGCCGAGCTCGGCGGCGAGGCCGGCGGCGTTGCGGCGCCACATCCCCGTGTCCACCCAGCCCGGGCACACGGCGTTGACGAGCACGCCGTCGGGGCCGAGCTCGGTGGACAGCGCCTTGGTGACGTTGAGCAGCGCGCTGTTGGTGATGCCGCTGCCGAGCATGTAGGGGTCGGGCTCCTTGCCCGCGCCGCCGATGACGTTGACGATGCGGCCCCAGCGCCGCGCGCGCATGCCCTCCACCACGCAGCGGATGGCGCGCATGAAGCCGAACAGCTTGGTCTCGAGCTGCGTGCGCAGGCCGTGCTCGGTCATGGCGTCGAAGCGCCCGGAGTACATCTGGCCCGCGTTGTTGACGAGGATGTCCACGGCGCCGAAGCGCTCGGTGACCGTGCGCGCCAGGCGCTCGATGTCGGCGGCGGCCGCCATGTCCGCGACGACGGCGAGCACCTCGCCGCCCGTCTTGGCGGCCAGCTCGTCGCGCGCCTCCTCGAGCGTGGCCTGCGTGCGCGCGCAGATGGCCACGCGCGCGCCCGCCTCCAGGAGCTTCTTCGCCGTCTCGCGTCCGATGCCGCGCGCGCCGCCGGTGACGAGGGCCGCGCGGCCCTGAATTCCCAGGTCCATGTCTCCCTCCGGGCGACGGATGCTATCATCCCGGTCACTTTGGGCAAACTGGACGGACGGGTCGCTCTCGTCACCGGCGCGAGTCGCGGCATCGGCGCGGCCATCGCCACGGCCTTCGGCCGCGAGGGCGCGATGGTCGCCGTCAATTACAACCGGAGCGAGGCGCGCGCGGCCGGCGTGGTGAAGGCCATCGCGGCGGCGGGCGGCAAGGCCCAGGCCTTCCAGGCCGACGTCACCGACGGCGCCGCCGTGCGCGCGCTCGTCGAGCAGACCGTGGCCGTCTTCGGCCCCATCGACGTGCTCGTGAACAACGCCGGCATCCTCAACGCGGCGCCGCTCGACCAGATGTCCGATGCCGTGTGGGACACGATGATGACGTCGAATTTACGGTCGGTGTTCCTCTGCACGCGTGCGGTGCTGCCGGGGATGCTCGCGCGCGGGCGCGGCAAGATCATCCACGTCACTTCCCAGCTCGGCCAGAAGGGGCTCGCGAACCACACGCACTACGCGGCGGCCAAGGCCGGCGTGATCGGCTTCACACGCGCGCTCGCGCGCGAGGTGGGGCCGCGCGGGATCCACGTCAACGCCATCGCCCCCGGCGCCATCGAGACGGAGCTGATCGGGCCGATCAGCGACGAGGCCCGCCGCGAGCGGAGCGCCATCCTCGCCCTGCGCCGCCTCGGGATGCCGGAGGACATCGCGCCGACGGCCGTGTTCCTGGCCAGCGACGATTCCGGGTTCTACGCCGGCCAGACGCTGTCGCCGAATGGCGGCGACATCATGCTGTGAGTGGGCCATGATCACGGTCGAGCGCGTGACGCGGACGTTCGAGACGCCGGCGGGGGAGTTCACGGCGGTCCGCGACGTCTCGTTCAGCGTGGCGCCCGGGCGGTTCGTGAGCCTGGTGGGGCCGTCCGGGTGCGGCAAGACCACGCTGCTCGGGATGATCGCCGGGCTCATCCCGCTGACGACGGGGCGCGTCGTGCTCAACGGCCGGCCGCTGACGGGCGGCGTGCCCGGCGACATCGGCTATCTCTTCCAGCGCGACGCGCTGCTGCCCTGGAAGACGGCGCTCCAGAACGTGGCGCTGCCGCTGGCGATCCGCGGCCGGCCGGCGGCGGAATCGCGGACGCGCGCCACGGAGTGGCTGCGCCGCGTCGGCCTCGCCGGCTTCGAGTCGTACTACCCGCACCAGCTCTCCGGCGGCATGCGCAAGCGCGTGTCGCTCGCCACCACGCTGATCTACGGCCCGAGCGTGCTCCTGATGGACGAGCCGTTCAGCGCGCTCGACGTGCAGACGCGCAACCTCATGGAGAACGAGCTGCTCGACCTGTGGGCGGACACGCGCAACACGGTGCTCTTCATCACTCACGATCTCGAGGAGGCCATCGCGCTCTCGGACGAGGTCATCGTGCTCACGGCGGGCCCGGGCCGCGTGAAGGCCAGCTACCCGATCCCGCTGCCGCGGCCGCGCAACGTGGTCGAGATCCGGTTCCGCGAGGAGTTCACCCGCCTCTACGAGCAGATCTGGAAGGACCTGCGCGACGAGGTCCAGCAGAGCTATGCCCGCGCCACGCAGATCTGAGACGCTGCGCCTCGCCGTGGGGCGGGCCATCCTCTTCGCCGTCCTCGTGGCGGCGTGGGAGGCCGGCGCGCGTGCCGGCGTCATCGATCCCTACTTCGTGAGCCGGCCCTCGAAGCTGGCCGCGACGGTCGGCGGCTGGTTCGTGAGCGGCTTCATCTATCCGCACGTGTGGGCGACGGTCCAGGAGGCCACGCTCGGCCTCGCCGTCGGCATCGTGGGCGGCGTGATCATCGGCATGCTCTTCGCGTTCTTCCCGTTCCTGTCGGGGCTGTTCCACCCGCTCATGGTCGTCTTCAACGCCACGCCGCGCATCGCGCTGGCGCCGCTCTTCATCGTGTGGCTCGGCATCGGCCTGGCCTCCAAGGTGGCCATGGTGGTGAGCCTGGTCTTCTTCATCATCTTCTTCTCGACCTACGCGGGCCTGCGCGACGTGGACGTGAACCTCATCAACCACGTGCGCGTCATGGGCGGCACGCGGCGCGATCTCATGCGCCACGTGCTCCTGCCCTCGGCGCTCACGTGGATCTTCGCGAGCCTGCGTACGTGCGTGGGCTTCGCGGTCATCGGCGCCATCATCGGGGAGTACCTCGGCGCCGACCGCGGCATCGGCTGGATCGTGCAGTACGGCGAGTCGCTGTTCGACTCCAACATGGTCATCTCGGGCCTGGTGGTGCTCATGATCTTCGTGGCCACCCTCGACGGTTCGCTGGGGTGGCTCGAGCGCCGGTTCTCTCACTGGAAACAAAAGCCGCTGTGAAATAAGGAGCGCGTCATGAGAACTCTGATCGTCCTCGTGCTCGTCGCGGCGCTGCTGGCGCCCGGCGTGGCCGGCTCGGCCGGGGAGCCCGTCACCTTCGCCTACTCGCAGATCGGCCTGCTCGCCCACCTGCCGTGGCAGATCGCCCTCGGCCAGAAGTACTTCGAGGAGCAGGGGCTGGAGCCCAAGAGCTACAACTTCGAGAGCGGCGCCAAATCCATCGCCGCGCTCATCGGCGGCTCCGCCGACTTCGCGGCCAACGCGCTCGAGCACGCGATCAAGGCCAAGGTCCAGGGCAAGGACCTCGTGTACGTCTACTCGAGCACGCGGCTGCCGGGCTTCGGCCTGGCCGTCGCTACCTCACAGAAGGGCGAGATCAAGAGCGTGACCGATCTCAGGGGCAAGCTCGTCGGCGTGTCGGGCATCGGCGCCGCCTCCCACGTGCTGCTGGATTACATCTTGAAGAAGAACGGCGTCGACCCCAAGGACGTGAAGGTCATCGCCGTCGGGCTCAGCACGTTCCCGCCCGCCCTGGAGGGCGGCAAGATCGTGGGCGGGATGGCCGGCGAGCCGTTCTTCTCGCGCATGATCGCCAGGGGCACGGCGTTCTCGCTCGGCAACCTCTCCAGTCACAAGGAGACGCAGGCCATCCTCGGCGGCGAGTACGTCTTCAGCGGCGCCATCACCCGGCCGGACGTCATCGCCAAGCGGCCGCAGATCGTGCAGAAGGTCGTCACCGCGCTCGTGAAGGCCAGCCACTTCATCGAGACGAAGTCGCCGGAGGAGATCGCCGCCGCCGTGCCCCAGGACCTGGTCGGCGACCGCGCGCAGTACGTGGAGTCGCTCCGCGCCAGCAAGGAGATCTACGCCCCGCACGGGCTGGTGCAGGCGAGCGGCGTGGAGACGCTGGTGAAGTCGCTCGAGTCGTTCGGCGTGTTCAAGGACCACCCGAAGCCGGACATCACGACGACCTACGACATGAAGTACGTGCGGCAGGCGATCAAGGACTTGAAGCTCTAGCGCGCGCTTCCTTCTCGGCCATCTTGCGCTTCAGCTCCTCGGGGGTGAGGCGCACGATGTCCTCGTTCTGGTGGGCGTAGACCTTGTAGGTGTCGGTGTCGAGGGCTTCGAGCTGGCGCCGGCCCGCGAGCACGTCCGCCTTCCAGCGCTGGTGCTCCCCGTCCCGCGCCTGGAACTCGGGCATGACCTCGCGCGCGAAGAGATCGAGGCTCCCGCAGATGTCGGCGTGGGTGGTGCGGCCGGCCTGGTTCAGCAAGATCACCTGGTCCACGTTGGCGGCCTCGAACTCGCGCAGCCGCTTGCGGATCGTCTCCGGCGAGCCGATCAACCCGCTCGTGAGCGTCTCCTGCGCCTTCGGCGTCTTCCGCCACTCCTGGTACGCCTCCCACATGTTGCCGGCGCCGGGGTTCGGGATCCCGTGGCGGCCGTAGTGGGAGAGGCAGAAGACGAAGAACGTCCAGCCCGCCGCCTTCTCGCGCGCCTCCTCGTCCGTCGGCGCGCACATGAAGCCGGAGACCATCGCGATGTTCGGGTTCGCGGGATAGTCGGCGAGCTTCTCCGGATGCTGCGTCATCTCGATGTAGTAGCGGTTCACCCACGCCCGCGCCGCCTCCGGCGAGACGAACTGGAAACCCAGCGCGCCCATCCCCCAGCGCCCGGCGCTGGCGATGGTGTTGATGTTCGAGCATGCGACCCAGAGCGGCGGGTGCGGCTTCTGGTAGGGCTTGGGCACCACGTTGCGCGCCGGGAACTTCCAGAACTGCCCGTCGTGCTCCACCGACGTCCGCGTGAACGCCGGCACCATGGCCCGCACGGCTTCCTCCCACTGCTCGCGCTTGTCGCGCACGCGCGCGCCGAACGGGTGGAGCTCGATCGGCCCCTGCGCCTCGCCGAGCCCCAGCTCCACGCGCCCGCCCGAGAGCAGATCGAGCACGGCCGCGCGCTCGGCCACGCGGATCGGGTGGCTGGTGGGCAGCTGGAAGACACCGTGGCCCAGACGGATGCGCTTGGTGCGCTGGCTGGCGGCGCCCAGGAAGACCTCGGGCGCCGACATGTGCGAGTACTCCTCCAGGAAGTGATGCTCGACCACCCAGGCGTACTCGTAGCCGAGCCCGTCGGCGAGCTCGATCTGCGTGAGCATGTCCTGGAAGAGGCGGTGCTCGCTCTCCGCCGTCCACGGCCGCGGCAGCTGCGCCTCGTAGAAGATCCCGAACTTCATGGCGCGGCTTACTTGTCCAGGATCACGGCGTACCGGCCGCCCTCGTCCTTCACGATCAGCGTCGAGGCGGGCAGGACCTTGCGCGTCTTGCCCTCGTAGAGGACGAGCTGACCCTTTTCCTTCGTCACGTACGACTCGCCGCGCACCTTGAGCTTCTGCCCTTCCGCGACCGTCTGCAGATATTTGCCGTAGAGCGTGCGGTCGTGCTTGGGCGGCGTCTTGGATTTCGCGGCGGCCTGGTCCACGTGACACGTGTTGCAGCACCGGCCCGGGGTCCGGCAGCCGACGATGGTCGAGCTGTCGGTGGTGGCGTCCACGCGGAACGTCGTGGCGTGAGCCGGCGTGACGACGAGCAGGATACCGCCGAGCAAGAGCGCGAAACGGAGCATTGGACCTCCATGTGCCTGAGTTGCGGCAAGGATACCGCACCCGGGCTCACCCGGCGGCATCGTCTCCGGCCGTCGCGACGAAGACGGCGACGGTGACGACGGCGGCCCCGAGGACGGCGACCAGGAAGAGCGTGAAGTTCTTCTGATGCGTGCCGGCCGCCCCCAGGACGGCGCACAGGGCGGCGCAGCCGATCAGGCTAATCCAGCGAAGCAGCGGTCGCAGGGGCGACCTCCGGAACGCGGCGCAGACCCTGCAGGCCGTAGACCGCGCCGAAAAGGATGAGCGCGACGACGTCGGCGACGAACCACGGCGCCACGAAGAGGAAGCCGGCGACGATTAAGACGGCGCGATCGAGAAGCGTCGTCCGGCAGCGCAGCCAGCCTTGCAGCGCGGCGGCGAGACAGATGACGCCGAGGGCGGCCGTGCCGCCGGCCAGGAGGATCTCCGGCCACGAACCGATCATGAGCAGCGAGGGCTGGTAGACGAACATGAACGGCACGATGAAGAGGACGGCGCCGAGCCGCATCGATTGCCACGCGGTGGCCATGGGCGGAGAGCCGGCGATGGCGGCCGCCGCGAACGGCGAGAGACACGTGGGCGGCGTCAGGTCGGACGTCACGCCCATGTAGAAGATGAACATGTGCGCGGCCATCTTGGGCACGCCCATCTGCACGAGGCCGGGCGCCACGATGATCGCCAGCGTGAGGTAGACGGCCGTGGTCGGCAGCGAGAGGCCCAGGATGAACGCGGCGAACGTCGTGTAGATCAGCGCCAGCCAGAGCTGCCCGCCGGAGAGCGTCATCAGCATGTACGAGAACTTCATGCCGATGCCGGAGAGGAACAGCGCGCCGATGATCAGCCCGGCGCAGGCCACGGCCATGGCCACCGTGACACCCGCGCGCGCCCCGCTCTCGAAGGCGCGGAGCAGCCGCACGGGTCCGAGGGCGGAGCGCTTGCGCACGAACGACACGAGGAACGTCGTGCCCACGGCCATCAGCGCCGCCATCTCCTCGCTGAAGCCCTGGTAGAGGTACCAGATGAGGGCGACGATCGGCAGCAGCAGGTAGCCGTCGGCCCGGAGCGTCGCGCCCAGGTGCGGCATCTCGTCCTTGGGAACCTTGCGCAGGCCGAGGCGCTTGGCCTCGAAGTGCACGGTGACGTAGACGCAGAAGAAGTAGAGGAGCGCCGGGATGGTGGCGGCGAGGGCCACCTGCCGGAAGGGAACGCCCACGAAGTCGGCCATGATGAAGGCGGCCGCGGCCATGATGGGCGGCATGATCTGGCCGCCGATCGAGGCCACGGCCTCCACGGCGGCCGCGAAGGTCGCGCCGTAGCCGATGCGCTTCATCATGGGGATCGTGAACACGCCGTCCATCATCACGTTGGCCACGCCGCTGCCCGAGATCGTGCCCAGCAACGCGCTCGAGAACACCGAGACCTTGGCGGGCCCGCCCGTCAGCCGCCCCGCCAGCGCGGTGGCGAGCTTCACGAAGAAGTCGCCGATGCCCGTGGTCGCGATGAACGCGGCGAAGATGATGAACAGGATCAGGACCGAGCTCATGATGCCGACGGGAATGCCGTAGAGCCCTTCCTCCTTGCCGAAGAAGCTCTCGACCATCGACGTCCACGACGAGGGCGGGCCGTAGAAGATCCAGACGAACTTGTCGGACTGCCAGGTCTGCAGCAGCACGAGGATGGCGGTGAGGGTGAGCCCCCAGCCCACCGTGCGCCGGGTCGCTTCGAGCACGGCCAGGATGAGCAGCGTGCCCACGACCACGTCGCCGGTGGTCACGCTGTAGCCCGGGTCCACGAAGCGATCGAGATTCACGAGCGTGTAGACCTGCGCGCCCAGCGCCACGCCGAGGCAGACCGCGTCCACCAGGAACGGCCAGCCCAGCGGGTCGGCGAAGTGCTGCCGCCGGAACGGGAAGAAGAGGAAGGCCAGGATCAGCATGAAGGCCAGGTGGGTCGAGCGGTGGGTGTGCACCTCGGCCTGGCCGTAATAGGTCGAGTAGAAGTGGAACAGGCACAGCGCCATCGACAGCACGACGATCGCCGCCGCCAGCGCGGTCTGCGGGCCGCGGCGGCGGTCGAGGATCCAATCCACCGCCGACGGCCCGGTGACGATTTCGGGATCGGAGATCGTTACCGCCACGCGCTATCTCGCGACGCCGATCTCCTTGTAGTAGCGCAGCGCGCCGGGGTGGAACGGAATGGTGGCGTGCTCCATGGCCATCTTGACGTCGGCCTGGTCGAGGCCGGGCGCGACTTCGTGGATCTCCTTGATCCGCGTCCACCAGAGCTTGGTGATCCGGTAGACGAGCTCGTCGGACAGGCCGGCGTCCGCGATCAGCTGCTGGAGAAAGCCGGGGGACGCCAGCTCCTGGTCCACGACGCCGTAGAGGCCCTTGGGCACCTTGCTCTTGATGAGCCCGGGCATGGTCGCGAGGGTCCTGTCCACGAGGTCGTTCGGAAACCCGATGACCCGGATCCCGGCCGCCTGCTGCACGGCCATCAGGTCGGGGAAGTTCACCTGGGCCGGAATGAAGATCGCGTCGACGTTCTTGTCCTGCAGGGCCTTGGACCGGTCCGTGATGGACGTGTAGGAGATGGTGCCGCCGTCGGCCTTGAACTTGTCGGGCGGCATGCCCACGCCGGCCATCAGCGCCTCGACCAGCTCGGTCGTGCCCCAGCCGCGGTCGCCGGGAACGATCCGTTTGCCCTTGAGATCGTGGATGCTCTTGATCGGGCTGTCCTTGAGGACGACGAGGGCCACCGTGACCGTGCGGCCGAGGTTGCTCGCGATCAGCCGGACGTTCTTGAAGGCCGTCGGGTAGTGCTTGCTCTCGCCCTTGTAGCCTTGCTCGGGGTACGGCGTGAGCGCGAAAGCGATCTGGGCCTCGCCCTTGCCGATGCGCGTGACGTTGACGACGCCGCCGCCGATGACGGTGCTGGCGGCGACCTCCGGCAGCGCGGCGGGAATCATGGTGGAGAACTTGGCGCCGGCGCGGAACCAGTCACCGCCGGCGCTGGAGACGCCGATCTTCACGAACTTGACCTCGGGCTTCCACTGCGATGCGACGGGCCCGGCGGAGCCGAGCAGAAGGACCGCGACGAGGACCAGGACGAGCGTCTTGGTCATGGGTCGAACCTCCGTTCGGGAGCGATCGGATCGGACGGTTGAGCCGAGACTGTCGGCTGTTCCGCGGCTCCTGTCAAGCCGCGCGTCCTGTCAGGTCCGCTTGGCGGCGCGGGCGAGGGCAGCGATCTTGTCGGCGAAGTTGACCTGGCTGTCGTCCTCCGGCTGGTAGCCGAGCTTGCGCTTGGCGCTGGCCAGGCTCCAGAACCGGTGGGTGTTGCCGCTGATGCCGTAGACGATCAGGAAGGGGACACCGTTGTCGTCGGTGATGTCGGGCGTCTCGACCATGCGGATGGCCTGCTGCGTCTGGTCGCGCGCGGAGAGGTAGGCGCCCAGCGCGCGGTGCATGGTGGGCAGGTCGCCGGGCGTGACGTGATCGATGTCGTCGTCGCGCGGGCCGCCGATGCGCCACTGCACGACCTCCAGCTTCCGGCCGTCGACCTTGCCCGTGGCGAACACGAAGCCGAGCAATTCGTACGAGGCTTTCGACCAGCCGTACCAGTTGTCCGAGCGCGGCGGCATCTCGGGCGTGACCATGTCCACGCGCCCGTCCCACACCAGGCGCTCCCAGTAGTCGGAGGCGTGGTTGGACGAGCACACGACCACGCGGCGCACCCCTTCCTCCAGCGCCACGCGATAGACGTTGTAGGCCAGCGCGATGTTGGCGTGCTCGGCCTGGAACTTCGCGTCGGTGTTCTCCTGCCAGGCGTCGGACGCCGGCGCGGGCGGACGCACGAAGCCGCAGTGGATGACGGCGTCAGCGCCCTTGAAATGCGCGCGATAGGCGTTCCGATCCGGCTGCGTCAGGTCGGAGACGACGAGCCGCGGCACGGCCTTGCCGTCGCGGGTCGTGTTCCGGATGTCGATGGGCACCACGTCCCAGCGCTCGTCGAGCGCCTTGAACATGCGCTGCGCGACGTAGCCGGCCGCTCCCGTGATCACCACCCGCCGCTTCGCCATCGCTCACTCTCCTCGGAAGACGGGCTTGCGCTTCTCGAGCATCGCGCGGCGGCCCTCGCTGGCATCCGCGCTCTGCCGCGCGGCGAGCGCCTCGCTGTCGAGGTCGTCGTGGGGGATCCGCTCGCGCCCGGTGAGCGTGCGCTGGATCACCGCCTTCATGCCTGCCAGCGAGCGCGGCGCGTTGTCGGCGATGGCGCGCGCGAGGGCGGCGGTGGCCGCCTCGACCTCCGCGGCCGGCACCACGTGGTGCACCATTCCGATCTCGAGCGCCCGCTTGGCGTCCACGAGCCGGCCCGTGAAGAGCAGGTGGCGCGTGTGGGCGGGGCCGATGATCTCCACGAGCTTCTGGGCGAGCGGGAAGGGGACGACGAGCCCGATGCGCGCCAGCGGCATCCCCATGCGCGCCGTGTCCGCCATCACGCGGAGATCGCAGTGCAGCGCCAGCTCGCAGCCGCCGGCGATGGCGTCGCCGTGGAGCAGCGCGATCGTCGGGTGCCGCGAGGCCTCCACGCGCTGCAAGATCTTCACGACGCCGGCTTCGGGATCTCCGGTCGCGCCGCGCTGAGCCTCCATCTCCTTGAGATCCATGCCCGAGCAGAAGGCGGGCCCGGCCCCGCGCACGACGACCACGCGCACGTCCTTGCGCCCGTCGAGCTCGTCGAAGGCCGTGCCGAGGCCGCGCAGGAGCGTGGAGGTCATGGCGTTGCGCTGCGCGGGACGGTTGAGCGTGACGGTGGCGATGCCGTCGGCGACGTCGGTCAGGATCTCGGTCATGGGCGGGATGGTATCATCGCCGCCGATGCCGCCGACCTTCCCGGGCTTCACGCTGCCCGACGAGCTGCGTCTGCTGCGCGAGCAGATCCGCCGCTTCATCCGCGAGGAGATCATCCCGCTCGAGCAGCGGCTCGATCCCGACGCGCCCGGGCTGCCGCCCGAGGACTGGGAGCGCCTGGCGTCCAAGACCAGGGCCGCGGGGCTGTGGGCGCTGGCCGCGCCCGAGCAGCACGGCGGCGGCGGGCTCGACACGTTCAGCATGTGCGTGCTCTACGAGGAGATGGCCCAGCACCGCATGGGCCTCTACAACATCGGCTGCGGCGTGTTCGGCCGTTACCCGCCGCCGGCGATCTGGGCGGGCAGCAAGGCCCAGATCGAGAAGTACGCGGTGCCGACGGTGCGCGAGGGCTGGCGGACGTTCTTCGCCATCACCGAGCCCTCGGGCGGCTCCGACCCCGCCGGCGCGATCCAGACGCGCGCGGAGAAGCGCGGCGACACGTGGGTGCTCAACGGCCGCAAAGTGTTCATCTCCAACATCGACGGAGCTCGATGGGGCATCGTCTTCGCGCGTACGAGCAAGGAAAAAGGTCGTAGCGGTATTTCCTGTTTCATCCTGGAGCCGGGCACGCCGGGCTTCACGTGGAAGAACATCCGCACGATCCGGACGGCCGCGATCCCCAACGACGTCGTGTTCGAGGACTGCACGCTGCCCGCCGACGCGCTGATCGGCCAGGAAGGGCAGGGGCTCGACCTCGCCTTCGATCTCCTCGTGAAGAACCGCTTCCCGTACTCCGCCACCAACCTCGGCGTCGCCGTGGCCGCGCACCGCATGGCCATCGAGCACGCCAAGCAGCGCGAGACGTTCGGCCAGAAGCTGAGCCAGCGCCAGGCCATCCAGTGGATGCTCGCCGACGCCGAGGTCGAGCTGCGCGCGTGCCGCTGGCTGATCTGGGAGGGCGCGTGGAAGGCCGACCGCGGCGAGGACGCCCGCGTGGAGGCGTCGATCGCCAAGCTCTACTCCAGCGAGGTGCTCGGGCGCGTGGTGGACGCGGCCGTGCAGATCCACGGCGGCTACGGCGTCTCCAAGGAGTTCCCGCTCGAGCGCTGGTATCGCGAGGCGCGCGTGCGCCGCATCGGCGAGGGCCCGTCCGAGGTGCACCGGATGGTCATCGCGCGCTCGCTGTTCCGCTGAGGACCCCTAGCCGGCGCGGTGCCGGCCGCCGCCGGCCACTACGGCCGGGGCCCTTTTGCCACGCCGTCGAGGCCCGCGGCGTGTGCTAAATCTTGAATTCCATGGTGCCTCTCGGTCTCCGCCGGGCGCTGCGCTCGTCGAACGTCAGCACGTGGCGCATGATCGTCGCCACCGCGGCGTTCGGTCTTCTCGCGCTCGTCGCCGGGGTCGTCATGCTGCACACGGAGGCGCGCCGCCGCGCGGCGGAGGAGGCGGAGCGCAGCGCCGACATCGTCGCGCAGTCCGTGGCGCGCGAGCAGGAGCGGCTGATCGAGGGCGCGCAGCAGCTCCTGTTCGGACTCTCGCAGCGCTCCGAGGTGCGGAGCGGCCGGCCGAGCGAGTGCGCGCTGCTCCTCGAAGGGGTCGTCAAGGCGTACGCGGGGTATCTCGACCTCGTGGCCGCGCGGCCCGACGGCTCGGTGCTCTGCTCGGCGCGCCGCGCGACCGCGCTGCCCGGCGCCGCGCAGGTCCAGGACGTCGCGCTGGCCGTCCAGTCCGGCGTCCCCATGGTCGGCCGGTACGGCTTCGACCGCGCGAGCCGCCGTCCCGCGCTTGTCGTGCTGGTCCCGGCCGTCGACGACGCCGGCGTCGTGCGCGCGGTGCTCGTCGCCGCCCTCGACGTGAACCACCTCGCCCGCGCCGCCGTGGAGACGCGGCTGCCCCCGGGCGCCTCGCTGCTGCTCCTCGACCAGGGCGTCGTTCTCGCGCACCACCCCGAGCCGGAGCGCTGGACCGGTGAGCTGCTCGACGAGAGCCTGCGCACCAACCTCGGCGTGGGCGTGAGCTTCGGCCCTGGGCTCGACGGCGCCGCCACCTTCTTCGTCGCGCAGCCGTTGCTCAGAGACACGCGCCGCGCCGGCGAGTCGCTCGTCGTGATCACGCTGCCCCGGCGCGCCGTCTACTACGACGCCGACCGCCTCCTCTCGCTGCAGCTCGCCAGCCTCGCCGTGTTCGCGCTCGCCGCCACGATCGCGGGCGGCCTGCTCGTGGACCGGCTGGTGCGGCGGCCCGCCTACGGCGTGCTGCGCGTCGTCCGCAGCCTGGGCAGCGGCGAACTCCGCGCGCGGATGCGCCGCGGCGACCGGCGCGGCACGGTCGGCAAGATCGCGCGCAGCCTCCGAACGCTCGCGGAGCGGATGGAGGCGCAGGAGACCGCGGCGCGGCGGCTCCAGGACGAGCTCAAGCGCGAGCGCGCGGCGCGGCTGCTCGAGACGGCCCCGCCCGCGAGCGGCGTGCCCGTGCCGGCGCGCACGCTCGGCGTGGTGCCGCCCATCGAGCCCACGCTGCCGGTGGACGTGCTCGTCCCCACCGACGGGACGTACTGGGGCTTTCGCGAGCCGCCCTTCCAGAACGTGCCGAATCCGCGCTTCCTCTGGCTGTCGCCGAGCCACTCCGACGCGCTCGTGCGACTGACCTACGCGCTCCAGCAGCGGCGCGGCTGCGCGCTGCTGACGGGCGAGCCGGGCTGCGGCAAGACGCTCCTGACCCACGCCGTCATTCAGCGGCTCGACGCCGGGCGCTACGACATCGCGCTGCTCACCAATCCGCGCGGCGGCCGCGTCGAGCTGCTGCGCGAGGTGCTGTACGAGCTGGGCGTCGAGACGGCGGAGACGTCGCCGGGCGAGCTGCTGCACCTCCTGCACGACCTCGTGGTGGCCAACCACCAGCGCGGCCGCGATACCCTCCTGATCGTCGACGACGCCCAGCAGGCGGAGGACCCGGGCTGGTTCGAGGAGCTCGGCGGGCTCCTCAACCTCCAGACCAACGAGCAGACGCTCGTCACCATCCTCCTCGTCGGCACGCTGGAGGTGGCGGCGCGCGTGCACGCCGCGCGCCATCTCGACCGCCGCGTGTCGATCCGTTGCGAGCTGAAGCCGCTCGACGTGGAGCAGACCGGCCTCTACATCGCCTCGCGGCTGTCGGTGGCGGGCGGCCGCGAGTCGCTCTTCTCCGCGGGCGCGGCGGCGGCGATCCACCGCGCGACGGGCGGCGTGCCCTCCGCGATCAACGACCTCTGCGACAACGCCCTGCTCTGGGCGCGCCTCAACGGGCGCCGCGCCATCGACGAATCCGTGATCGAGCGCGTGCTGGGCGACACCACGCGCGCCGACGTCCCCCGTCCCGTCTGACGCCGCTCCGCGGTATCCTCCTTCCGTGATGCTGGACGGGATCCGTGTCGTCGAGATCGGCCAGGCCCTGGCGGGGCCGATGGCGGGCGAGATCCTCGCCCACATGGGCGCCGACGTGATCAAGGTCGAGCGGCCCGAGGGCGACGACGCGCGCAAGTGGGGCCCGCCGTTCTGGAAGGGCGTGTCCCCGGGCTTCCTCGCCGTGAACGCCAACAAGCGCTCGATCACCGTGGACCTCAAGGACCGCGAAGCGGTGGAGTGGCTCACGGCGCTCATCGGCGATTCCGACGTCGTGCTCCAGAACCTCCGGCCGGGCTCGATCGACGAGCTGGGCCTCGGCGCCAAGACGCTGACCGCGCGCTTCCCGCGGCTCGTGTACTGCTCGGTGTGGGCCTTCGGCTCCACGGGACCGATGCGCCTCAACCCGGGCTACGAGCCGCTGCTCCAGGCGTACTCCGGGCTCATGATGATGAACGGCGACGAGGGCGGGCCGCCCACGCGCGTGGGCACGTCGATCCTGGATTACGGCACCGGGATGTGGGCGGCCATCGGTATCCTGGCGGCGCTGGTGCGACGCGGCGTGAGCGGCCGCGGCTGCGTGGTCGACGCCTCGCTCTACGAGACGGGTCTCGCGTGGCTCAAGGGGCACTACGCGTCGTTCAGCACCTCCGGCATCGTTCCCGAGCGCCACCGGACGGGCAGCCACCGCGTGGTGCCGTTCGAGTCGTTCGAGACGACCACGGGGCCGATCATCATCGCCGCCGGCAACGACCGACTCTTCGCCAAGCTCGCGAAGGTCCTCGGCCACCCCGAGTGGGCGGCGGATCCGAAGTACACGACCAACGCCGCGCGCGTGGAGAACAAGCCCGCGCTGCTGGCGGAGATCGCGCGCATCCTCGCCGGGGCGAGCCGCGACGAGTGGATCACGCGCCTGGAGGCCGAGGGCGTGCCGTGCGCGGTGATCAATACGCTGCCGGAGGCCGCCACCACCGCGCAGGCGCAGTCACTCGGCCTCGTGCAGTCGGTGCCCGGCGACGAGGGCTACACGCTCATCGGCCTGCCGCTCTCGTTCGACGGCGAGCGCCCGCGGATCCGCCGCGCGCCGCCCGCGCCCGGCCAGCACACGGACGAAATTCGGCGCGAGCGCTCGCGTTAGTCCGCGCGACGTCGCCCGCGCCCTGCTCGTTGCCGTCGTCTGGGGGCTGGCCTTCGTCGCCACGCGGATCGGCCTCGACGACCTCTCGCCGCCGCTCCTCGCCGCCGCGCGCTTCGTGATCGCCGCGCTGCTCGTCGTCGTGCTGCCGCGGCCGCGCGTACCGTGGCCGGCGCTGATCGCGGTCGGCCTCACGCTCTTCGCCGGGCAATTCCTCTTTCAGTTCTTCGGGATCGCGGGGGGCATGCCGCCGGGGCTGGCGTCGATCGTGGTGCAGACGCAGGCGCTGTTCACGATCCTCTTCGCTGCGCTGCTCGCGGGGCTCGCGGTGATCGTGGTGCCGTGGCCGCGCCGGGCTCGGCACGGCTGACTCAGGGCCCGCGCTCCACGGGCAGTCCTCGCTCGCTCCAGCCCACGAGACCGCCTTCGAGGATCGTGACGTTGCGATAGCCGAGACTCCGCAACAGCTCGTAGGCCCAGCGCGCCTCGAACATGGTGTCGCTGTAGACGACGACCTGGCCGCGCTGCGGAATCTCGTGCGCCCGCAGCGCGAGCTCGGTGCGCGGCACCGAGCGCGCGCCCGGCACGTGCGCCGCGCGGTAGTCCGGGCCCGGACGGACGTCCACCACCACGATGGGCTGCGCGGCGTCGAGCAGCCGTCGGACGACGTCGGGCTGCTCCGTCGTGACGGGGTTGCGCCCGTGGTCGGCGAGCGCCGGCGAGGCGAGGCACGCGGCCACGACGAGCGCCATGGTCACGCGTCGCACGCACCCCGGCGGGGTCACTGGATCTTCACGATGCGTCCCACCGAGGGGACGCCGTTGGCGTCGAGGAGGAAGAGCAGGTAGTGGCCGGGCGGCGCGAGGTTGCCGTTGACCGGCGCGTCGATGGTGACCCCGCCGCCGCTCTGCGTGAAGGTCAGGCTCTGGAACCGCTGGTCCTCGTTGAACGCGTGCGTCACCGAGCCCAGCCGGAGCAGTGACACGGACGCGATGCGTGACGGGTCCGGCGTGCCGACGAAGAACGGCGCGCCGTAGGCGATCTGCGCCGGCGCCGAGGTGATCGAGGGGCGCGCGCCCTGGAAGAGGTAGGGCGGCGAGTAGATCTGCGCCGTGAACTCGTCGACGCCGTAGCGCCCGCCGCCCGCGACGAGCACGCGGCCGTCGGGGAGCAGGAGCGCGCTCGAATGGTAGAGGCGCGGCCGCGCCATGGCGGCCATGGTCGTCCACGTCTCGGTGGCCGGCGACCACAGCTCGGCCTCCAGCACGGCGGCGCCGACGTCGTTGACGTTGGAGTTCCGGCCTCCGCCGGTGGCGAGCACCGTCCCGTCGGGCAGGAGCGTGAGGTTGTGCTGCGTGCGCGGGAAGGCCATGGCCGGCGTCTGCCGCCACTGGGGCGTGGGCTGGGTCATGTCGAGCACGTAGGTGGTGGCCGCCGAGGCGGCGGGCGGGAAGTCCGGATGGCGCGCGCTCCCGGACTTGAGAATCTTGCCGGGCACGTACATCGTCGAGCTACCGCCGTCCAGGACGGCGCCGGGATCGACGGTCGACCACGTGCGCGTCGCCACGTCGAGCACGGCGGTCGTGATCTTGTCGTACTGGCTGCCCGTGGCGACGACGCGCCCGTCCGGCAGCACGAACATGTGCGGGTAGACGGGCAGGCTGAGCGAGGCGCCGGTGAGCGAGGACCACGTGCCCGTGACGGGATCGTAGACCTCGGGAATGAGCGCGTTGCACCAGAGACAGCCGGTCTCGCCGGCGGTCGCCAGCACGCGCCCGTCGGGCAGCGTGGTTGCCGTCGGATACCAGCGCCCCGTGGCCATGGGCGGCCCGGTCGTCCAGGTGCGCGTCGCCGGATCGAAGATGGTGGTGTCGGGAATGCCCTCGTCGTTGCCGAGGTGGCCGCCGATCACGAGCATCCGGCCGTCGGGCAGCGCCGCGTGGCCCGAGCAGAACAGGTTGCTGACGAAGTAAGGCGCGGTGCCCACGAACGTCTCGGTGGCCGGGTCCCAGATGTAGACGCCGACGTTGCCGGTGGTGTTCGTGTGATCGTCCATCAGCAGCACCTGGCCGGTGCGCAGCAGCATGGCGTGGATGGCGATGAGCGGCCAGTTGACGTACGGCGCCCAGCTCCCGATCGAATCGGGTCCCGTCCCTATGCCCGTGTAGGTCACGTTCAGCACCGCGGACGCCGGGTTGCCGGCGGGATCGCGCGCCGTGACCGTGAGCACGTTCACGCCGGGCTGCAGCGGAATGCCGGCCGCCGACCACGCCGTGGTCCCGGCCGCGAAGCCGAAGCCGCCGCGGTCGCTGGTCCACGACACCTCGAGCACGCCGACGTTGTCGGAGGCGGTGCCGCCGAGCGTGAGCGGGCTGGTCCCCGTGGTGTACGTCGCGCCGGACGTCGGCGACGTGATGGCGACGGTGGGCGGCGTCGTGTCGGGGCTGCCGCCGCCCCCGCCGAGCGGCGTGTTCATGTCGGTCTGGATCTCGGCCTGTGACAGCGCGCGGTTGTAGATGCGGACCTCGTCGATATGGCCCTGGAAGGACTCGCCGGCGTAGGTGTTGGCGCCGATGCGGATGGCGTTGCCATTCGTCTCGAGGGCGCCCGTCACGGCCTGGCTTCCCGCGAGCGCGCCGTTGACGTACACGCGAATCTGCGCGCCGTCGTAGGTCGCGGCCAGGTGGCTCCACGTGTTGAGCGGGAGCGCGGAGGCGGCGTACGCCGTGGTCGTGCCGCCGCTGCCGCCGAAGGTGCCGCCCATCGCCGGGGTCGCGAGATTGGAGCCGGCCTGCAGGTAGAAGGCGTCGACGGCTTTCTGGATGACCGTTCGCCAGTAGTCGACGGAGCCGGTCGGATAGACCCAGGCCTCCAGCGTCAGCCCCGTCGTCAGCGTGAGCGACGCCGAGCTGGCGATGGTGACCACGCTGCTGGTGCCGTCGAAGAGCAGCGCGTTGCCGAAGCGGCCCTGGGCCGTCCACGTCGCGTTGGAGAGCACGCCGGTGTTGTTGTTGCCGGAGGCGTCGGCGGCGGTGACGCCCGTGCCTTCGTTGAACGAGTACGCGGCGACGAGGCCGGCGGCCTGCGTGTTGGACACGGTGACGGCGACGCCGGCGGACGTCGTCGTGTTCCCGGCGGTGTCGCGGGCGCGCGCGGACAGCGTGTGGCCGCCGTTCGTGGCGCTCGCGCTGTTCCACGACATCGAGTACGGGCTCGCGGTCAGCTCGGCGCCGAGGGGCGCGCCGTCGAGGAGGAACTGCACGCCGGCGACGGCGAGGTTGTCGGCGGCGCTGGCGGAGACGGTCACGGAACCCGTCACCGTCGCGCCGACGCTCGGCGCCGAGACGCTCACGGTGGGCGCGATCGCATCATAGGTCACAGTGAGCGTCGCGGCGCCGGCGTTGTTGGCGGCGTCGCGCGCGGTGACGGTGAGGACGTTGGCGCCGGGCTGGAGCGCGAGGTTGCTCACCGACCACGCCGTCGTCCCGGTGGCGGTGCCCGAGCCGCCGGCGCTGTTCGACCACGAGACCTCGGTGACCGCCACGTTGTCGGCCGACGTGCCGGCGAGCGTGGGCAGCGACGCGACGTTGGTGACGAAGCTCGCCCCGGCCGTGGGCGTGGTGATGGCGACCGTCGGCGCGGTGGTGTCGGGCGCCGTGTAGGTGACGTTCAGCGTCGCCGTCGTGACGTTGCTGGCGGCATCGCGTGCGGTGACGGTGAGCACGTTGGTGCCGGGCTGGAGCGCGATGCTGGCCACCGACCACGCGGTCGTGCCGCTGGCCGTGCCGTTGCCGCCGGCGCTGTTGCTCCAGGACACCTGCGTCACGCCCTGGTTATCGGCCGACGTGCCACCAAGGGCGATCGGGCTCGTGGCCGTCGTGTAGGTCGCCGCCGTCGTGGGCGTGGTGATGCTCACCGTGGGCGCCGTCGGATCGTAGGTGACCGTGAGAGTCGCGGTGGCGGTGTTGTTGGCGGCGTCGCGCGCCGTGACGGTGAGCACGTTGCTCCCGGGCTGGAGCGCGATGTTGGCCGCCGACCACGCCGTCGTGCCGGTCGCCGTGCCCGAGCCGCCCGCGCTGTTGGCCCAGGAGACTTGCGTGACGGCCACGTTGTCGGCGGACGTGCCACTGAGGGTGACCAGAGGGGAGACATTGGTGACGAAGCTCGCGCCGGACGTGGGTGTGGTGATGGCGACGGTGGGCGTCGTGGTATCAGGGCCGCCCGCGCCGACGCCGGCGTTCATGTCGGTCTGGATCTCGACGGCGGATAGCGCGCGGTTGTAGACGCGGACCTCGTCGATGCGGCCGGCGAAGTACTGGCCGAAGGCGGCGTCGCCGCCGATGGAGAGCGCGCCCGTGGAGCTGGCGATCGCCGTCGTCCGCGCCTGGCTCGCGACCTGCACGCCGTTGACGTAGAGCCGCAGGGTCACGCGATCGTAGGTGGCGGCGAGATGGGTCCAGGTATTCACGGGCAGCGACGAGGTGCCGTAGGTCGGCGAGGCGACGAAGGTGCCGCCCGTCGCCGGGGAGCCTGACGGCGAGCGGGCTTCGAGGTAGTAGATGTCGTTCGTCTTGAAGATGACGTCCTGCCATGACGCCGTCGATGCCGTCGGATACACCCACGCTTCGAGGGTCATCGCGTTGCTCAGTCCAAGCGACGCGGAGTGGTTGATCGTGACGCGGGCGCTGGTGCCGTTGAAGACCAGGGCGTTGCCGAAGCGGCCCTGGGTGGTCCAGGTGGCGCCGGTGATCGTACCCGTGTTGTTGTTGCCCGACACGTCGGCGACGTTGGTGCCCGCGCCTTCGTTGAACGAATAGGCCGCGACCAATCCCGTCACCGGTGGCGTGACGTTGGAGATCGTCACGCCGACGCCGGCCGACGTCGTCGTGTTGCCCGCGGTGTCGCGGGCGCGCGCGGAGAGCGTGTGGCCGCCGTTGGCGGCGGTGGCGCTGTTCCACGAGATCGAGTACGGGCTGGCCGTGACCTCGGCGCCGAGCGGCGCGCCGTCGAGGAGGAACTGCACGCCGGCGACGGCGACGTTGTCGGCGGCGCTGGCGGAGACGGTCACCGCGCCCGTGAGTGTCGCCCCGGCGCTCGGCGCCGAGAGGCTCACCGTCGGCGCGGTAGGATCATAGGTGACGGTGAGGGTCGCGGTGCCCGCGTTGTTGGCGGCATCGCGCGCGGTGACGGTGAGCACGTTGGCGCCGGGCTGGAGCGCGACGTTCGCGGCCGACCACGTGCTGGTGCCGCTCGCGGTGCCGGAGCCGCCCGCGCCGTTGGCCCACGAGACCTGCGTGACGCCGACGTTGTCGGCGGAGGTGCCGCCGAGCGTCGGGAGCGGCGTGACGTTGGTGACGAAGCTCGGCCCGGACGTCGGTGTGCTGATGGTGACCGCCGGCGCGGTCGCATCGGGGCCGGTCACACCGACGCCGGTGTTCATGTCGGTCTGGATCTCGGCGGCGGACAGCGCGCGGTTGTAGACGCGCACCTCGTCGATGCGGCCCGCGAAGTACTGGCCGAACGTGGCGTCGCCGCCGATGGAGAGCGCGCCCGTGGAGCTGCCAATGGCCGTGGTGCGAGCCTGGCTGGCGACCTGGACGCCGTTCACGTAGAGGCGCAACGTGACCCGATCGTAGGTCGCGGCGAGATGGGTCCACGTGTTCACGGGGACCACCGAGGTGCCGTAGGTCGGCGCGGCGACGAAGGTGCCGCCCGTCGCCGGGAAGCCTGACGGCGAGCGGGCTTCGAGGTAGTAGATGTCGTTCGTCTTGAAGATGACGTCCTGCCATGACGCCGTCGATGCCGTCGGATACACCCACGCTTCGAGGG
>DASYTM010000083.1:0-10702 GCA_036002345.1 Candidatus Methylomirabilota bacterium | reverse complement strand
CTCGCGCGTGACGGTGACCACCGACACCGGCAGCGTGGTGGCGGCCGGCACCCACATCCTCAAGCGCGTGGACGGCTAGTGGAGCGTCCGGCCGATCCGCGGCCGCCGCTGGCGATCCTCGCCGGCGTCCGCGTCGTCTCGTTCACCCAGTTCCTCCTCGGGCCGTCGGGCGTGCAGTTCCTCGCCGACCTCGGCGCGGACGTCGTCAAGGTGGAGCCGCCGGGCGGGCGGCTGTGGGAGCGCAACTGGTCGGGCGCCGACGTGTACAAGAACGGCGTGAGCGTCTTCTTCATGCTCGCGCACCGCAACCAGCGCAGCCTCACCGTGAACCTCAAGACCGACGAGGGGCGCGCCGTGGCGCGGCGGCTCGTCGAGCGCGCCGACGTGCTCGTGCAGAACTTCCGACCGGGCGTGATGGCGCGCCACGGCCTGGACTGGGCCACGGCGAAGACGCTGAACCCGCGCCTGATCTACGTCTCCGCGTCCGGCTACGGCGAGTCGAGCCCGTATCGCGACCGCCCCGGGCAGGACCTCTTGATGCAGGGCATCTCCGGGCTCGCGTCGATCTCGGGGCGCGCCGACCAGCCGCCCACGGCGGTGGGCACCGCGGTGATAGACCAGCACGGCGCCACGCTGCTCGCCCTCGGCGTGCTCGGCGCGCTGCTCGAGCGCGCGCGCACGGGCGCGGGGGTCCACGTGGAGGTCAGCATGCTGCGCGCGGCCCTCGACCTCCAGATCGAGTCGGCCACGTACTTCCTGAACGGCGCGCGGCTCGCGAAGACCGCCACGCCACTGGCCAGCACGTTCCACCCGCCGCCCTACGGCGTCTATCCCACGCTCGACGGGCACCTGATCCTGTCGATGTCGCCGCTGCCCGAGCTCGCCGACGCCCTCGAGCTGCCCGCGCTGCGCGAGCTCGCCAGGCCCGGGTGGAACTTCGAGGCGCGCGAGGCCGTCGCGCGGCTCGTCGAGCCCGTGATCCGCACGCGCACCACCGCGGACTGGATCGAGCGACTCGTGCCCAAGGGCGTGTGGGCGGCCGCCGTCAACGAGTACGCGCAGACATTCGCCGATCCCGCCGTGCAGGCCGCCGACGCCGTGGAGGAGATCGACCATCCGGTGGCGGGTCCCGTGAAGCTCCTGCGCTTCCCGCTCGAGTTCTCGACGGGCCGCGCGGGTGTGCGCCTGATGCCGCCCGCGTCCGGCGAGCATACGGACGCGATCCTGGGCGAGCTCGGCTACGACGGCGCCGACATCGCCCGGCTTCGGAAGGCTGGCGCCGTCTAGTATGCTGAGGCCCCGATGACCACCGCTCTCGCGGGACTGCGCGTGCTCGATCAGACGCAGGTGATGGCGGGGCCGTTCTGCTCGATGCTGCTCGCCGACATGGGCGCCGACGTCGTGAAGATCGAGCCGCCCGGCGGCGAGCACACGCGCCGCGAGCACGAGATCGCGCCGGGCGTGTCGGCCGCCTTCCTCGCCGTCAACCGCAACAAGCGCTCGCTGGTCCTCGATCTCAAGCGGCACGAGGGCCTCGCGGTGCTGAAGCGGCTCGTGGCGACCGCCGACGTGCTCGTCGAGAACTACCGGCCCGGCGTCGCGAAGCGGCTCGGCGTCGACTACGACACGCTCGTGGCGATCAATCCGCGGCTGATCTACTGCTCGATCTCCGGGTTCGGACAGACGGGGCCGTACGCCGAGCGCGGCGGCTACGACCTGATCGCGCAGGGGATGAGCGGCCTCATGAGCGCGACGGGCGCCGACGGCGGCGCGCCCGTGAAGATCGGCGTGCCGATCACGGACCTCGGCGCCGGGCTCTTCGCGCTCGTCGCGATCCTCGCCGCCGTTCGCGCGCGCCACCGCACCGGACGCGGGCAATTCATCGACACCTCGCTCTTCGACGCGGGCGTGGCGCTCTCGCAGTGGGAGGCCACGCAGTACTGGTACACGGGTGAGGTCCCGCGCGGCCTCGGCACCGCGCACCGCCTGAACGCGCCGTACCAGGCGTTTCGCGCCAAGGACGGCCACTTCACCGTGGGCGCGGCGAAAGACAATCTGTGGAAAGCGTTCACGGCGCTGCTCGGCCTCTCGCACTTGACCGACGACCCGCGGTTCGACTCCGTGCCGAACCGTTTGAAGAACCGCGCGGCGCTCGAGCCGCTCGTGGAGGCCGTCACCGTGACCCAGACGCGCGCGCACTGGCTCGTGAAGTGCGAGGCGGCCGGCATCCCCGCGGGGCCGATCTACACGGTGCCCGAGGCGCACGCCGACCCGCACGCCCAGGCGCGCGGGATGGTCGCCGAGCTTCCTCACCCGCAGATCGGCCGCGTGAAGACGCTCGGCAATCCCGTGAAGATGTCGGCCACGCCGCCGCGGCTCGCCACCGCCGCGCCGATGCTCGGCGCCGATACCGACGCCGTCCTGCGCGAAGCCGGCTACGCCGACGGCGAGATCGCCGCGCTGCGGTCCGCGAAGGTCGTGTGATGGAAATCGTTGGAGTCGCGGGACTGAGCGTGGCGCTGGTGGCCGGCCGCTGCGCGGGCTCCGACTTCGAGCGCCTGCTCGACGCGGACATGCGAGTGGCGGGCGACGGCGCGACGTTCTCGGCCGACGGCGTCGCCGATCCCGTGGCGTGCGCCGTGCGGCTGGCGCGGCTACTCGGCGAGGCGGGCGCGAAGGAGCTGATGCTCGCCGCGCGGACGCTGGACGCCGCGGCCGCGCTCCGGCTCGGGCTGGTGACGCGCGTGGTGCCCGGCGCCGTCCTCGGCGACACGGCGCGCGCGCTGGTGGAGGCGCTCGGCGCCCTGCCGCCGCTGGCCCTCGCCGCCGTCCGCGACGCCGTGCGCGCGGCGCGCGACCTCACCCTGGGCGACGCGCTCAGGCTCGAGCACGAGCACTTCCGCCGGCTCATCGCGACCAGCGACCACAAGGCGGCGGTGGCCGCGTTCTTCGCCCGCCGCGAGGCGGCCTTCACGGGCGAGTGATGGGATCGAACGCCCACACGCGCTGGTGGACGGACGGGCCCGTGGGCTACATCGAGCTCGACAACCCGCCGATGAACGTGCTGAGCGACGAGAACCGCCGCGGCATCCGCGAGGCGCTCGCCGAGTTCAGCGCGGGCGGGCTGGGTGCGGTGGTCCTGACCGGGGCCGGCGACCGCGCGTTCTGCGGCGGCGCCGACCTGAAGGAAGAGGAGGAGCTGACGGCGGAGACCGTCGGCAAGTTCCTCGCGCGCGGTGACGAGACGTTCCGCGCGCTCCGCGAGTACGAGCGGCCGATCGTGGCCGCCGTCAACGGCTGGGCCATGGGCGGCGGGCTCGTCCTCGCCCTCTGGTGCGACGTCCGTGTCGGCTCGACGCGGGCCAAGCTCGGCGCGGTGGGCGTGAAGGTCGGGCTGATGGCATCCAACGTCCAGCTCTCGCGCCTGCTCTTCGAGGGCCGCGCGCGCGACATGCTGCTCACCGGACGCACGGTGGAAGCGCCGGAGGCGCACCGGCTCGGGCTGTTGTCGTCGGTCGTGGCGCCGGACGCGCTGATGGCGGAGGCCACCGCGTGGGCGCGCGACATCGCCGCGCGTCCGCCGGCGCTGGTCGCCTCTCTCAAGCGCGCGCTGAACGCCGCGCTCGATCCGGCGGCCGCGCGATGATCCGCTCCGTCCCCGGCCGCACGCCGCGCATCCATCCCGACGCGTACGTCGACGAGGCGGCGCAGGTGATCGGCGACGTGGTCATCGAGGAGGGCGCGTCCATCTGGCCCTTCACGCTCGTGCGCGGCGACCAGGACAACTACGTCTACGTCGGGCGCAACACCAATGTGCAGGACAACTCCGTGCTCCACGTCACGCCCGAGCTGCCGTGCATCGTGGGCGACCGCGTGACGATCGGCCACCGCTGCGTCATCCACGCCTGCCGCATCGGCAACGACGTGCGCATCGGCATCGGCGCCGTCGTGCTCACGGGCGCCGTCGTCGAGGACGGCGCGCAGGTCGGCGCCGGCGCGCTCGTGCCGCAGGGCAAGGTGGTGCCGGCGGGCTGGCTCGTCATGGGCGTCCCCGCCAAGCCGATCCGCCTCATGGGGCCGGAGGAGATCGAAGACATCAAGCGCAACGCCGTCGAGTATCTGGAGCTGTGGCAGCGCGACTATAAACATGGACCCAAGGGCGCGCCGGGGCTGGCCCTGCCGCCGGTGAAGAGCCCGCCCCCGGGGCGCCGGCCGTGACGCCCGTGCAGGTCGCCGTCGACGGCGCGGTCGGCACGCTGACGCTCGACGCGCCGCCGCTGAACCTCCTCTCCGATGGGCTGCGTGCGGCGATGCTCGACGCGCTCGCCGACCTCAAGGCGCGGCGCCTGCGAGCCGTCGTCGTCACTGGCCGCGGCCGCGCGTTCTGCGCGGGGGCGGATCTCAAGGACGAATCCAAGCTCACCGCCGAGCAGGTCCAGGGCTTCCTCGACGCCGACGAGGCCATCTTCGGCGCGCTTGCCGACTTTCCCGGCGCCACCATTGCCGCCGTCAACGGGTACGCCTACGGCGGCGGCTTCGAGCTGGCGCTCGCCTGCGACATCCGCGTCGCCGCGCGCGCCGCGCGCTTCGCCGGCGTGGGCGTGAAGCTCGGGCTCACGGTCTCGACGGCGCGCCTGGCGCGCATCGCCGGAGAGGGCGTGGCGCTCGACCTGCTGCTCACCGGCCGGCCGGTGGAGGCCGAGGAGGCGCTGGCCCTCGGGCTCGTGTCCGCCGTCGCCGACGACGCCGTCGCGGAAGCGCGCAAGACCGCGGAGGTCGTCGCGTCACGCGCGCCGCTCTCGGTGCAGGCCAACAAGGTCGGCCTGCGGCACTGCGCGCGGCTGCCGCTCGCCGAGGCCGTGACCTACGAGCGCGGCGAGTGGGCGCGGCTGCAGCGCACGCACGACCATCGCGAGGCCGTGAAAGCGTTCTTCGCCAAGCGCAAGCCGGAATTCACGGGAGAGTGAGCGCTATGATGTCCCGCATCGTCCGCTCCATCGTGCTGGTCGCCGTCGCGGCCGCCGTCCTCGCCACCGGCACGCCGGCGGGCGCGCAGGGCATCACCCAGCAGCAGGCGGACCAGATCCTCGAGGAGCTGCGCGCGATCCGCCAGCTGCTCGAGCGCCAGGCGGGGCCGCCCGCGCCACCGCCCCCGAGCCCGCGCGTCGCGCTGCCGCCGGCGACCGTCTACGTGCTGGGGCGCGACGACGCGCCGCTGACCCTGGTCGAGTTCACCGATCTCGAGTGCCCGTTCTGCCGGCAGTTCCACGTGACGACCTTCGAGCAGCTCAAGAGGAACTACATCGACACGGGCAAGCTGCGCTTCGTCACGCGCGACTACCCGCTGGACTTCCACGCCAACGCGCGGCCCGCCGCGCTGGCGGCACGATGCGCCGGTGAGCAGAACAAGTTCTGGGAGATGCGCCACGTCCTGACCGTCAACGCTGCGACGCTCAGCGGCGAGGCCATGCAGGGCTTCGCGCGCGCGCTCGGCCTGGACATGAACCGGTTCGGCGCGTGCATGTCGACGGAGAAGTACCGCGCGGCCATCGACCGCGACATCGCCGACGCGCAGAACGCGGAGGTGAGCGGCACGCCGACGTTCGTGCTCGGCAAGACGGCGCCGCAGGGATTCGAGGGCCTCCGCATCGTCGGCGCCCAGCCCTACGCCGTCTTCGAGCAGAAGATCCGCGAATTGCTCGGCGAGGGGAAATGAAGCCCCTCGAGGGCCTGCGCGTCATCGACCTGACCCAGGCCATGGCCGCGCCGTACTGCACGATGAACCTCGCCGATCTCGGCGCCGACGTCATCAAGGTCGAGCCGCCCGGCGGCGAGGAGCAGCGCCGCGGGTCCACCAACAAGAACGGCCACAGCGGCTCGTTCATGTCGATCAACCGCAACAAGCGCGGCATCACGCTCGATCTCAAGAAGCCCGAGGCCGTCGAGGTGATGCACCGCCTCGTCCGCACCGCCGACGTCTTCGTCCAGAACTACCGGCCCGGGGCCGCCGGCCGCCTCGGCGTGGACTACGAGACGCTGAAGGCCATCAATCCTCGGCTGATCTACTGCTCGATCTCCGGCTTCGGGTCGACGGGGCCGTACGCGGCGCGCGGCGGCTACGACCTGATCGCGCAGGGCATGAGCGGCATCATCAGCGTTACCGGCGAGGAAGACGGCGCGCCCGCCAAGGCCGGCATCCCGCTCAGCGATCTCTCCGCCGGGCTCTTCGGCGCCTACGGCATCCTCTGCGCCCTCGAGCATCGCGAGAAGACGGGCGAGGGCCAGTTCGTGGACACGTCGCTGCTGGAGGCGGCGATGGCGCTCACCGTCTGGGAGTCCACCGAGCACTGGTCGACCGGCCGCACACCCAAGGCCCTCGGCTCCGCGCATCGGCTGAGCGCGCCGTACCAGGCGCTGCGCGCCTCCGATGGCTGGTTCACCGTCGGCGCCGCCAACGACAAGCTCTTCGACGCGTTCTGCGGGGCGATCGGCCGTCGCGACCTGCGCGACGATCCGCGCTTCGGCGGCCGCGCCGAGCGCCTCGAGCACCGGCACGCCCTCGCCTCCGAGATCGAGAAGACGACGGCCAAGGAGCCGCGCGCCGAGTGGCTGTCGCGGCTCGACACGGCGGGCGTGCCCGCGGGCCCGATCAACACCTACCCCGAAGCGCTGTCGGATCCGCACACGCTGGCGCGCGGGCTGGTCGTCGATCTCGAGCACCCGGGCGCCGGCGTGATCCACAACCTCGGCGTGCCCGCGCATCTCTCCGACACGCCGGGCGCCGTCGATCGCCCCGCGCCCCTGATCGGCCAGCACAACGACGAGATCCTCGCCGAGCTCGGCTACGACGCCGCCGCCCGCGACCGCCTGCGCGCCGCCGGCGCGATCTAGTTACGAGGCTCGCCCGACGGTCTCGGCTTGACTGTATGCACGAACGTGCATACTCTCGCCCGGATCCTCGTGGTCGTCTCCAGTGGCGCAACGACCGCCCGAGGTTGATTTCCGCCAGACGTGCGACGCGCCAGGAACGACGTCAGTACGAGGACGCGCGATGCAAAGACAGTACGACTTCAGTCGTGGCCGGCGGGGCGCCGTCGTCAGAGTGGCGCCCGGCAAGACGCGGATCACCATTCGGCTCGACGACGACATTCTCGACTGGTTCCGGCGGCAGGTTCACAAGGCCGGCGGCGGCAGCTATCAGACGCTGATCAACGACGCGCTTCGCAAATTCGCGGAGTCGACGGAACGCAACGTCGAAGACACCCTGCGTCGCGTGCTCCGAGAAGAGCTGCGTCCTTATAAGGTCACCAGGCGCGCCCGCTAGAAAAACGCGCCCTTCGAGTGCGCCTTGATCGCCTGCCAGGTGTAGCCGAGCGCGACGCACGCCAGTATCAGGCCGAAGTTGGCGGCCCAGAATTCCCACCACTGGTGGAAGTTCAGGTGGAGCCAGCCTTCGCCGAGGATCGTGTAGGCGATGATCTGGTGGACGAAGTAGAGCATCAGCGCGGTCTGGCCGAGCATGACCATCCACCCCGGCCGCCAGCCGCGTACCTCGCAGAGCCAGTAGAAGAAGGCGAGCAGGACGAAGACGACGCCGAGGATCCACAGGGCCGTGATGGGCGCGGGGATCCAGTGGTTGTTGATGCCCGCGTCACGGGTGAAGCCGATGTGCGGCGTCGAGGGCCAGACGAGCTCGGCGAGGACCGCGAGCACCATGAACACCGCGCCGACGGCGGCCAGGGCCTTGAAGTAGCCGGCGTCCGAGCCGCGCGAAGCGACGTCACGCCACCACCAGCCGAGCACGAGGCCGACGAGCACGATGCACATCCACGGCCACGGCGCGTAGTCGAGGAACAGAATCATCGCGATGAGCGGATGCTGCGGGAGCCACGCCTGCAGCATCGGGCGCGCCGCGAGGTACGCCAGATAGGCGACGAGGGCGATGCCGAGCAGCACCGGCTTGCCCCAGCGGAACCGCAGCAAGGCTGCGGTGGGCGTCATGACGATGATCGAAAGCCCGATGGTCTGCAGCACGCCGCCCGCCAGCGGCGACTCCTTGTCCGAGTACGAGAGCGGATTGACGGCGGCGAAGACGATCACGTTGAGGAGCAGGCCGGCGGCGACGATGGTGGCGCCGCGGCGGAAGTACGTCCACAGCCGCGAGGGCGTGGCGATGTCGCCGGCGTACTTGTGCAGCGAGAGCGGCAGCACGAAGCCCACGAGGAACAGGAAGATCGGCGCCGCCACCGTGACGGTGCCGTACACGAGCCAGTAGCGCCACCAGCCCATCTCGCGCGCGACCCACCAGCGGCTGGTGTGATTGAGCACCATCACGATCAGCGCGAAGCCGCGGAAGACGTCGAGAAAGGCGAGCCGCGCCGGGGGCATCAGGGGATCCGGCGGCCGAGCACCTTCGCCATCGCGTCCGGCGTGAAGCCGAGCTGGAGGAGCGCCACGCCCGTGTCGAAGTACTCGCGGTAGCGCGCGATGCGTCCGCCCTCCAGCTCGAACACGCTCATCCCGCGGAAGCGGATCTTGCGGCCCTCGCTCCGCGGCACCGCGCCGCTCACGACGTAGGAGAACGTCCACTCCGCGGCCGCCGTCGCCGGCGTCTCGACCACGTGGTCCATCCGCCAGGCGTAGTCCCGCCCTTCGTGGAACATCCGGTCGAACATCGCGCGCAGGTTCTCGCGGCCCACGTGCTCGTCGTAGAAGTTGTCCGTGTAGCTGGCGCGCTCGGTGAAGCAGGCCAACAGACCGTCGACGTCACGCGCGTTGAAGGCCTTGGCGAAATCCTGGACGAGCCCCATGGGACCTCCTTCTATGTTCGTGTAGCATAGCGCCATGCTGAAGCCTGACGCCCTCGCAGATCTCATGGCCGGGGACACGCCTCACGCGGTGCTCGACGTGCGCGAGCGCGGCGCCTACGAGCGCGGCCACGTCTTCCGCACCACCACGCTGCCGCGCCGCCAGCTCGAGTTCCGGATGCCGGGCCTCGTGACGGCCCCCGCCACGCCGATCGCGCTGCTCGACGCCGACGGCGCGCTGGCGCCGCTGGCGGCGAAGACGCTGGGCGCCATGGGCTATCGCGACGTCCGCGTGCTCGACGGCGGGCTCGCCGCGTGGCGCGCGGCCGGCCGCCGCGTCGTGCAGGGCCTGAACGTGCCGAGCAAGGTCTTCGGCGAGCGTGCACTCCACGAGTGGGGCACGCCGCAGATCGCGCCGCCCGACCTCATGCGCCGCATCGAGCAGCGCGACGACATGGTCATCGTGGACTCGCGCACGTACGAGGAATACCATCGCGGCTGCCTCCCCGGCTCGATCAGCGTCCCCGGCGGCGAGCTGGTGCTGCGCATCGGCGAGCTGGTCGAGCGGCCGGAGACCACGATCGTCGTGCACTGCGGCGGCCGCACGCGCTCGTACATCGGCGCGGAGACGCTGCGGCGCATGCGGCTGCCCAACCCCATCGTGGCGCTCGAAAACGGCACGATGGGCTGGGAGCTGGCGGGCCTGACGCTCGAGCGCGGCGCGACACGCACCGCTCCCGCGCCAGGCAACAAGAGCCGTGTGCAGGCCGCCGCCACCGCCAAGCGCGTGGCGGCCGAGGACGGCGTCCGGTTCCTCGGCGTCGACGACGTGCGCCGGCTCTGGGACGCGCGCGGCCAGCGGAACGTCTACCTCGTGGACGTCCGCACCGCCGACGAGTACGCGGCGGGCCACGTCGCGGGGGCGATGTGGGCGCCCGGCGGCCAGGCCGTGCAGGCGACGGACGACTACTTCGCCGTGCGCGGCGCCGCGTTCGTCTTCGTCTGCGACGGGCTGGTGCGCTCGGTGATGACGGCGGCCTGGTTCCTGCGCATGGGCGTGCGCGACGTGGCCGTGCTCGCGGGCGGCGTGCCCGCATGGCGCGACGCGGGCGGCGCAATCGAGACAGGCCACCCGGCGCCGGTGCCCTTCGGCTGGGACGCCGCGCGGTCGGCCGCGCGCTATCGGAAGCCCGGCGACCTCGGCGGCGCAGCGCTCGTGGACGTCGGCCCGAGTGACGCATACGCGCAGGGTCACGTGCCCGGCGCCGCGTGGATCTGTCGCAGCCGGCTCGAGTCGCTCATCGCCAGGGCTGCGCCAGACCGGGCGCGACCCGTGGTCCTCACCTGCGGCGACGGCGTGGAGTCCGCGCTCGCGGCGGTGACGCTGGCCGGCCTCGGCTACAAGGACGTCGCGGTGCTCGAAGGCGGCACGCGGGGCTGGACGGCGGCGGGCCTCCCGCTCGAGCAGGGCACGACGCGCCTCCTCGACGAGCCCGACGACGTCGTGCTCAAGCCCTACCAGCGCGGCCGCGAGGCGATGGAGGCCTATCTCAGATGGGAGGAGGCACTCGACCTGCACGACGGCACGAGCGCGCACCGCCTGCTGAAGGACGCACCGTGAACGACCACCTCGTCTCCACCGAGTGGCTGGCCACGCACCTCCGCGATCGCGGTGTCCGAGTGCTCGACGGCTCGTGGCACATGCCGCAGGCGAAACGCGATCCGCGCGCGGAATTCGTCGCCGCGCACATCCCGGGCGCGGCATTCTTCGACATCGACGGCATCGCCGACCGCACGGCGGGGCTGCCGCACATGCTGCCCACTCCCGCCGCGTTCGCGGAGGCCGTCGGCGCGCTCGGCGTCGGCAGCGGCGACCGCGTCATCGTCTACGACAC
>DASYTM010000082.1:0-37376 GCA_036002345.1 Candidatus Methylomirabilota bacterium | reverse complement strand
GCCCGGATACGTTTTCGTAAGCGTTCGGCCAAGCGCATCGTATGCGAACGTGATGGTCCGATTCTTCGCGTCCGTCTGCGTGAGGCTGCTGCCGGCAGCGTCATAGCTATATGTCCAACTCCCCATGTTAGGGTCGGCCATCGCAATGCGTCGCCCGAGTAAGTCGTAGGTTGCTGTGGTGACATGTCCCGCGTGGTTCGTGGTGCGTAGCCGAGACCCTGCAGCATCGTAGGTGTGGGTCGTGACATACGTCCCGGCGGCGGTGACTTCGTCGACGCGGATGAGCTGGTCGTACGCGTCGTAGAGATGTCGCTTCACCTTACCTCGCTCGTCGGTTGTTGTGGTGACACCGGGCGAGTACGCCGTGTTGATCGTCGTTCCATCGGCGTTTAGAACGTGAGTCCGGCGGCCAATAGCATCGTATGTGTACTGCGTCCAGACGGCCGTCTCACTAGGGAAGTGCGGGGCTGACTTGGCGGCGACGAGGCCACGCGAATCGAGCGTCGTATCAACGTGGGTCACGTCACTGCCAATACTCTTCGAGCGCGAGAGATAGACTCGCCCCAGTCCGTCGAAATACTCATCGGTCCATAGAACGTCGGCAAACCCGTGGCGCTCAGTACGAGACGTGAGGATCCGCTGAAGTGAGGGATTGCCGACATCCAGGTAGGCGTAGCTGACCGAGCCGTATTGCGATGTTGTATCCAGAGGGCCCGTCACGCGTGTGAGTCGCCCGAGCGCGTCGTACGCGTAGGTTGTCGTCTGGTTGTTGGGATCGGTTTCGCTCGCCTTCGCTCCCCATCGCGCGTCGTATTGCAGGGCCGTAACATGGCCGAGGCAATTCGTCACGACGGCCGGATATGTTTGTGCGGTGTCGTACGTCGTTGTGGTCCGGCAGCCACGTGCGTCCGTTTGCGCGATGAGATTGCCGTAACCGTCGTACTCACGGGTCTTGACAGGATTCCCCGCGGTACCGATGTAGCCGTTGAGCTTGGACTCCTCCTTTGTGAGGAGACCTCTCGACCCGACCGATCCGTGAGCGAGTCCGTCGTAGAACAACCAGGTGACCCGGAGCCCCGCCCAGACATCGTTGTAAAGAGCAGTTGCACTCCGTCTGTGAATCCAGTTGTTGGTGTCGACTACCCATGTTGTGTTCAGATGTCGTTCATCACCGTTGATCGTGGCATCGCCCCAGTCGTGCGTCCAAGTTTGGTTTCCATGGTTGTCGTATTCGAACGTTTGCACGGTCTGGCGACACGACTGACCACCATCGCAGATCACTTTGTCGGCGCGTGTGAGCGACACGAACGTGACGCCAGGGTAGGGATTTGAGCTTGAGTGAGTATTCAGCGTTTGCGTATAGAGCGCGTCGGTATTACTACGAGCCTCGATCTGGAACGGACGCCCCTTTAAAGCGTCATCCTGCCTGAACCAGATATCGGTGTAATGCCCGAGTGGGTCGAGGGATCTGACGAGTCGATGGCCACGAAACTCCGCGCCGTCTGCGCTAAGCGCGAGGTCACGATAGATCAGATTCGTTGTCCAGGTGTTCCCACGGCCGTCGGTAACAGTTCGTGCGGCGACGCGGTAGCGATCGACGGGAGCGACATACAGATATCCGAGCAGGGTCCCCGTCGTCGTGCTGGCGCCCCAATCTAGACACCCGCCGCTGCCGTCTGGAACAAGGCATGCCGAGTACAGAGGAACCGTGCCCGGGAGGCCAGCGGTCGTCATCAGGCGTCCAAGCAAGGTCCCGGAGGATGTGCTGAGACCCCAATCGAGGCAGTTGCCACTGCCGTCCTGCCGCTGGCACGTGGCGTAAAGAGGCACGCTGTCGGTCGTTGAGCCGGAAGTGACGAGGTGACCGAGGATCGGCAATCCTTCGGAAGTGCTGACATTCCAGTCGACACAATTACCACCGCTCGTCCGTTGGCAGGCCGTCGACAGCGGGGCCGTAGTGACGTGCTCATAGGTATATGTGGCCGTCCCGCCAAGGCCATTGCTGACAGTCATCAAACGTGCGCCCGTATATCCGAAACTCAACGTCGGGAGTGAGGACGTTCCGTCGCTCCCATACATCGTCAGAGTTCTCAGGGTCAGGTCGCCCGCTGCTCCGCCGCCCCAGGTGTACGTCGGATCGCGGTCGATGGAATAGTCGAAGCCAAAGACGTACTTCCGAACGAGGCTGGATCCCACCCAGACTTCAATCGTATCGACACGGTCGGTTTCGAAGAACGCCATAGCGGTCGGCGTACTGGTGTCGGTCCAGTCGAGCCGCGGCGCTCGCAGGAACCGGATCTGGCGGAGGGGGCTGACGGGAGAGCCGTTGAAGTACGACCAGGTGATGGTGTCCGGGTACATGGCCCGATCGTATGTCTGCCCCGTCGACTGCAAGACCGCCGTTTGCTTCACCCACGCATAGCGTACTGAGACGCCACTCGTGCTTGTGATCTCGTCGACTTGATATCGATACGTAACGGGCGTCAGGCCATCCGGCCCGAGTTTGATGGCCTTGCTTTCAGTATTGAAGCCGAGACGGTGGCGCGTGCCGTCCTTCGTGGTGACCGTCCAATAATCTCCCGAGGCGGTGTACTGGACTTTGAAGAACGCCTCATCTTTCGTGTGGTAAATGTTCTGGCTCGAGTCGATGAGGACGAGATCGTAGCCGACGCCTTCAAATGTCAGTCTGAATGTGTCGTCCGCGGTCGTGAGCGTCCCCTTCGTATCCCGAAAGACGGCGGCATCGGGGCCTAGGTTCCAACCGAGTCCCGTACCCTGGCCCTGTTGGCGGGGCGCAAGCTCGTCGACCATTGAGCTGTTGTAGGTAATGTCGCCTCGTGGTGCAATTCCACCTGCACCGCGAGGGAATAGTCCCGGAATCCGCGACGTTGCCGCACCGGTGAACGCGTCAGTCTGGAATGCCTCGACCGTGAAGCCCTTCAATGGCGCGTCCGGAGAACCTTGGGCCGCCACCGGTGACGAACCGAGAGCCGTCGTTCCGGCAAGAAGGAGGAGACTGACGAGCCAGCATCGTACAGAAGGGAGATTGATCGATGATTGCGATGCCGAATGTGTTCCGCCCATGTTCTCCCCCGGCGCGAGAGGCGAACTAAGGTTCCTTTGCAGGCCCGAATTGGCGGAAACGGGCACGTTCAATGGCCGTGCCAAACTTCAGTTCGATAGAGATCTGCAGAACGATAGCTCTCCGTAGGACTACGCAGAGGACTGAGGGATTCTTCTACTCATACTTCCCGGCCAACAATCGGTAACGAAGTACCTCGGAAGAGATCAGACGTGATGGCATGGACCGCGATCGAAGAGGCGCCGACATCCAGGCGATTGCTGGCGCTAAACGTTCTCCTTGCGAGCTCGGTCTGCTTCAGCCTAGGCGTCATTCGAGAATTCAAGGATCCCCTTGCTGCGGGTTTCCGGAAATTCTGACGGGTCTGTTTCCGGAAATTCTGGCGGGCCACCCAGGGCTCTGAGCCCACGCTCTTCTCGGAGCCGGCGGCCGGTGCGCGCCACCCCGGGAAGGGAGAGGAGTGATCGACGCCATGACCCGGCATGAGATCCAGGTCCTCCGAGCCGCAGGGATTCCCGAACGGGTGGTTGCCCAGCGGACCGCCGTGTCGGTCCGCAGCGTGGAGCGGATCAGCAAGCAGCCACCGGTCACCGGCGCGATCCGGACGGTTGCGGTACCAGGAGAGCGGATGCCACCAGGGGTTCCGTGTCCATTTCGCGGCTCGGTCACGCCGGGGGCGGCCGCCGATCTCCGGCCGCGACCACCCCTACCTCGCTAAATGAGCCGGGTCGCTTTGCAACCGATTTTCAGAGATGGGCAGGAAATTCAGAGAGGCGCCGGAACACGCTAGGCCTTGCGGACGTTCGCCGCCTGCAGACCCTTCGGACCACGGGTCACTTCGAACTCCACGCGGTCACCCTCGACGAGGCTCTTGAAGCCCTGCGCCTGGATCGCGCTGTAGTGCACGAAGACATCCTCGCCACCTTCCTGCGTGATGAAGCCGAAGCCCTTCGCGTCGTTGAACCACTTCACGGTACCGGTTGCCATTTCTACTGTCCTTCCGGAGCGTCTCAGCGCTCCTGTTGTGATCCGACCACGATGGTCGGGTGTTGCGAGCTTCTGCTTCAGTTCCGCGGCACGGGGTGGCCGAGGTGCCGCTCGATCGCGCGCAGCTGGTCCCGTTCCTCGGGCACGGCGAAGCTCGTCGCCTGCCCGGTCGCCTCGGCGCGCGCGGTGCGGCCGATGCGGTGGATGTAATCCTCCGGCGTGTGCGGGAGGTCGAAGTTGACGACGTGAGCGATGTCCGGGACGTCGATGCCACGTGCGGCGATGTCGGTCGCCACGAGGATGCGGTAGCGTCCCGCGCGGAAGCCGTCGAGCGCCTCGCGGCGCTGCGACATCGTGCGGTCCGCGTGCAGCCGGGCCACGCGGTGGCCGGCCGCGCCCACGGCGCGCGCCAGGCGATCCGCCCGGTGCTTGGTGCGCGTGAAGACCAGCGTCTGTCCGCGCTGCTCACCGAGTAGACGGAGCAGCAGCGGCATCTTCTCGTGGCTGTCGGTGGCGTACAGGCGCTGCGTGACGGCGGCCACGGGCTTGGCCACGGTGCCGACCTCCACGCGCTCCGGCCGCGACAGGTGCTTGCGCACGAGCCGCTCCACTTCCTCGGGCATGGTGGCCGAGAAGCAGAGTGTCTGCCGGTCGAGCGGGGTGAGGGCCAGGATGCGCTCGACCTGGGGCGCGAAGCCCATGTCCAGCATGCGGTCGGCCTCGTCGAGGACGACGATGCGCACGGAGGAGAGCGTCGCGCTCCGCCGCTCGAGGTGGTCGTTGAGCCGGCCCGGCGTGGCCACGATCACGTCAGGGCGCCTGGCCAGCCCGGAGAGCTGCGGGCCCATGGCCTCGCCGCCGATCAGCGTGACCGTGCGCAGGCCGCGCGCGGCGCCGAGCATCGCGAAGTGCTCGGCGATCTGGAGCGCCAGCTCGCGCGTGGGCGCCAGGACGAGGGCGCGGGCGCCCGCGCCCGGACGGGACGCGCACAGGCGCTCGATGGTCGGAATCGCGAAGGCGGCCGTCTTGCCGGTGCCCGTCTGCGCGCAGCCGATGAGGTCTCGGCCGTCGAGCGCGATGCCGATGGCCCGCGCCTGGATCGGCGTGGGCGTGGTGTAGCCGGCGCGCGCGACGGCATCGAGCATGGGCGCGCTGAGGTGCATCTCGTTGAACGAAGCGATCATTGTTGGTCGTGTGCCTTTCTCGGTCTCGATCTGAGGCTTCTACCTTTGGTGGGTACTTTCGAAGAGCACCCGGGCCCGTTGGCGGGCCCGGGCGGAAGCGACAGGGGTAGGACCTAAACCTTTCGGACGTTCGCAGCCTGAAGACCCTTGGGGCCGCGGGTCACCTCGAACTCGACCCGGTCACCTTCAGCCAAGGACTTGAAGCCCTGGGCCTGGATGGCGCTGTAGTGGACGAAAACGTCTTCTCCACCTTCCTGCGTGATGAACCCGTAACCCTTCGCATCGTTGAACCACTTCACCTGTCCCTGTGCCATTCCTTCTGACCTCTCTTCGGGGGTCTTCAGCCCCTGCGTGCGCCCGCGGGAATCGCGGGGTTACCTGCCGACATTGGCAGGCAAGCTACAAAGAAAAACGCCGCGCGACTTTTGGTCCGCGCGGCGTGTGTCTCGATCTCGTCAATCAATGACTCCGTGTGAACCTGAACCGCGGCAAGAATTACATGTGGCAGGGATGCTGTCAACAACAATTCTGGCGGGGCGGCACGCTTCTTCAGTTCGACTCTATCAGGCGTGTCAATGGCCGAGAACCATTCCGCGTGCCAAGCCACCCGGGAATCGCCATCGAGAAGCGTCCCGCGGTGCCGCCGGCCACGAGAATGTGAATTTCTTCCGCGGATGGAAATTTACTGACCAGGGTATCGGGCGACGGCGGCGTCTTTCCGAATCGAAGGTTGGTCCCTTCGCCGTGTTGTTCATCGGGAAGCAGTGTTCGATAGGGCACGCGGATCGTGTCGTGGAGATACCGTGCCAGATCGTCCCGGCTCCAGCCTTCGTCCGCGAACGTCTTCGCGTGCTCCGGGCCCACCACCAGCATCGTGTGCGAGTAGAGGGGAAAGTGCTTGCTGTTCCAGAGCGAGGTCATGGACCAGCCGAGCGAGCCCGCGAGGCTCCGCGCCGTGCGGCTCGCGTGGTCCGAGATTCCGTGCGGCGCCTCGCCCGCGAAGAGCGTGACCGCGCTCGAGCCCGGCGGACAGCCGCGCGCGACGTGATAGGGCGGCCACGGGCTCGCCTCCTCGTGCTCGCCGATGCAGTACGTATAGCGGCCGGGGTGGCCGAAGGTGGACATCGAGATGCCGCCGGGCCGTGCGCCGCCCACGTTGATCATGAGCAGGCGCAGCGCGCGGCCGATCGTGGCGTTCGCGCGATAGCCGGGGCCGAAGACGCCGAACGAGCAGTTGAGGCCGATGCGCGTCCGCACCGGCCCGTGGACCACGATCAGCGGCGCCGAGAAGTGCGTGGAGGTCGCCACGCCGTGCAGGTTGAACGCCGGGTCGCACGCGATCTCGGCGGCGGCCAGCACGACGGGCAGGTACTCGGGCCGGCAGCCCGCCATCACCGCGTTCACGGCGGCCTTCTCCACGGTGACGCGCCCGTAGTTGGGCGGCATCTCGCCCACCAATTCGTCGCGCGGACGGCGCGTCGCGGCCAGCATCGCCTCCGCGCGCTCGCGCGTGGGCGGCACCACGGGCAGCCCGTCGGTGACGCCCTTGTCGAACCACGCCTCGAATTCGTCCATTGTTATTGGGGGACCCCTTCGGCTTCCCCCAAACCCCCTCATTCGCGCAGCGCCACGACGTCTATTTTTATTGGGGGACCCCTGCGGCTTCCCCCAAACCCCCTCGTTCACCCGGGGGCTACACCGCTCCCCCAAACCCCCTCGTTCGCGTGCGTCACGGCTTCGCCGTGGGCGAGTCAGCAGTCACCGTGGCGACGGTCACCCTAGCAGATATACTTCGGCGGTGGGCATGACCATCACCGAGAAGATCATCGCGGCGCATGCCGGGCTGGCCGTGGTCGAGGCCGGGCAGTATGTGACGGTGAAGGCTGACGTCGTGATGGGTAACGACCTGTCGACGGCGGGGGCGATTGGCGTGCTCCGTAAGATGGAGGCGCGCCGCGTCTTCGATCCGGAGCGGATCGTGGTCGTGCTCGATCACCTGGCGCCCGCGAAGGACATCGCCGCGGCCTCGATGCTCAAGAGCGTGCGGACGTGGGTGCGGGAGCAGGGGATCACCCACTTCTTCGACGAGGGACGCCAGGGCATCGCCCACGTGGTGCTGCCCGAGCAAGGTCTCGTCGGGCCCGGCGATCTCGTGATCGGCGGCGACAGTCACTCCTGCACCTACGGCGCTGTCGGCTGCGTCTCGGTCGGCGTCGGTCACACCGACCTCGCCGGCGTCATGGCGCTCGGCGAGACGTGGCTCAAGGTCCCGGCCTCGATGCGCTTCGTGTACCGCGGCACGCCGGGCCGCTTCGTCATGGGCAAGGACCTGATCCTCGCCACCATCGGCCGCATCCGCATCGAGGGCGCGCTCTACCAGGCCATGGAGTTCACGGGCCCGGTCATCGCCGCCATGGGCATGTCCGAGCGGCTGACCATCTGCAACATGGCCATCGAGGCGGGCGCCAAGTCCGGCATCATCGCCCCCGACGACGTCACCCTGGCGTACGTCACGGGCCGCGCGAAGCGGCCGTGGACCGTCTACCAGTCGGATCCCGGCGCGCGCTACGCGGCCGAGCACGAGTTCGACGTGACGGGCATGCGCCCCCAGGTGGCCAAGCCGTACTCGCCCGACAACGTCGTCCCCGTGGACGAGGTGACGGGCACGAAGCTCGACCAGGTCTTCATCGGCTCGTGCACGAACGCGAAGCTCGAGGACCTCCGCATCGCGGCGGCGATCCTGCGCGGGCGCAAGGCGCACCCGTACACGCGGCTGATCGTCATTCCCGCGAGCACGTGGATCTGGCAGCAGGCGCTCAAGGAAGGCCTGCTCGAGATCTTCAGCGACGCGGGCGCGGCCGTCTCCACGCCGACGTGCGGCGCGTGCTTCGGCGGCCACATGGGCATCCTCGGCAAGGGCGAGGTCTGCCTGTCCACCACGAACCGCAATTTCGTCGGCCGCATGGGCGACCCGACGGCCCAGTCGTACCTGGCCAACCCCGCCGTGGCCGCCGCCTCCGCGATCCGCGGCGAGATCGTCGCGCCGGAGGAGGTCGCCTGACGTGCACCCGTGGCACGACGTCGAGCTGGGCGAGCACGTCGAGCGGCACTTCCGCGCCATCATCGAGATCCCCAAGGGTTCGAAGGTGAAGTACGAGCTCGACAAGCGCACCGGGCTCCTGTGGCTCGACCGCGTGCTCCACTCGGCCGTCCACTATCCCGCCAACTACGGCTTCCTCCCGCAGACGTACTGCGAGGACGGCGACCCGCTCGACGTGCTGGTGCTCGGCCAGGAGCCCGTGGTGCCGCTCTGCATCCTGCGCGCGCGCGCCATCGGCGTCATGACCATGCGCGACGAGAAGGGCCAGGACGACAAGGTCATCGCCGTGCACGTGGACGATCCGGAGTACGCGCACTACCAGGACATCGCCGACCTGCCGCCGCACCGGCTGAAGGAGCTGGAGCGGTTCTTCCTCGACTACAAGGTCCTCGAGAACAAGACCGTCGTGGTCGAGCACCCGCAGGGGCGTGCCGACGCCCTGCGGGTCATCAAGGACGCCATCGACCTCTACAAGCGATCGTTCGGGACGCGCCCGATCGAACGCGCGCCGGAGTCGCCATGATCTCGGGGCGTGTCTGGAAGTTCGGCGACGACGTGAACACCGACGTGATCATGCCGGGCAAGTACCTGGCCATGCGCAATCCCGCCGAGATCGCGCCCTACATCATGGAAGGGATCGATCCCGACTTCGCCAGGAAGGCCCAGCGCGGCGACGTCATCGTCGGCGGACGCAACTTCGGCTGCGGCTCCTCGCGCGAGACGGCCCCCGCGGGGCTCCACGCCTTCGGCATCGCCGCCGTCATCGCCGCCTCCTTCGGGCGCATCTTCTTCCGGAACTCGATCAACATCGGCCTGCCCCTGCTCGAGTGCCCGGAAGCGGCCCAGGCCCTCGCCGAGGGCGCAGCGGTGACGGTGGACGTCACGACGGGTGCCATTCTGGACGGAATAACTGGCAGGAAGTTCCAGGCCGCCCCGTTTCCTCCCGCCCTTCAGGAGTTGATCCGCGCCGGCGGCCTGGTGCCCTACGTGCGCCAGCGCCTGGCGTCCACAACGCGCTGAAAATCTTTTCCTTTTCAGGGAATTGGCCACGGCGTCGCGAAGGCCCGATCCCACCTAAATTGCTAGAAAATTGGACTTTTTCTTGGGGTGTGGCACGGACTGTGCTAATGTACCGACACTTCTTAGGCCCTGTAACCCGTACATATGGAGACGGAAAGCTGATGTTCTACAACCTCTTGGCCGGGATGTTCTCCAACGACCTCGCGGTGGACCTGGGAACGGCGAACACGCTGGTCTACGTCCGCGGTGAAGGCATCGTGCTCAACGAGCCGTCCATCGTCGCGATCCACCAGGCGGATCACTCCGTCCTCGCGGTGGGACACGAGGCGAAGGCGATGCTCGGCCGCACGCCGGGCAACATCGTGGCCATCCGGCCGCTGAAGGACGGCGTCATCGCCGACTTCGACGTGACCGAGAAGATGCTGCACTACTTCATCTCCAAGGTGCATCGCCGCCGCACGCTGGTACGCCCGCGCATCGTGATCGGCGTGCCGTCGGGCATCACCCAGGTGGAAAAGCGCGCGGTGCGCGATTCCGCGATGCAGGCGGGTGCCCGCGAGGTGTACCTGATCGAGGAGCCCATGGCCGCGGCCATCGGCGCCGGCTTGCCGATCCAGGAGCCGGGCGGCAACATGATCGTAGACATCGGCGGCGGCACCACGGAGGTCGCCGTCATCTCGCTTTCGGGCATCGTCTACTCGAAGTCGGTTCGCATCGCGGGCGACGAGATGGACGAGGCGAACGTGCAGTACATCAAGAAGCACTACAACCTGCTGGTCGGCGAGCGCCGCGCGGAGGAGATCAAGGTGACCCTCGGGTCGGCTTACCCGATGGGCGGCGAGCGCCGGACGATGGAAGTGAAGGGGCGTGACCTGATCGACGGCATTCCCAAGACGATCGTGATCACCGACGAGGAGATCCGCGAGGCTCTCCGCGAGCCGGTGATGACGATCGTGGAGACCGTTCGCACCTGCCTGGAGCGCACGCCGCCAGAGCTCGCGGCCGACATCGTCGACAAGGGCATCGTGATCACGGGCGGCGGGGCGTTGCTCCGCGGCCTCGATCACCTGCTGCGGCAGGAGACCAACCTGCCGGTGACGCCGGGCGAGGACCCGCTGTCGTGCGTCGCGCTCGGAACGGGCAAGGTGCTGGACGAGCTGGATCTGCTGAAGAAGGTCGCGATCCCCGCGTAAGTCGCAGGCCGCCTCCAGGGGGTCGACGTGAGGACTCGTGCACTCGCACTGCTGGGCGTCGTCGCGGGCGTCTGCCTGCTGCTCCTGACGCTCCAGATGCGCGGCCATGCCGCCGGCGCCTCCGACGCCCTCGCCGTGATCACCACCCCCGTGCAGACCGTGCTCGCCCGCGTCAACCGCGCCACCCTCGGGATCTGGGGTACGTATCGCGACTGGAAGAACGTGCGCAACGAGAACCGCCGGCTGCGCGAGGAGACGCAAAAGCTGCGTGTCGAGGCCCTGCGCGTGACGGAGACCGATTCCGAGAACGCCCGCCTGCGGCGGCTGCTCGCGCTCAAGGAGTCGCTGCCGCTGGAGACGATGGCGGGCGAGATCATCGCGCGCGAGTGGGGCGGCTGGGTGCGCTCGCTCACCGTGAACCGCGGCCGGGGCGACTCGGTGGCGCGGCTGACGGCCGTCATCGCCCCCGAGGGCCTGGTGGGCCGCATCGTGGACGTGCGGGCCGGCTCCTCGGTGGTGCAGGTCCTCACCGACCCCACCTCCACCGTGGGCGCCCACGTCGTGCGCACGCGCACGCCGGGCGTGGTGGAGGGTGAGCCGCGCGGCACGCTGCGCTTCAAGTACATGGCGCGCGACGGCAGCGGCATCCAGGTCGGCGACATGGTGGTCACCTCGGGCCTGGGCGGGCTCTTTCCCGGCGGCATTCCCATCGGCCGCGTGCGCGCCATCGACGACCGCGGCTCGGCGCTCTTCCACTACGCCCAGCTCGCCCCCGCGGTGGACTTCGCGCGGATCGACGAAGTGCTCCTGCTGACGGGCGGCGCCACGCGCGACGTGGCGGCGTCCTTCAAGAACGACGGCTAAATGCGCACCTTCCTCGCGATCGCCGTGCTCGGAGGCGGAGTGGCCCACGCCACCGTTGGCTCCGCGCTGCGCATCGCCGACGTCGCGCCCGACATCCCGCTGATCGTGGTCGTCCTGCTCGCCCTCCGCCGCGGGCCGGAGTTCGGCTGCGGCGCCGGCTTCGTGGCCGGGCTCCTTCAAGATCTGGCCACGGGCGGGCTCCTCGGCGTGCAGGCGCTCACGAAGGCCGTCATCGGCTTCGCCATCGGCGCCCTCGGCGGCCGGCTCCGCGTGAGCCAGCCGCTCGTGCAGGTCCCGGGTCTCGTGCTGCTCTCGATCCTCGAGGGGCTGGCGCGCTTCGGATTGCTCCAGCTCTTCCACTTCCCCGCGCCGTTCGGCGAGCTCATGACGTACGTCGTGCTGCCGCAGGCCCTCTACAACGGCTTCCTCGGCGCCGCCCTCGTGCTGGCGCTGGCGTGGGCCGAGGCCGCCAAGGACGGGACGTCGTGAACGGCTGGAGCGGCAGCGGCTACCGGGGCGGCCTGCCCGGCCGCCGTGACCCCGGGCAGAAGCGCATCATCGCGATGTCGATCGCGGTGAGCGTGGCGCTGCTCGTGATCGTGTGCCAGCTCTGGTATCTCCAAGTCCTCGAGGGCGGGCGCTTCCAGGAGGCCTCGGACAAGAACCGCATCCGCATCCGGCCCATCGCGGCGCCGCGCGGCATCCTGTTCGACCGCAACGGACTGCCGCTCGTGGACAACCGTCCGGCCTTCACGCTCTCGCTGATCCCGCGCGAGCTCGAGCGCGATGCCGCCAAGCGGGACGCCACGCTGGGCCGGCTGGCCTCGCTGCTCCAGATTCCGTACCAGGAGCTGCAGGACGCGGTGGCAAAGGTGTCGCCGGACTCGTTCCTGCCCGTGCGCATCCGGCGCGGGCTGTCCATCGGCGATATGCAGAAGGTCGAGGAGTGGAAGCTGGACCTGCCCGGGGTGATCGTGGAGGTCGAGCCCCAGCGCGTGTACCCGAACAGCCGCTTCGCCGCACACCTGCTCGGCTACGTCCGCGAGGCCAACGACGAGCAGCTCAAGCAGGGCCGCTACCGCCGCGGCGACATGGTGGGCCAGACGGGCCTGGAGCGGCTGCTCGACGAGTTCCTGCGCGGCAAGGACGGCGGCGAGCGCATCGAGGTGGACGCCATGGGCCGGCCCGTGCGGCTCGTGCAGTCCACCGATCCGAACCCGGGCGCGCAGGTGATCACGACCGTGAACCGCCGCGTCCAGGAAGTCGCCGAGAAGCTGATGGAGGGCAAGACCGGCGCGATCGTCGTGATGGACCCGCGCAACGGCGACGTGCTGGCCATGGTCTCGACGCCCGCCTTCGAGATCGACCGCTTCACGGGCACCATCGATCGCGACGCCTGGCTGCGCGTGATGAAGGACCCGGACTTCCCGCTGCTGAATCGCACCATCCAGAGCCAGTACCCGCCGGGCTCCGTGTTCAAGATGGTGCTCGTCGCGGCCGGCCTGCAGGAGGGCACCCTCACCCCCGCCGACCGCGTGCACTGCCAGGGCGAGTTCCCGTTCGGCGGGCGCGTCTTCCGCGACTGGAAGAAGGAAGGCCACGGCACCGTCGACCTCATGGCCGCCGTGGCGCACTCGTGCGACGTCTTCTTCTACAACGCGGGCCTCAAGATCGGCGCGCCGGCCATCGCCAAGTACGCCAACGCCTTCGGCTTCGGCACCGGCACCGGCGTGGAGCTGGGGACGGAGAAGTTCGGCCTGATCCCGGGGCCCAAGGTGGTGCGCAAGGGCAAGCCCCCCGTGTGGCACGCCGGCGAGACCGTGAACATGTCGATCGGCCAGGGTCAGCTGCTCGTGACGCCGATGCAGATCGCGCGCTTCACCTCCGCCATCGCCAACGGCGGCGTGCTGTGGAAGCCGCGCGTGGTGCAGCGCATCGAGCGGCCGGAGCGCGGCGTGGTGTGGAGCGACGCCGGCACCGTCAACGGCCACGTGGAGCTGAACCCCGCCGTGTGGGCGTTCCTGCGCCAGAGCATGTGGGCCGTGGTGAACGCCGGCGGCACCGGCGGCGCCGCGCGCATCCCCGGCCTGGACGTCGCGGGCAAGACGGGCACCGCGCAGACGGTCGCGAACTCCAAGTCGGAGAAGGGGCAGGACCACGCGTGGTTCGCCTCCTTCGCGCCCGCGCGGGATCCCGAGGTCGTGGTGGTCGTGCTCGTCGAGCGCGGCGGCCACGGCGGCTCCGTGGCCGCCCCGATCGCCAAGCAGATCCTCAACGCGATCTTCTTCGAGAAGGTCGCGTCCGTCGACATCCGGGGCTAAGCTAGCTCGGCGCGATGACGGTCCTGGGCGGAATCGACCGACGGCTGCTCCAGAACGTGGACTGGCCCCTCCTGGGCGCCATGGGCGGCATCGTCATCCTCAGCGCGACCACGCTCGCGAGCCTGCACATCGGACGCGCCGGCGGCAACGTGGCGCTCCGCCAGCTCGTGTGGTTCGCGGTCGGGCTGTTCGCGCTGCTCATCGTGGCCTCGATCGACTATCGCCGGCTCGTCCGGCTGGCGCCGCTCATCTACCTCCTCGGGCTGGCGGGGCTCGTCTCCGTGTTCGTCATGGGCCGCACGGTCTCCGGCGCCCGGCGCTGGATCCTGATCGGCCCCATGTCGGTGCAGCCCTCGGAGGCCTTCAAGATCTGCTTCGTGCTGATGGCGACGTGGGTGCTGACGTCCCGGTGGGCGCAGCCGGTGGGCAAGACGACGCTGGCGCTGACGGTGCCGGTGCTCGCCATTCCCGCCGTGCTGATCGTCAAGCAGCCGGACCTCGGCACCGCACTGCTCCTCATTCCCGTGCTGACAGCCCTTCTCGTGGGCGCCGGGATCCGGCTGCGCTTGCTCGGCGGGCTCGTGCTCGCCGGTGTGTCGGCGCTGCCCCTGGTGTGGTTCCTCGCGATGAAGGAATACCAACGCGAACGCATACTCGTGTTCCTGGATCCGTTCCGCGACCCGCTCGGGAGCGCGTACAACGTCATCCAGGCCAAGATCGCGATCGGATCGGGACAGCTCCTCGGCAAGGGCGTCGCCGGCGCCACGCAGAGCCGGCTCGCCTTTCTCCCGGAGCGTCATACGGACTTCATCTTCGCCGTGTTCGCCGAGACGTGGGGGTTCGTGGGGTGCCTGGTGCTGCTCACCTGCTACGCGCTGCTGCTGCTGCGAGGCTTCGACATCGCGGCCTCCGCGCGCGAGCCCGTGGGCCGCTTGATCGCGGTCGGGGTGACCGCCCTGTTCGCGACCCAGGTGCTCGTCAACGTCGGAATGGTCACCGGCCTCCTGCCCGTGGTGGGCGTGCCGTTGCCGCTGATGAGTTACGGCGGCACGTCCATGCTGGTCTCGCTGACGGCCCTCGGGCTCCTGCTCTCCGTGCGGATGCGGCAGTTCCAATGAGACGCGCGCGGCCGATCATGGATCGTCTCGGCGCGTCCAAGGGGTGCTGCCGTGAGCAAACGCATCGCCGTGAACGCGGGCCCGATCGAGACCCGCGTCGCCGTCCAGGAACGTAACCTCCTCACCGACCTGTATCTCGAGCGGCATCGCCACCGCTCGATCGTCGGGAGCGTGTACAAGGGCACGGTCACCAACGTGCTCCCCGGCATGCAGGCGGCGTTCGTGGACATCGGACTCACCAAGGACGCCTTCCTGTACGCGGGCGACTACACGGCCAGCCGCGGGGTGGAAGTCGCGCCCGCCGTCGCGCTGCCGGAGGTGGCCGAGGACGTCGCCGACGTCGAGGTGGACGAGGCCGCCGAGCCCCCGCGCCGCGAGGCGGTGGCTCCCATCGAGCAGATGCTGAGCCGCGGCCAGGAGGTGCTGGTCCAGGTCTCCAAGGAGTCGCTCGGCACCAAGGGCGCGCGCGTGACGGCGTTCATCTCGCTGCCCGGCCGCTACCTCGTGTACATGCCGCAGTCACAGCACATCGGCGTCTCGCGCCGCATCCGCGACGACCGCGAGCGCGATCGGCTGCGCGGCGTCCTGCGCGCGCTCAACCTGCCTCCGGGCGGGTTCATCGTGCGCACCAACGCCGAGGGCAAAGGGGAGGCGGAGTTCGCCGCCGACGTCGAGTTCCTGACCCGGCTCTGGGCCCAGATCCAGGCGCGCTACGCCCAGGCTACCTCGCCGGCGGCGCTGCACGAGGAGGCGGATCTGACCTTCCGCGTGGTGCGCGATCTCTTCTCGCCCGAGGTCGACGAGTTCGTGGTCGACAGCGCCGAGGTCCACGGCAAATGCCTGGAGTACGTGCGGGCGCTCGTGCCGCAGCTCGAGGACCGGGTGAAGCACTACACGGAGCGCACGCCGCTCTTCGACTCTCTGGGGATCGAGAAGGACATCGAGAAGGCGCTGCGCCGGCGCGTGTGGCTCAAGTCCGGCGGCTACATCGTGATCGACCACACGGAGGCGCTCGTCTCCATCGACGTCAACACCGGCAAGTACGTGGGCAAGCGCGACTTCGAGCAGACCGTGCTCAAGATCAACATGGAGGCGGTGGGCGAGGTCGTGCGCCAGATCCGCCTGCGCGACCTCGGCGGCATCATCATCATCGACTTCATCGACATGGAGGTGGCCGAGCACCGCGAGCAGGTCGAAAAGGCCCTCAAGCGCGCGCTCGCCGAGGACAAGGCGCGCACCAACGTACTGGAGATCTCCGAGCTCGGCCTGGTGGAGATGACGCGCAAGCGCGTCCGCCAGGACCTCCGGGCCGTGCTCTCCGTGACGTGCCCGACCTGCCGCGGCTCCGGCGTCACCAAGTCCAACGAGACGCTCGCCGCCGAGGTCTACCGCGCCATCCAGTCCAAGGTCGCCGCCGAGACCGACCCCCCGCGCCACGAGGTCGTCGCGCGCGTGCACCCGGATCTCGCCGGGTACTTCGAGGGCGAGGGGCGGGAGGAGCTGTCGCGGCTGGAGGCGGCTCTCGACGTGAAGGTCATCGTGCAGCCCGTCGACAAGCAGCCGCACCGGGAGGATTACGAAATCCGGCTGCGGTGAGTCAGGGCCACGGCGACGCGCATGCCTGCCCACGCCAACCCCCAGACCGCGAGCAGCGGAACGAGCGTGTACACGAGCACGTAGCGGAGCAGGTCGGAGGAGACGGCGCCCCGATTGACGGGCGCCAGGCCGATGACGAGCATGGCGATCAGGGACAGCGACGCCGGCGCGAGGATCGCCGCCTCGCGCACGATGGGATGGAGGGTCGGCGCGAACAGGACCGCGACGAGCAGCGCGCGCCGCGCCGGCGCCATCCGCCGGCCGGCGACGAGCCAGCGCCAGACGATGGCGGCCACCAGGCACCACACCGCGTACGGACCCAGGATCAAAAGCGAATCCACGGTCGTCTGCCCCCGAGTCTAACGTGATAGCATCCCGCGCCAATGACGAAGAAGCCGCCGTCGCGCGTCAGCGGCCAGAAGATCCTCGGCGATCTCCGTCTCGCCGCGAAGAAGGGCGATCGCGCCGCGCTGGCGCTGGCCCTGGACCAGATGCGCACGCTGGCGCACTCGCCGAGGTACTGGGAGAAGTACCTCACGCTGCTGCGTAACCCGCTCGCACGACTCGTGGACATGCTGGTGATCAAGCAGGGCGAGCGCATCGCGCACCAGAAGGGCTGGAAGCTGCCGAAGACGGCGCCGCCCGACAAAGACAAGCCGCGCAAGGCGATGTCGAAGGCCGCGAAGGCGCGGGCCGCGCGGGCGCGGGCGGCGGCCGCCGCCGCCGCGCTGCAGATCTCGCTCTTCGAGTGACGCGCGCCGTCGTCGTCGTCAACCCCGCCGCGGGCGGCGGCCGCACGGCGCGCGTGTGGCGCCGGCTCTGCGACGTGATGGCCGCGACGCTGCCCGCCGAGCACGTGGAGACGCGCGCCTCCGGCGACGGCGAGCGGCTCGCGCGCGAGGCGGCCCTGGCCGGCGCGCCGCTGGTCGTCGCGGTGGGCGGCGACGGCACGCTCAACGAAGTGGTGAACGGCGTGCGCGGCGCGGGCACGGAGACCGTCGTCGGCGCCGTGCTGACCGGCCGCGGCTGCGACGCCAGCCGCAACTTCGGCGTCCCGCGCGATCCCGTCGCCGCCGTGCGCGCGCTGGCCGACGGGCACGACGCGCGCTTCGACCTCGGCCGCGCGGAGTGGGCGGACGGCCGCCGGCGCTGGTTCGTCACCTCCGCGGGCGCCGGGTTCGACGCCGCCGTCGCGCGCCGCGCGCAGTCGGTCCGCGTCCGCGGCACGCTGCCATACCTCGCCACCGTGATCGCCAGCGTGCACCTCCACCGGCCGACGCCGGCCACGCTCGAGCTGGACGGCGTGGCCCGGCCCGCGGCGCCGATCACCGCCGTCGTGGCGGCCAACGGCCGGTGGTTCGGCGGCGGCATGAAGATCGCGCCCGACGCCGATCCCGCCGACGGCGCGTTCGACGTGGTGATCCTGGGCGACCTCGGCCGCCTGGAGCTGCTGCGCTGGCTGCCGTCGGTGTACCCGGGCACGCATCTGCGAAACCCTCGCATCACCGTCCAGCGCGCGCGCCGCCTGACCGTGACCGCCCCGACGCCGCTGCCGACCCACGTGGACGGCGAGCCGGTCGGCGTCACGCCCGTCACGCTGACGCTCGAGCCCGGCGCGTTCCGCCTGCGGGTGCCGCGCGGCGCTTGACAGGAGGCGGCCCCGGGAGGACAGTACCCCCTGGGGGTACCAGGCCATGCTGAACGACGAGATCAAGGCGAAGGCGCGCGGCCGGCTGCGGCGCATCGAGGGCCAGGTCCAGGGCCTCCAGCGCATGCTCGAGAACGACGCCTACTGCGTGGACATCCTGCTGCAGATCTCGGCGGTGCAGGGGGCGCTCGAGCAGTGCCAGAAGCTCCTGCTCGGCCGTCACATCGAGTCGTGCGTGGCCGACGCGATGCGCACGGGCAGCCGTAACGATCGCCAGCAGAAGATCGAGGAGCTGCTCGACGTGTTCGCCCGCTTCGGGGGGCGCTGATGGACAAGCGCACCTTCGCGGTCCGCGGCATGCACTGCGCGGCGTGCGTGGGCAAGGTCGAGCGCGCGCTCACCGGCGTGCCCGGCGTGAGCGAGGCGGCGGTGAACCTCGCCACCGAGCGCGCGACGGTGGCATGGGAGCCCGCGCGCACCGACCCGCAGCGGCTGGCCTCCGCGGTGGCCGCGGCGGGCTACGAGCTGGCCGAGGCGCCGGCGCCCGTCGCGCCGGGTGCCGCGCCCGACGGGACCGAGCAAGCCGAGCGCGACGCCGCGGAGCGGCGTCTGCGCGCCCGGGTCATCACCGGTGTCGCGCTCTCGATCCCGATCGTGCTCGGCAGCATGACCGAAGTCTTTCCGTGGGCGCCGGCGTGGCTCAGAGACCCGTGGATGCTGCTGCTGCTCGCCACGCCCGTGCAGTTCTGGGTGGGCTGGGAATTCCATCGCGGCTTCCTGCGCGACCTGCGCTATCGCAGCGCGAGCATGTCCACGCTCGTCTCGCTCGGCACCAACGCGGCGTACTTCTTCAGCCTCGCCGTCACGCTGCGGCCGCACACGTTCATGGCTGTCGGCGTGATGCCGTATTACGAGACGGCGGCCGTGGTCATCACGCTCGTCGCGCTGGGCCGCTGGCTGGAGGCCCGCGCCCGCGGCCGCACGTCGGAGGCGATCCGGCGGCTCGTCTCGCTCGCGCCGCGCACGGCCCGCGTGCTGCGCGGCGGCGCGGAGGTGGACGTCCCGACCGCGGACGTCGTGGTCGGTGATCTCATCCGGATCCGGCCCGGCGAGCGCGTACCGGTGGACGGCGAGGTCGTGGAGGGCGGCTCCAGCGTGGACGAGTCCATGCTGACCGGCGAGAGCCTGCCCGTCGAGAAGGCGCCCGGCGCGACGGTCTTCGGCGGCACCGTGAACCGCACCGGCTCGTTCGTCTTCCGCGCCACGCGGGTCGGCGCCGAGACGACGCTGGCGCGCATCGTGAAACTGGTCGAAGAAGCGCAGGGCTCGCGCGCGCCGATCCAGCGTCTGGCGGACCGGGTGGCCGCCGTCTTCGTGCCCGTCGTCCTCGTCATCGCCGCGCTGACGTTCGCCGGCTGGTGGCTCCTCGGCCCCGAGCCGTCGTGGCTCTACGCCCTCACCAACGCCGTCGCGGTGCTCGTGATCGCGTGCCCGTGCGCGATGGGGCTGGCCACCCCGACGGCGATCATGGTGGCCACCGGCCGCGGCGCCGAGCTCGGCGTCCTCGTCAAGAGCGCGGAGGCGCTGGAGACGCTGCATCGCGTGGACACGGTCGTCTTCGACAAGACCGGGACGCTGACGGTCGGCCGGGCCAGCGTGACGGACGTCGTGGCGGCGCCTGGTGTGAATGGCGACGACGTGCTCGCCTTCGCGGCCGCCGCCGAGCAAGGCTCGGAGCACCCGATCGGCGAGGCGATCGTCGCGCGTGCCAAGGAGCTCGGGCTGCCGATGCCGGCGGTCGCGGAGTTCGTGACCGTGCCCGGGCAGGGGATCGACGCGCAGGCGCCGGAAGGCCGGCTGCTCCTCGGCAACCGCACGCTGATGGAGGCGCGCGGCGTGGACGTGAGCGTGCTGGCGCCGCGGGCGGAGGCGCTGGCAAAGGCGGGCAAGACGGTCGTGTATCTCGCCGTGGCGTTTCGCCCCCTCGGCCTCGTGGCCGTGGCCGACACGCTCAAGCCCGAGGCACGCGCGGTGGTGGCGGCGCTTCGACGGCGCGGGCTGGAGGTCGCGATGCTGACGGGCGACGACCGGCGCACGGCGACGGCCATCGCGCGCGAGGCCGACGTCGATCGCGTGCTGGTCGAGGTGCTGCCCGAGGACAAGGCGCGTGAGATCGGGCGGCTCCAGGCGGACGGCCGGCGCGTCGCGATGGTCGGCGACGGCATCAACGACGCGCCGGCCCTCGCGCAGGCCGACGTCGGCATCGCCATGGGCTCGGGCACGGACGTGGCGATCGAGGCCGCCGACGTGACGCTGATGCGCGGCGACCTCTGGGGCGTCGTGCACGCCGTGGATCTCTCGCGCCGCACGATCCGCATCGTGAAGGAAAATCTCGTGTGGGCGTTCGGCTACAACGTGGTGCTGATTCCGGTGGCGGCGGGGCTGCTCTATCCGATCTGGGGCGTGCTGCTCTCGCCGATCCTCGCCGGCGCCGCCATGGCGTTCTCGTCCGTGTCCGTGGTGACGAACAGCTTGCGACTGAAACGCTGGAGGCCGTATGGCGACTGATCCCGTGTGCAAGATGACCGTCGAGCCCGCGAAGGCCGCCGCCCAGTCGGTCTACAAGGGGCAGCCGTATTACTTCTGCGCGCTGGGCTGCAAGCAGAAGTTCGATCGCGAGCCGGAGAAGTACCTCGCGGGCGGCTCGAGCCCGATGAAGCCGTGATCGAGCCGGTTCTGCTGCGCGGTCGCGATCGCTACGAGCGCGTGACGACCGGCCGCGTGGACAACACGCACGACGACGCCCTCACCCACGTGGTGCGCGTGGAGGACCCGGAGCGCGCGCTCGAGGTCGAGATCGTGGCCACGCCCACGCCGGAGTACGCCATCCGCGCCGCGCGCTGCCGGCCGCTCTACGGCGACGTGGCCGCATCGGTCAGCGACGGCGTCTCACGGCTCGCGGGCGTGGCCATGGTCGGCGGCCTCACCCGGCGCGCGCTCGACGCGACGGGCGGCGCCGCCGGGGCCGCGTTGGCCGTGGACGCGGTGATCGAGGCCGCGCGGCTGGCGCGCCAGGTCGCGAAGCTGCCGCGTGAGCGGGCGGAGCGCGCGGCCAGCGGCGATCCGCTCGACTGCTGGACACTCGACACCACGGGCTGGCCCGAGCTCCCCGACTCCTGCTTCACCTACAGCGCGGCCGGCCGCGCCGTGTTCGGTACGCGGACGGTGACGTCGCCGATGCAGCCCGACCTCTACAGCCCGCGGCCAGGCCAGCGCGGCGTGTTCGAGCGCCGCAAGGTGATGCGGCTCGAGCGCCGCGACGGCGGGCTCGGGCTGTTCCACTCGATGTACGACAACGCCCACGGCTTCGAGATCACGTACGAGATCGACGCCGCCGGCCGCGTCGTCAAGGCCGAGCACGTCACGCCGCGGCTGCCCTACATGGGGATCTGCTCGGAGCCGCAGCGCAAGATCGCGGCGCTCCTCGGCGAGACGGTGGACGAGGGACTGCGCCGGCGGATCCAGCTCCACCTCGGCGGGCCGGCGGGCTGCGCCCAGCTCTACGACCTCACCGCCGACCTCTTGAAGCTGGTCTATTGAGATGGGGGGCCCCGACATGGCCCCCCATACCCCCCAGCGCTCGCCGCGCCCCGGCAACGCCGTGGCGCTGCTCGATCGCCGGACAACCGCTCGCCGCGCCCCGGCAACGCCGTGGCGTCCCTCGATTGCCGCGTTCCCGCTAGCCGGCCATATATCGGTCGAGGGCGTGGGCGTCGGTGAAGTCGGGTAGGCCCACCGACGCCGGCGTCCGGCCCGCGAACGCCGCGCGCGGGGCCAGTCCGACCAGCTCGCCGCGCTCGACGGCGATCCCGCGCCGCCCCGCGGCCTCGGCCACGCGGTCGAAGGCGGCCGGGATCGGCGTCACGCGATGGTCGAGCAGGTTCATCGAGACCTGCACGCGATGACGACTCGCCAGGGGCAGGCCGAGGGCCTGCACGGCCGGCAGCCCGCCGCTGCTGGCTCGCACCTCGCGCGCGATCGCGCGCGCGGCGTCCAGGTCCTGGCTGGCCAGCCACACGTTGTAGGCGATCAGCACGTGGCGCGCGCCCGCGAGGATCGCGCCGGCGCGCGGGTCGAACCGCGCGGGGCCGTCGTCGGGCCGGCCGTTCGCCGTGCCCAGGCGGGCCGCGAGCCCTTCGTATTCGCCGTGGCGCAGCTCGCGCAGCACGCGGCGCTCGGGGCGCCGCGCGGCCTCGCCGTAGTAGTAGACCGGCAGCGCGTGGTGGGCGGCGAGCGCCGCGCCCACGGTGTGCGCCAGGCGGATCGCGACCGCCATCGGCGCGCCCGCGAGCGGCACGAACGGCAGCACGTCGAGGGCGCCGATGCGCGGATGGATGCCGCGGTGCTCGCGCATGTCGATCTCCGCGAAGACGGCGCCCGCCAGCGACACGGCGGCGGCGGCCACGGCGTCGGGCGCGCCGAGGAAGGTGAAGACCGAGCGGTGGTGATCGGGATCGGCGTGGACGTCGGCGAGCGTGACACCGGGCGTGTCGCGCACGGCGGCCGCGAAGCGCGCGAGGCGCGCCGCGTCGCGACCCTCGCTCACGTTCGGCACGCACTCCACGATCGGGTCCCGCGGCACCACGGTATACTACGGGGCGCGATGCCGTTCCTGCCACTCGGGAAGCTTCCCGGCCGACTCTTGCAGGCGGTTCTCGACAAGCACGTCCGCCCCGATCCGCGCGTCGTGGTGGGCCCGCGCGTGGGCGAGGACGCCGCCGTCATCGACCTCGGCGATCGGTATCTGGTCGCCACCGCCGATCCGATCACGTTCGCCACCGACGACATCGGCTGGTACGCGCTCCACGTCAACGCCAACGACGTGGTGGTGCGCGGGGCCACGCCCCGCTGGTTTCTCGCCACGCTGCTGCTGCCGCCCGAGACGACGGACGAGGACGGCGTACGCGCGCTCTTCGCCCAGCTCGCCGACGCCTGCGAGGAGCTGGAGGTCACGCTGGTGGGCGGCCACACCGAGATCACGCGCGGCATCGCCCGTCCCATCGTGGCGGGCACGATGCTCGGCGAGGTCGCCAAGGACAAGCTCGTGACCACGGGCGGCGCGCGCGTGGGCGACGCGATCGTGCTGACCAAAGGCGTGCCGCTCGAGGGCGCCGCCCTCATCGCGCGCGAGAAGGAGGCGGAGGCGCGCGCGCGCGGCGTGCCGGCCGCCGCCATCCGCCGGGCGAAGGGGTTCCTGAAATCGCCGGGCATCAGCGTGCGCCCGGAGGCCGAGATCGCCTGCGAGCTCGCCACCGTCCACGCCATGCACGATCCGACGGAGGGCGGGATCGCCACCGCGCTGCACGAGCTGGCCGACGCCGCCGGCGTCGGGCTCCGCGTCGACCGCGATCGCGTGATGGTGCTGCCCGAGGGCCGCCTCCTGTGCGAGGCGTTCGGCCTCGACCCACTCGGCACCATCGCCTCCGGCGCCTTGCTGATGACCCTCGACCCCGCCGAGGCCGGCGTGGTCATCCACGCGCTCGCGCGCGAATCCATCGACTGTCACTTCATCGGCCAGGTGGTGGACCGCGCCCAGGGCGTCACCCTCGTCGAGGGCACGAAGTCGTGGCCGCTGCCGCTCTTCGCCCAGGACGAGATCACGCGGCTCTTCAAGGAGGCCTGACCCGTGCCCCAGATCGGTTACGCGCATCGCCCCGTCGCCCTCGGCCGCGACGGCATGGTGGCCTCCGCGCATCCCTACGCGACGGTGGCCGGGCTCGACGTGCTGCGCGCGGGCGGCACCGCCGCCGACGCCGCCATCGCCACCAACGCCGTGCTCGCGGTCACGCAGCCCGCCATGTGCGGCGTGGGCGGCGACATCTTCGTCCTCTACTACGAGGCGGCCACGCGGCGCGTGCACTTCCTGAACGGCGCGGGCCGCTCGGGCTCGCGCGCCTCGCTCGAGGAGCTCAAGCGCCGCGGCGCCGAGGCGCTGCCCGTGGTCGGCGCCATGACCGTGAGCGTGCCCGGTTGCGTGCGCGGCTGGGGCATGCTGCTCGAGCGCTTCGGGACGCGGCCCCTCGCCTCGCTGCTCGAGCCGGCCATCCGCTACGCGGAGGCGTTTCCGTTCACGTCGCTGCAGAGCCAGTACACGGAGGAGTTCGCGCGATTCACGCCCGACGCCGAGTGGCACCGCGTGTTCCGCCCGGGCGGGCGCGCGCCCGCGATGGGCGAGCCCCTCGTGCAGGGCGATCTCGCGCGTACGCTGCGCGACCTCGCCGCCGAGGGCCCGGACCTCTTCTACACGGGCCGCGTGGGCCGGGCCATCGCGGAGCGGATGGCGGCGGACGGCTTCCTGACTCCCGAGGATCTCGCCGCGCACACGGGCGAGTGGGGCGAGGCGATCTCCACGACGTACCGCGGCGCGCGCGTCTGGGAGACGCCGCCCCCGACGCAGGGCCTCGCCGCCCTCATCGCGCTCAACATCCTCGAGCGCTTCCCGCTCGCGAAGCGGCCGCTCCACTCCGTGCAGCACCTGCACCTGCTGCTGGAAGTCGTGAAGCTCGCGTACGCGGACCGCGATCGCTGGATCGGCGATCCCGCCCACGCCAGCGTGCCGCTCGCCGAGCTGCTCGACAAGACATACGCGGCGCGGCGCCGCAAGGCGTTCGACGCGAAGAAGGCTCAGGCCTATGCCGCGGGCGATCCCGAGGGCGACACCACGGGCTTCGTGGTGGCCGACCGCCACGGCAACGTGGCGAGCGTGATCCAGAGCCTCTTCAACCCCTTCGGCTCGGGCATCGTGGTGCCCGGCTGCGGCGTCGTGCTGCAGAACCGCGGCCGCCACTTCCAGCTCGACCCCGCGCATCCGAGCGCGCTCGCGCCGCGCAAGCGGCCGTTCCACACGCTGGTGGCCTCGATCGTGACCCGCGACGAGAAGCCCGCGGCGGCGCTGGCGACGATGGGCGGCAACGGCCAGGCGATGTTCCACGTACAGATCCTCACCAACCTGCTCGACTACGGCCTCGACCCGCAGGAGGCGATCGAGCGGCCGCGCTTCCTCATCGGCGCGTTCCTGCCCGGCGAGCCCGCCGACACGATCCATCTCGAGAGCCGCCTGCCGCGCACGGTGTTCTCGGCGCTCGCGCGCAAGGGCCATCCCGTCAAGCCCGCGGGCGAGTTCTTCGGGCGCACCGGTCACGCGCACGCCATCGTCTTCGGCAATGGTGCGATGCAGGGGGGCGCCGACCCGCGGGGCGACGGCGTGGCGCTGGGGTTCTGACGTGCGCGTTCTCGTCGTGCTGCTCGCGCTGTGGGCAGGGCTGGCCGGCCCGGCCGCCGCCGCGGAGTGGGCCACGATCGTGCCGGCCAGCAGCACGATGGAGCACGTGCGCGCCTACTTCGGCAGCCCCACGCGCAGCGAGGCCCAGAAGGTCGAGAGCTACGACACGACGCGCTGGGTCTACGAGGGCGTGCAGGCGCCGACGGGCATGGTCCGCATGATCGTGGACTTCGGCTTGCTCCAGGTGGGCGGCTTCAAGCGCGACGTGGTCCGCTCGTTCCGGCTCGATCCGCGCCCGAACATCTTCACGCGGGACACGATCATCACGGGCTGGGGGAAGCCGGATGGCGTGAGCAAGGAGGGCGGGACCGACTCGTATCTCTACGACGAGGGTCTGATCGTCGTGTTCGACAAGGAGTCGTGGTCGGCGGTCAGCCTCGTGTTCACGCCGCCCCAGCCGGCCGCCCAAGCGCGGCCGTCGCGCTGAGGAATCCCGCGAGCGGGATGTCGAGCCAGTTCGGCCGGTTGTTCGCCTCGTAGACGATCTCGTAGGCCGCCTTCTCCACTTCCAGGACGGCCAGCGCCTGCGCGAACGCCGCGTCGCCCGGGGGCACGAACGGCGCGCCGGCCGTCACCGCGCGATACCCGCGCAGGTAGGCGGCGCGCGCGTCGCGCTCCCACGCCGTCCGCTCCGCCGGCGCCAGGTCCGCGCTGGCCGCCGCGTAGCCGAACGAGCGCAGCATCCCCGCCACGTCGCGCAGCGGCGTGTGCTTGCCCCGGCGCTCGGCGAGGGGGCGCAGCGGCTCGCCCTCGAAGTCGATGATGGCGAAGTCGCGGCCGCCGCCGACGGCGAGCGTCTGGCCCAGGTGGAAGTCGCCGTGGTGGCGGATCTTCGCGCGGCCCACGAGCGCGCCGAGCCCCGCCGGGCCGCCGACGTCGGGCACGGCGGGCAGCGTCCGCCCGCGCGCGGCGCGGCGCGCGGCCTCGACCTGGCGCCGCACGCCGTCGGCCCACGCCACGACGTCGGCGGCGGTGATCGGCTCGGCGCCGAAGGCGGCATCGGCGGTGGGCGTGGCGAGGGCCGCGTGCAGGGCGCCGGTACGCTCGCCGAGGCGGGCGAGGGCGGCGAGGGCCCGGTCGCCGGCGGCGAGCCGCTCGAGCATCCAGCGCCAGCCGTCGCCCCCGTCCGCCACGAACTCCTGCACCATGGCCAGCGTCGCCGACGTGCCGTCACCCGGCGCGTACTCGAGGGTGGCGGCCAGCCGCGGGGTGCCGGTGAACGCGGTGTGCTCGGTGAGGAACCGGGTGATCTCGACGTCGGGGTTGATCCCGTCGGCCAGGCGGCGAAAGACTTTCATGATCAGCGCCTCGCCGATGACGACCGACGTGTTGCTCTGCTCGCCGTGCAGCCGCCGGACGGCGACCGCGGCCGGCAGGTCCCGCGGGAACGCGCGGCCGGGCCGGCCCGAGAGCGTGCCACGCTCGCCGCGCACCGTCTCCCCGCGTCGCGCCACGTCGAGGAGCGCGCGGCAGAACGCGGGGTCGTCGAGGGCGTCCTCGGCGCGCTCACTCGACGTCAGCGTGACCAGGTAGCGGTCGACGTCGCCCGCGGGCGCGTCGTCGAAGCCGACGGCGACCACGGACAGGATGCCGGGCCCGACGCGCAGCCGATCCTGCACGGCCACGCCGCGGATGCGCCGCGCTTTCCCCGCGAACCACCGCTGCGTGACGAGCCACGCCGCGAGGTCCGCGGGCGGATCCGTCATATGGCGGTGTCCTCGATCCCGTAGCGCACCGGCCGGCGCTCGTGGCGCTCGAGCCGGAACCAGTAGGAGTCGTGGGGACCGAGGCTGAGGAAGTACGGCGTGGCGGCGATAGGAGGAAAGCGGCTGGCGCTCAGCATCTCCACGGGCACGGCGCCGACGTGGGCGGCGAGGTCCAGCTCCACGGGCTGCGTGCGCGCCGAGAGGTTGGCGACGATCAGCACCGTCTCCTCACGCCACACGCGCAGGTAGGCGAGCACGGCCTGGTTGCGCGGGCGCAGAAACTCGATCGTCCCGCGGCCGAACGCGGCCGAGCGCTTCCGCACCGTGATCAGCCGCCGCATCGTGTTGAGCAGCGACGCCGGGTCCTTCTCCTGCGCGGCCACGTTGACGGCCTGGTAGTGGTACACGGGATCGGTGACGACGGGCAGGTAGAGGGCGCCGGGGTCCGCCGCCGAGAAGCCCGCGTTGCGATCGCCCGTCCACTGCATCGGCGTGCGCACGCCGTTGCGGTCGCCGAGGTAGACGTTGTCGCCCATGCCGATCTCGTCGCCGTAGTAGATGATCGGGCTGCCCGGCAGGGTCAGGAGCAGCGAGTTCAGCAGCTCGATGCGCCGGCGGTCGTTGTCCATCAGCGGCGCGAGGCGCCGGCGGATGCCGAGGTTGAGCTTCATCGACGGATCGGAGGCGTACGCGTAGTACATGTAGTCCCGCTCCTCGTTCGTCACCATCTCGAGCGTCAGCTCGTCGTGGTTGCGGAGGAACAGGCACCACTGGCAGTTGGGCGGGATCGCGGGCGTGTGGGTGAAGATGTCGGTGATGGGCAGCCGGTCCTCCCGCCGCACGCCCATGTACAGGCGGGGCATGAGCGGGAAGTGGAAGGCCATGTGGAACTCGTCGCCCTCGCCGAAGTAGGGGCGCACGTCCTCCGGCCACTGGTTGGCCTCGGCGAGCAGCACGCGGTTGCCGCCGTAGTCGGCGTCGATGACGCGCCGGAACTGCTTGGAGATCTCGTGGGTCTCGGGCAGGTTCTCGCAGCTCGTGCCCTCGCGCTCGATGAGGTAGGGCACGGCGTCGCAGCGGAACCCGTCGAGGCCGCGGTCGAGCCAGAAGCGCATCACGTCCAGCATGGCCGCCTTGACGGCGGGGTTGTCGTAGTTCAGATCGGGCTGATGGCTGAAGAAGCGGTGCCAGTAGTACTGCCGCGCCACGGGATCGAAGGTCCAGTTGGACTTCTCCGTGTCGGTGAAGATGATGCGCGCGTCGCGGTACTTCTGGTCGGTGTCGCTCCACACGTACCAGTCGTGGTCGGGGGCGTCGCGGCCGGCGCGGGCGGCCTGGAACCACGGGTGGGCGTCGGAGGTGTGGTTCAGCACGAGGTCGGCGATGACGCGCAGGCCGCGGTCGTGCGCGGCGTCGAGGAACTTCTGGAAGTCCTCCACGCTGCCGTAGGACGGGTGGATCCCGTAGAAGTCGGCGATGTCGTAGCCGTCGTCGCGCAGCGGCGACGGGTACATGGGCAGGATCCAGAGGCAGTCCACGCCGAGGTCGTGCAGGTAATCGAGCTTGGTGGTGAGCCCCGCGAAGTCGCCGACGCCGTTGCCGTCGGCGTCCATGAACGCCTTCACGTGGACTTCGTAGAAGACCGCGTCTTTGTACCAGTCGGGCACGGGAGCTACTTCTCGAAGACGAAGATCTGCGCGGGGGCGCGCTGCGGGTCGAGCTCGACGTAACCGCGCGGGCCGCGCCATTCCCAGACCGTGTCCGAGAACTGCTCGCGCATGCGATAGGGCTGGTCGGGCGCCAGCCCCATGGCCGCGAGCGGGATCTCCACCATGCTCGTCCGCGTCTGGAACGGATCGAGGTTGACGGCGACGAACACGCGGTCCTCGCCCCTCGCCTTGCCGTACCAGAGCACGGCCGGATCGTCGGCGTCGTAGAACGTCAGATTGTCGTAGCGCTGCAGCGCCGGGTGCGCCCGCCGGACGTGGTTGAGCCGCGTGACGTAGTCGGTGAGGTTGCCGGGCGCGTCCCAGTCGCGCGGCTTGAGCTGGTACTTCTCGGAGTCGAGATACTCCTCGGAGCCCTCGCGCACCGGCGTGTTCTCGCAGAGCTCGTAGCCGCTGTAGATGCCGTACAGCGACGACAGCGTGGCCGCCATCACGAGCCGGAACTTGAACGCGGGCGGCCCGCCCTTCACGAGCATCTCGTGCAGGATGTCGGGCGTGTTGGGCCAGAGGTTGCCGCGGAAGTAGTCCGACACCGGCGGCGTGGTGATCTCCGTGAAGTAGTCGATGAGCTCCTGCTTGTGATTGCGCCACGTGAAGTAGGTGTACGACTGGGTGAAGCCCGCCTTGGCCAGCGCCTTCATCATCTTCGGCCGCGTGAAGGCCTCGGCGAGGAAGATCGTCTCGGGGTGCCGGAGCTGCACGGCACGGATCAGCCACTCCCAGAACCGCACGGGCTTGGTGTGGGGATTGTCCACCCGGAACGCCTTCACGCCGTGGCCGATCCAGGACTCGATGACCCGCTTCATCTCCTGCCACAGCGGACCGGGATCGTCGCCGGCGAAGTTCACGGGGTAGACGTCCTGGTACTTCTTCGGCGGGTTCTCCGCGTACTTGATGGTGCCGTCGGGCCGGTGGAAGAACCACTCGGGATGCTCGCGCACCCACGGGTGATCGGGCGAGGCCTGGATCGCGAAGTCGAGCGCGACCTCCAGGCCGCGGCGCGCCGCCGCCTCCACGAAGCGGTCGAAGTCGTCGAGGGTGCCGAGGTCGGGGTGCACGGCGTCGTGGCCGCCCTCCACGCCGCCGATCGCCCACGGGCTGCCCGGCTCGCCGGGCTGCGCGGTCAGCGCGTTGTTCTTGCCCTTGCGGTGGGCGCGGCCGATGGGGTGGATGGGGGGCAGGTAGACGACGTCGAACCCCATGGCCGCCGCGCGGTCGAGCTGCGCCTCGGCGTCCTTGAACGTGCCGTGGTTCCCGTCGCCGCTCGAGCGCGGAAAGAACTCGTACCAGGCCGCGAAGCGGGCGCGCTCGCGGTCGGCCATCACCTCGTACTCGCGCGCGGCCCGCGTGGCCGCGCTGCGGTCGAGGTTGGCGTCCATGAAGTGCGCCAGCCGCGAGTCGCGCGCGATCGCGACGGCCTCGGCCTGCGTGTGCGCCGTCTCGAGACGGCGGGCGTACGCGGCCAGGGCGTCGCGATGATCGCCGCGCGCGCGCTTCGCGGCGGCGCGGATCAGGGCCACGCCCTCCAGGAGCTCGCTCGCCACGTCCTGTCCCGCCTCCACGCGCTTGGCGAGATCGGCGAGCCAGGAGCGGAAGGTGTCGGCGAACGCCTCGATCGTGTAGACCCAGCGCGCGTTGTCCGCGAGCACGAACGCGCCGGCCCAGCGGTCGTTGTCGACGAAGCGCATGGGGGTCTCGCGCCAGTCGCGCGCGTCGGCGCGGCGGTAGAGCAGGAAGGCGACCAGGACCTCGTGGCCCTCCTTGAAGATGTCGGCGGTCACCTCGAAGGTGGCGCCGACCTCCCGCTTGACGGGATAGCGGCCGCCGTCCACGGCGGGCGCGATGTTTTCGATCACGACGGTGCGCTTGAGATCAGCGGCCCCGGGCAGCTCGCCCCGCGCGCCCGCGGTCTTGCGGGCGCGGACGGGCGCGCCGGGCTCCTTGCGGACGGGGACGCGGGCTCGTCGGGCCTGGGCCATGGGGTGTTAGCGCCAGTGTTCCACGAGATAGGCTTTCTGTCGCTCGAACGCGCCCGCCGCGCTCTCCAGCGCCCGCTCCGTCATGGCCGCCGTCGCCACGCGCGTCGCCTGCACGTAGGCGGCGGTGCGCCCGAGATAGAGCGGCACGAGCGAGCGCAGGAGATGGTCGCGATGCACGACGGCGTAATGATGCCCCAGGGCGAACTCGTAGACGATGCGGGCCCAGAGATCGTCGGGGAAGCGGAAGGCCGCGCCCGAGGCCCCGTCCAGCACGAGCAGGTCGCCGAGCGTCTCGGGCGCCAGGATCAGCTCCCAGATGGGGAGGAGGTCGCGCACGCCGAGCCGGAACGCGTCGAGCATCGGCTCCACCGGGAGCGGGCGCGGATCCACGAGCGGCGCGGCCGGCTCGCCGACGGTGGGCAGCGGCTCGCTGCCGCGCACCTCGAGCCAGAGGTCCTGGTGGCGGTTCATCAGCGTGAAGACGGCGCCCAGCGTCTCGGCGAGCATGGTGGGCAGGTCGGCGGTGCGCGTGCGCGAGCGGACGAGGTGGGGGCCGAGCCACGCCTCCCACACCGAGAACCCGTCGGCGATCGCCGCGCCGGTGATCCAGAGATCGCTGACGTCGCGGCCCGCCCAGTTCCACTTGGGATGCACGAGGAGGTGCTCGATCAGCCGCGACGACAGCGCGAGCTGGCCGCCGAACGGCTGCTGCAGCCGCCGGCCGTACAGCGCGCGCACGAGCGGGGCCAGGAGCAGCCGGGTGATGGTGCCCTCCCAGCGATGGCGCGCGTAGGCGGGCCCGACGAAATCCGCCTTCTCGCCGAGGATCGGCCCCGCGAGCCCCTGCATCCAGTCCGGCGAGGCCGAGATGACGTCGGCCTCGAGCACGATGCACGCGCGCGCCTTGAGCTCGTGCGCGGCCGCGAACACCGCGCGCAGGCCCTCGCCACGCCCCGGCACGCCGTGAAAGGGTACGGCCGCGCGCTCGCCCGCGGGCGGCTCGTAGCGCACGGCGACGATGGGCAGCCCCGCGGCCTCCAGGAGGTCGGGCGTGCCGTCCGAGGAGCCCGCGTCGGCGTTGACGAGCGTCGCGCTCACGCCGGGGAAGTGGCGGGCGAGGCCGGCCGCCGCCGTCGCGGCCACCGTCTTCGCCGTCTCGGCGTTGTTGTAGGTGAGCAGCGCGACGGCGACGTCAGGAGCGGTCATTGTCGCGGGGTCCGCGCGGACGGCTTGCGCCGTGGGTGGCCTGCTCTAGGCACGCGTGGCTCCGCTCAACGGCGTGATTCCAATCGCGGGTGCTTTCACTTCGTCAGGTGGATCAAGAGCGCCATGTAGTCGAGGAGCTGGCGCGTGATCAGGAACGAGCGGCGCACGTGCTCGCGCCCGGCCGCGCCCATGCGCGCGATGAGCTCCGGCGAGTTGAGGAGGTGGCGCACGCGGAAGGCCGCGCCCTCCACCGAGCTCACCACGTAGCCCGTGACGTCGTAGATGATCTGCTGCGGCAGGCCGCCGACGTAGCCGCCGATGACGGGCTTGCCCTTCCACATGGCCTCGGCGGCGCCGAGCCCGAACGACTCGCGCACCGACTTCTGGAGCACGATGGTCGCCGCGCGCTGCAGCGCGTTGATCTGGAGCGCGGCGTCGGGGGGCAGCTCGCGCACCAGGACGTCGCGGTCGCTCCCGGCCGCCTCGCGGAGGTCGTTCAGGATCTCCAGGCTCTCGGGGTCGCCGCCCGAGGTGCCCGCCAGCACCAGCCGCACGTCGTGATGCTTCTTCACCAGGCGGTAGGCATTGACGACGCCGAGGGGATCCTCGGCGGCCGTGAAGCCCCCGATCTGCAGCAGCAGCGGCTTGTCCTGGGGGACGGAGAGCGCGCGCAGCAGGCTCGTCACCTCGCGGGGCGCCAGCTCGCGGTTCTTCTCCGACAGCGGGTCGATGGTGGGGTGGATGACGTACTTCGGCACGCCGAGGCGCCGGCTGAAGCTCGGCAGCGCGAAGATCGCGGCGTCGTACTGGTTGACGAACGGGCGGAAGAACGTCCAGGCGCGCCGCTGCGGCCGCGAGGCGTCGAAGTGGCAGTCCCAGACCCAGCGGCCGCGCTCGGGCCGCTGCGCCACCAGCGTGGCGGGCTGCACGTCGTGGACGAGGACGAGGTCGGCCTCGAGGGCGAGTTTCTTGGCGTTCACCCGGTTCATCTCGACGAAGTGGTCCAGCGCCTCGTCGGTGAGCACGCGCTCGCTGCCGCGCAGCGCCGCCTGCAGCGCGGCCGCCGTCGCGTAGAAGCCCGGATCGCCGCCGGTGATCTCCCACGCGGCGTCGATGCCGAGGTCGGACATCATCGGCACCAGCGTCTGCAAGATCTCGGCGGGGCCGGAGCCGAAGCGCCCGGCCGAGAGATGGAGGAAGCGCCGCCCGCGCACCTCTTGGGCGAGGGTGAGGATGATGTCCACCACCCCGGGCGGCGCGACGCGGCGGTAATCCTCGACGCGGATCATGCCGCCTCCTCCAGGGCCGTGTCCACCAGGCCGAGCACGCGCGCGCGCACGCGCTCGAGGCTCGTCATGTACGTGTCGATCCGCTCGATGCGGTCGGCGAGGGCGGGCATCTCGAGCGAGGTGCGGAGCCACTCCGCGAAGTCGCCGGCGCGGCGGCCCAGCCGCGCGCGCGCCTCCACCATGTGGAAGTAGATCGCGCTCGCGTCGACGGCGGCCAGGCCCGCGCGGAACTCCGCCAGGGTGGTGGCGCCCGTCCCGAGCGGGACCTCCACGATGTGCGACTGCTGGAAGTAGAAGGGCTCGCCGAACTCCACGCGCGGCACCGCGGACAGCCGGAGCAGGTGGTCGTGGATGATCGACGCCAGCTCCTCGCGCAGGGCCTCGAGGCTCGCGAACTCGAAGGGGTTCACCACGGCCAGCCGCTCGGCCAGCACCTGGTCGCGCACCTGCGTGGCCACCCACGCTGCGAAGTCGTTGCCGTAGGCGGTGGTGATGGGCCGGTGGCGCAGGAAGTAGCCGTGCGTGTGATAGAAGACCGAGCCCGCCGGGACCTCCTCCAGCCGCTCGAGGAGCTCGCGCTCGTCGGTGGCGCGGTGGTCGAGCGACTGCCGGAGCTCCACGCACCCGGTGAAGACGAAGGGCTGCGAGGCGACCCGCGTCACTGGTCCGCCTCCGAGGCCAGCAGGGCCACCGGGAAGTGGGCAAAGACGTCGCCGAGCGCGAGCGCGCCGTCGCGCGCCTCCACCCGCTCCCCCGTCAGGGCGTTGACGAAGCGCGCGCCGAGGTCGGGCGGCACGGCGAGGGTGGTGTCCTCCCAGTACTCGGGGCCGAGCGGCGGCGTCTCGAGGCCGCGCCGCGCGAGCAAGCGCGGCACCACGGTGAGCGCCGCCCCGCCCTCGCCCACACGCGCGAACGCGCAGCCGTGCTCGGCGAGCGGGCCGCGCGCCTCCAGCGGCCGGTAGTCGCCGCCGGCGAAGAGCGCGCTCCGGGCGCGGCGGAAGCCGAGGGCCTCGCGGATCAGGAACAGCTTCACGCGCCCGTCCTCCTTGGCCTTGAAGAGCTCGAAGGCGAAGCCGGGCCGGTCGCCGTGCGCGGCGAGACGGCGCTCGAGCTCGCCGAGCAGCCGGCGGCGCAGCGCCCAGTCCACCGGGCGGCGGTTGTCGGGATCGACGAGGCTCAGGTCCCAGAGCTCGGTGCCCTGGTAGAAGTCGGGCACGCCGGGGGCCGTGATCTTGATGAGCGTCTGCGCCAGCGAGTTGAGCGCGCCGAAGTGCGCGACGCGCGCCTGGAACGGCGTGAAGGCGTCGAGGAAGGCCTGCGAGCGGGCGGGATCGAGCAGGGCCTCCGCGAACTTGGCGATGGCCTCGTCGTAGCGGACGTCGGGGTTGATCCACGAGGTGTGGGTCTTCGCCTCGTGGACGGCCTTCATCAGGTAGTCACGCAGGCGCGGCGCGTCGAGGGGCCACGCGCCCACGAGGGTCTGGTAGATCAGGTACTCGGTGTTCGCGCCGGGCGCGGCGCGCCCGTCCACCAGGGTGCGGTGGCGGCGGTTGAGGCGCTGCCAGAGCCCGACGTGGCGGCGCCACTCGTCGGGGATCTCGGAGAGCACGTTGATCCGCGCGCGGACGTCCTCGCCGCGCTTGGTGTCGTGGGTCGCGGTGGCCGAGAGCGCGTGGGGCGAGCGGCGCACGCGCGCCGCGTTCTCGGCGTGGAACTCGGCCAGCGTCACCCCGAAGCGGCTCGGATCGCCGCCCACATCGTTGAGGGAGACGAGCCGGTTGAAGCGGTAGAGGGCGGTGTCCTCGAAGCCCTTGGCGGTGACGGGCCCCGTGATCTGCTGGAAGCGCATCACGAACTCGAGCCGTTCGCGGCGCGCCGCCTCGTCGCCGCTCGGAGGCGCGTCGAGGGTGAGCACCTGCTCGAGCCAGTCGTAGATCGACGCGTCCGCCGAGGCCACCTGGCGCCGCGCCGTGGCGATGGCCCGCCGCACGTACTCTCGATCGCGATCGCTCACGCCCTCGCCGGTGACGTAGGTCCGATACACCGGGAAGGCCGCGATCACTTCCCTGAGCGCCCGCGTGAGCGCGCCCAGCGTGAAGTCGCGGGAGGCCCGGTGCCGCTCCGAGATCCGGTTCAGCCGGTGCGCGAGCACGTGCAGCTCGGAGGCCATGGAGGTCTCCATGATCAGCCGCTTGCAGTCGTGCACGATCTCGGTGAACCCCGGCCGGTGGCGGATCAGCCGCGCGTAGTTCTGCTCCATGGCGCGCGCGTGGGCGCGGTCCACGAAGATCCCGTTCAGGAGATTGAGGAACTCGTAACCCGTGGTGCCCGCGGTCGCCCACGTCTCCGGCAGCTGCTCGCCCGGCGCCAGGATCTTCTCGGCCACCACGTAGATCTCGCCTCCCGCTTCCTGCTGCAGCCGGCGGAAATAGTCGGCGGGGTCGTAGAGGCCGTCGGGGTGATCGATGCGCAGCCCGGTGACCGCGCCCTCTCGCACCAGCCGTAAGAGCAGCCGATGCGACGCGTCGAAGACGGCGGGGTCCTCCATGCGGATGGCGGCCAGCTCGTTGATGTCGAAGAACCGGCGGTAGTTGATCTCCTCGCCGGCCACGCGCCAGTAGGCGGCGCGGTACGCCTGGTCGGCGAGCAACGCGTCGAGCAGGTCGGGCGTGGCGTTGAAGACCTTCACGTTCTCTTCGACGAAGGCGCGCACGGCCGGCGACTCCGCGAGCAGCGCCGTCAGCTTCTCGCGGCCGGCCTCCTTCTCGCGCCGGCGCGCGGCGACACGCTCGGGGTCCGTCTCGGTGTGGGGCGGGAGGGTGGCGAACCACGTGATGAGCGACTTGAGCGCGAGGGCGTCGGCGCCGTCGCCGCCCGTGAATGCCTCGATGCGGTGGCCGAGGATGCGCGCGTAGGCGCGCGGCGCGATGGGCAGCACGGTCTCGAAGTAGCGGACGAGGAACCGCCCGTCCTCCAGCACGAGCTTCAGGTCGCCGCGGTCGAGGACGACTCCGTACTGGTCGCCGAGGATGGGCAGCAGCACCTTGTCGGCCAGCTCGGTCTTCACCGGCTTCCAGTCGATGTCGAAGTACGCGGCGTCGGGGGAGGCCGGGCCGTTCTCGAGCACGTCGAGCCATTTCGCGTTGCGGTTCTGCGCGATGCCCATGTGGTTCGGGACGACGTCCACGAGGAGGCCCATGCCCCGCTGGCGCAGCGCGGCCGCGAAGCGCTGAAAGGCGGGCTCGCCGCCGAGCTCCTCGCGCAGCCGATCGTGGTCGGCCACGTCGTAGCCGTGGGAGCCCTGGGTGGCCGTCTCCAGGAACGGCGACGTGTAGGCGTCGCTCACCCCGAGGGCGTCGAGATAGTCCACGAGCGCCGCCGCGTCGTCGAAGGTGAGCCCGGGCCCGAGCTGCAGCCGGTACGTCGCGCGGGGCACGCGCATCATGCCGGAGTCCCCTCGCCGGGCCGGAAGCCCAGCACGGCGCCCAGCGGGGCGAGCCGGGCGTGCGCGTCGCGGTGCCGGTTCCAGATCTCGAAGAAGCGGTTCTGGGCCGCCCACAGCCCGTAGCGCAGGCCGAGGCGGTTCGCGCCCTCGATCCGCGCCAGCGCTTCCGCCACGCGCTCCTCGCCCGGCGCCGCCGCCACGGCCTCGAGCGCCCGCGTGACCATGCGGGTGGCGGCCGGCTTGCCCTCGGCGAGATCGAGCGCGAGACCGAGCGCCGTCGCCTCCCCCGCGAGCTCGAAGAGCCGGGCGGGCAGCGGGCCCTCGGCGCCGGCCGCGTCGAAGCGCGCCAGCTCCTCGAGCAGCGCCTGGGCGAGGACGTGGCCGGCCACGAGCCGGAGCGCCTCGGGGATGGGGGCGTCGGCCTGGCGGAGGTAATGGACGAGCTTGCGGTTCTCCTCCCAGATCCGCTGGTACGTCTCCTCGTGCTTGCCGAGCATGGCGCGCGTGACGCTCGCGAGCACCCGGCGCCGCTCGTCGAGGAAGAGATGGGTCAGCGAGAAGCCCTCGCC
>DASYTM010000081.1:0-28697 GCA_036002345.1 Candidatus Methylomirabilota bacterium | reverse complement strand
GCGGTGACGACGGCCAGCACGCCCGGCGCTTTTCGCGCGGCGTCCACGTCGAGGGCGGCGATCCGGGCGTGCGCGTGCGGGCTTCGCACGAAGACGGCGTGCGACACGTCGTCGATGCGGAGGTCGTCGAGGTACCGGCCGCCGCCGCGGAGCAGCGGAGGGTCCTCGCGGCGGCGCGGTGACGAGCCGACGTGCGTCGGGGACATTGGGCGTCCGGATTGTACAATCACGCCCATGCTCCGCGCCTGGGGTGGCTTCGTGGTGACCGTCGCGCTGGTGGCGGCGGCGCCCACCCCCGCGGGGGCCCAGGCCTTCGTCGCCGCGGCCTCCCGCCCGGATTTCACGATCGGGCCGCTGACGGTGGTGGCCACCGCGCCCGCCGATGTGCAGGACGCCGTCAACGTGACGGTCTCGTGGAATCTCTTCACGGCCGGCCGCGCGCCGGCGCGACAGGACCTGATGCTCTTGTGGCCCGCGGAGATCGCCGCCGGCACCGCGCCCGGCGCGGCCGATGACGGCGTGTCGCGCTGGGTGCTGGCGCGCGGGTATTCCTCGGTCGGTTCCGGGCGCCTGACGCTGCGTCGTCGCGGCATGAGTCAGATCGGCGCGCCGGTGCCCGCGGAGCCGATTCCCGTCGTGGCCTCGTTCGTGTCGTTCGTGCGGCCCGACGCGCCTCAGGCCGGCACCGGCTCGATCATCCGGATCCCCTGGACCCCCGAGCTCGGCGATCCGAACTGGATCGTGAACCTGGCGATGCCCGTACGCGGCATGATCGGGCCCAAGCCCGCGACATGGGTCGAGGAATTCTTCTGGGGTCGCCGGAACGTCCTGTCCATCGGCTGGGGTGACATCGGCTCGGTCGTGTTCTACCCCCTGTATCACGAGCATCGCGACCGTATCGTGCCGCTCGCCCGCGATTTCTCGCGCCTGCTGGTGGCCTTCCCCGACGCCGAGCATCTGAGGATCGAGGGCATCGAGCCGGCCACCGCGGTGCGGCGCGGCAGCCGGCTGCGCGCGGGCACCGAGACCGTCGCGCTGCCCATCAGCGCCGTCGCCGACGGGGCCCAGGGCCTTCGTATTCAGTACGCGTATTACCGCGGCGTCTTCGCCTGGCGGCCCGTGCTCATCTCCATCGGGCTCCTGATCCTCAGCAACGTCGCGGGGCTGTGGATGATCAGCGGCCAGGTCTCCCAGGTCCTGCGCGCGCGGCTGCGCTTCGGGCGCGCGCTGCGCACGGGCGGGTCCGAGCGGCTGACGCCGGAGCGGCTCGCGGAGATCCGTCCGGGCGACTCCACGTACGACGACGTCGTCCGCATCTGCGGCCTCCCCGACGAGCACCACCAGCGCGTCGCCGACGGCGGGCGGCGCACGCTCGTCTATCACGCGACCGAGCGGCGGCCCGAGCGCGGGCTGAGTCTCGGCTGGCTCGCGACGGTCCGCCACTGGGACATCGAGCACCACGACGTCGAGATCGAGATGGACGGCGATCGGGTGCGGGACGTCGTCATCCGGGTGCGCCGCACGCGCACGAACGCTCCCGATTGACCCCTATCAGGGGTCGGACGAGCCCTGCCAGGGGTAGGACAAGCGCGCGCCTGCGCTCGCCGCTCGATCCGTGGTTCGCGGGCCCGGCCGCGCGGCGCCGCTTCCGCCGGGGCGTCCTCGGCCGCCGGATCGCCGTCCTGCCCGCGCGTGACCCCGCCTGGCGCGCGCTGGGGCCGTCCTTCGCGCGCGTCGTGCGGCTCGCGCGCGCGGGCGTGCCGTTCCAGATCGCGCTCGAGCGGCGCTACGACCGCTCGGGCGACCCGCGGCGGCTCGCTCCCGCGCTCACACGCGGCGCCACCGTGTACCTGCCCCAGGTGCACCAGGTGCTTCCCCGCGTCGCGCGGCTGATGGTGGCCCTGCGCGAGGATCTGCTCGGCGCGCGCGCGGAGGAGACGTCGTTTCTCTTTCTCGTCGAGGGCCGCGGCCGGCCCGGCATGGGCCTGCACCACGACGGTGAGGTGGACGCGTTCTGGCTGCAGCTCGAGGGCCGGCGCACGGTGACGCTCGGACCGCCCGTTCCGCCGGGAACGCCGATCGACCTGCCCGCCCGGCGCGCCGGCGGCCGCAGCTGGCGCACCCTCGATCTCGAGCCGGGCACGCTGCTCTACCTGCCGCCGCGAACGCCGCACGACGTCGTCTGCCACCGTCGCTCGCTCGCGCTGTCGCTGACGTGGTCGCGGCGCCGCGGCCCGCGCGCGCCGTGGGCGGTCGCCTCCGGGCACGCCGAGCCGCGGCCGCGGCCCGATCGCCGCTGGCTCTGGACCCAGGTCCCGGTGAGCGCGGGCACGCTCGATCGCGCGCGCCGCCGCTTCAGGCTCGAGACGCCCGAGGGCAGGACGTGGCTGCCGGCGCGCGCGCGGGCGCTCGCGACGCGACTCGCCGACATGCCCGCCGTTGCCGCCGGGACGCGCGCGGCGGCGCCGCTCGTCGCGCTCGGCGTGCTGGCGCCGGAAGACCTCCCGCTCGTGGTCGTCCCCGATGCCCCGCGGGCACTCGACGGCTGGCGCTTCGCGTGATCGATCCGAAGCGGCTGCCGTTTTTCTACGGCTGGGTCGTCGTCGCCGTCGCCTTCGTCACCATGGGCATCGGCGTCAACACGCGCACGGCGTTCTCGCTGCTCTTCCCCCCGATCCTCGCGGAATTCGGCTGGGATCGCGGGGTCACCGCGGGCGCCTTCTCCGTCGGCTTCCTCGTGGCCACCGTCTACGTGCCGTTCCTCGGCATGGCCATGGACCGCTACGGCCCGCGCGCGGTGATCCCGGTCGGCATCGTGATCACGAGCGCGGGGCTGCTCCTGGCCCCGCTGACGAGCCAGCCGTGGCACCTGCACGTCACCCTCGGCGCCCTCGTCGGCGGCGGCTCGATCTTCATGACCTACATCGGCCACTCGCTGTTCCTGCCGCACTGGTTCGTGCGGCGGCGCGGGCTCGCCATCGGCATCGCCTTCTCCGGCGTCGGCATCGGCTCGATCGTGCTCTTCCCGTGGCTCGGCCGGCTCATCGCGACCTATGACTGGCGGGCCGCGTGCTGGGCGCTGGCCGCGCTGCTCGTCGTCGTGCTGCTGCCGCTCAACGCGACGCTGCCGCGGCGCCGCCCCGAGGACATGGGCCTGACGCCCGACGGCGCCGGCGGCGGAAGCGCCGGGCGCCCGGCCGCCGACAACGTGGTGGATCGCGCGTGGGCGTCCGTGGACTGGACGCTCGCTCGCGCCATGCGCACCGCGCGCTTCTGGTGGCTCTTCGTCGGCTTCTTCGCCGCGCTGCTCGCCTGGTACATGGTGCAGGCGCACCAGACCAAGTACCTGCTCGACGTCGGCTTCGATCGCACGCTCGCGGCCTGGGCCCTCGGCGTGGTCGGACTGGCGGGCATCGTCGGCCAGATCGCGCTCGGCTGGCTCTCCGACCGCATCGGACGCGAGTGGGCGTGGACCCTCGGGCTCCTCGGCTTCGGCGTCTGCTACGCGGCGCTGCTGCTCCTCTCCGGACGGCCGTCGGTGGGGCTGGTCTACGTGATGGTCGTCGCACAGGGTCTTCTCGGCTACGGCCTCGCGTCGGTCTTCGGCGCGATTCCCGCCGAGATCTTCCAGGGCCGGCACTACGGCACGATCTTCGGGACGCTGAACCTCGGCGCGAACGCGGGCGCCGCCTTCGGCCCGTGGGTGGCGGGCGCGATCTACGACCGGACGGGAACGTACACGGCGGCGTGGCTGCTCGCCATCGCCGCCTGCGCGCTGTCCATGGTCGCGATCTGGCTCGCCGCCCCGCGCAAAGTGCGCGCGGTGGCCGGCCGCGTCAAACCAGTCGCGGGAGGAGGGCGGTGATGGAGCCGCGCAGGACGGCGTCGGCGAGCGTGTCCATCTCGGTGGGCTCGGCGTTGAGGATCACGACGCGCGCGCCCGCTTCCTTCGCCACCGGCACCACGCCCGCGATCGGATAGACGGAGAGCTTCGTCCCGACCGCGAGCATGAGGTCAGCGCGGCGCGCGGCGGCGCCGGCGCGCTGCAGATCCTCCTGCACCAGCCCCTGGCCGAACGAGATCGTGGCGGACTTCAAGATGCCGCCGCAGGTGCGGCACGGCGGATCGGCCTCGCCCGCGCGCACGCGCGCCAGCGCGCGCTCCATCGGTGCGCGCTCGCCGCACGACAGGCAGGTCACCTCGCGCGAGGTGCCGTGGATCTCGATCACGCGCTCCCGCGAGGAGCCGGCCTTGAGGTGCAGGCCGTCCACGTTCTGGGTGATCAGCGTGTCGAGGATGCCGCGCCGCTCCAGCGCCACGAGGGCCCGGTGGCCGTCGTTGGGCTCGCGGTCGTGCATGGGCGACTCGAGGCGGGTGCGCCAGGCCCGCTTGCGAACCTCGGGGTCGGCGACGTAGTGCTGGATCGTCGCCATCTTCTCCGCCTCGGGGTTCTTGGTCCACAGACCCTGGGGGCCGCGGAAATCGGGGATGCCGGAGTCGGTGGAGATCCCGGCGCCGGTCAGGACGACGATGCGCTTGGCGGCGTCGATCCAGCCGCGGGCGGTCGCGAGGACGCGCTCGAGGTCATCGGACATGCCGTCCTGATTACCACGAACGCGTCCCCGCCGCGAGGCTACATGCCGATGGCCTTGAGCCCCTCCTTCGCCTTCGCTTCCGCCTCCGCGTGCTTGCCGGCCTTGTGCAGCGCCTCCGCCTGGTCGGCAGCCTGCCGGGCGGCGTAGCCGGCGTCGTCCAGACGATTGCCGGCCTCGTCGTTGATCTGCTTGATGAGCTTCGGGCACTGGAACGCCGCCGACGGTCCGGCGAGGGCGAACACCAGCGCGAGCACGACCGCCACCGAAAGTGCGACACGCGCCATCGGAATGACTCCTTTCACGGCTTGAGATGGATATCCAGGGCCGGGTGAGGAGCAAGGCCAGGGCCACGCCGCCGTGCCGCCGAACCGCCGAAAGTTCGCATGGTTGGCGAGGGCGCGGGCCGGCGCGAGGGGGCCGCGCGTGTGGCGGACTTGAGCGCGTGTGGCATTCCGCCTCACTTCCCGCGGCGCGTGGGCTGTGGTACACCGGCGAGGCATGCGCGTGGGCGTCCGCCAGAAGCTGGTGCTGCTGAGCCTCCTCATCCTCGTGGTCGTCTCGTTCACCTTCACGGCCGTCGAGCTCTACCTGGCGCGGACGTGGCGTGAGGAAGACCTCAAGGAGCGCGCGGTCATCTTCGCGCGCGAGATCGCGGCCACGATCGGCGACCGTCACGAGCTCGAGGCGGGCGCGCTCCTGGACCGCAAGATCCACCAGATCATGGCCGTGCGGCGGAGCGTGCTGCAGCTCGACATCGTGCGGCTGCCCACCGACGGCGCGGCCGTCGTCTCCACCAGCGAGCCGGCGCACCGGCTGCCCTTCACGGCCGAGGACGAGGCCGCGGTGCGTCGCGGCGTGGTGGTCTCGCGGCTGCTCGCCGACGCCGACGGCCGCTCCTGGGAGGTGATGGCGCCGATCCACCTCGACGGCTCCGTCGCGGGTGCGGTGGCCGGGCGCTTCTCGCTCAACCGGTTCGACGAGCGCGAGGCGCGCAGCCGCATGATCGCCTTCTGGCTGACGGCGGTCTCGGTGCTGGTGATGGGCTCCCTCATGACCGTGGCTGTCCACGCCGTCGTCAACCGGCCCATCGACCGCTTCGTCCGCGCCATGCGCGGCGCCGAGGCCGAGCCAGTCGCGGTGCGGTCGAACGACGAGTTCGGCGACATGGCGCGCCGGTTCAACGACATGATCGCGCGCGTGCGCGAGCGCCTGTTCACCATGCAGCGCGACCTCAGCCACGCCGAGCGGCTCGCCCTGTCGGGCCGCATCGTCGCCGAGGTCGCCCACGAGGTCGGCACGCCGCTGCACTCGGTGATGGGCCATCTCGAGCTGCTGCGCGAGGACCTGCCGCCCACCGCCAAGTCCGAGCCGATCGAGCGCCGGATGCGCGTGATCGAGAGCCAGCTGGGCCGGCTCCGCGAGATCATCGACCGGCTCCTCGACCTCACCCGCCGCCCGCCCCAGCCCGCCGCCCCCGTGGACGTGAACGGGCTCGTGCAGGAGACGCTGGAGCTGGTGCGGCCCGCCGTGACGGCGGCACGGCTCGCGCTGTCCGTGCAGGCCGATCCGGCCGTCCCGCGCCTGCTCGCCCAGCGCAGCGAGCTCCAGCAGGTGGTGCTCAATCTCCTCACCAACGCGCTCGACGCGACGCCGCCGGGCGGCACGATCCGCGTGGCGACGCGCGCGCACCCGGGCGAGGTCGAGCTCGAGGTCGCCGACACCGGCTGCGGCATCCCGGCGCCGGAGCTCAAGCGCATCTTCGATCCCTTCGTGACCACGAAGGACCCGGAGCGCGGCACCGGCCTCGGCCTCTTCATCTGCGCGCAGATCGTGCACGACCACGGCGGGCGCATCGACGTGACGAGCGAGGAGGGCCAGGGCAGCGCCTTCCGCGTGCTCCTGCCCGTGGACGGGGCGGCCGCCTGATGCCGGCGCGCCCCGCCGTGCTCGTGGCCGACGACGACGCCGTCGCGCGCGATCTCCTCGTCGAGGTGCTCGAGCGCGAGGGCTATCGCGTGCGCGCGGCCGGCGGCGGCCAGGAGGCCATCGCGCTCGCCGAGCGCGAGGTCTTCGACGTGGCCCTGGTCGATCTCCGCATGCCCGACCCCGACGGCCTCGCGGTGCTGGAGCGCCTGACCGCGCTGGCGCCCGCGCCGGCCGTGCTGATCCTCACGGCGTTCGCGTCGATGGACACGGCGATCGAGGCCATCCGCCGCGGCGCCCTCGACTACCTGTCGAAGCCGTTCCGCCTGGACGACATCAAGCGCGCGGTGCGGCGCACGCTCGAGGTCCAGCGCCTCGCCCGCGACAACCAGCGCTACCGGCGCGAGCTGCGCGAGCGCTTCGCCCCCGACCAACTCGTCGGCCAGTCGCCCGAGATGGTCGCCATCTACAAGCTGGTGGCGCGGGTGGCCGTCTCCGACACCACCGTGCTCATCCAGGGCGAGACGGGCACGGGCAAGGAGCTGGTGGCCCGGGCCATCCACTACGCGGGTCCGCGCGCGGAGCGGCCGTTCGTCGTGATCGACTCCGCGGCCATCCCGGAGACGCTGTTCGAGTCGGAGCTGTTCGGCCACGAGCGCGGCGCGTTCACGGGCGCGGTGAACACGCGGCGCGGCCTCCTCGAGACGGCACGGGGCGGGACGTGTTTCCTCGACGAGGTCTCCGAGCTCTCGCCGGCGCTCCAGGCCAAGCTCCTGCGCGTGCTGCAAGACCGCGTGCTCCGGCGCGTGGGCGGCAACGAGCCGATTCCCGTCGACGTGCGGATCGTGGCCGCCACCAACCGCGATCTGAAGAAGCGCGTGGAGGACGGCGCCTTCCGCGAGGACCTCTACTATCGCCTCAACGGCGTGACGCTCCAGGTCCCGCCGCTTCGCGAGCGCGGCGACGACGTGATGCTGCTCGCAGAACACTTCGCCCGCCGTTACGCGGCCGCGGCGGGCAAGACCAGCGGGGGCTGGGCGCCGGAGGCGCTGGAGGCGCTGCGCGCCTACGCGTGGCCGGGGAACGTGCGCGAGCTGGAGCACGCCGTCGAGCGCGCCGTGGCGCTGGCGCACTCATCGCTGCTGCTCCCCGAGGACCTGCCCGCCGACGTGCGCGCCGAGAGCGCCCGCGCGCCCGAGCTGCCGGCGCGGCGGATGACGCTCGAGGAGCTCAAGCGTTGGTACGTGGCCCTGATGCTCGACGAGGCCGGCGGCAACAAGGTCCGCGCCGCCGAGCAGCTCGGCATCGACCGCCGCACGCTCTACCGCATCCTCGAGCGGGAGACCGATCCCGAGGAGTAGCCGCTCACAGCGGCTCGCCCGTCTCCCTAGCGCGATTTCTGGGCGAGGCCGACCGCGCGTCCGGCCTGCGGCGGGCGCGGCAGCGCGTCGTGAGCGCGCTGGATCCGCGCCACGCGCGCCAGCACCTCGGCGGCCATCGGCGCCCCGCGCCGTGTGGCGCGGCTCACGTGAAGCGACATCAATTCGTTGGTGGCCGCCAGCCAGCCGCCCTTGGCGTGGTACATCGCGTGGATATAGTGCAGGCGCTTTTCGTCGTGGCCGAGCAGGTGCGTGGTGAAGCGCAGCGGGTCGCCCTCCCGCACCTCGCGATGGTAGGTCACGTGCGCCTCCAGGCAGAACGTGGTCACCGCGTGCTGGGCGCGGTGCGCCTGACCCAGCCCCACCCACGCCATGAACTCGTCGGTCGCGTAGTCGAAGACGACGAGGTAGTAGCCGACGTTCATGTGATGGTTGTTGTCGATCCATTCGGGCCGGACGACGTCGCGGTAGCGGTCGAGCGGCGCGGCGAGGTCGTCAGACATCGAGGGTGAGGATCCGGGCCTCGAGCCCGCGCGCGCCGACGTCCAGGCGCGCCACCGCCACGGGCAGGCGGAAGCGCCGCGGCCCGGCGCTGCCGGGGTTCAGGTAGAGCACGCCGTCCCGCCGCTCGATCTTGGGCTGGTGCGAGTGACCGGCGATCACCGCGTCGAAGCCCGCCGCGCGCGGATCCAGGTCGAGCTCGTGCACGTCGTGCAGGACGTACAAGGAGTGGCCGGCGCGCTCGACGACTTCGGTGTCGGGCAGGTCCCGGGCCCAGGGCGCCCGGTCGTTGTTGCCACGGATCGCCACGACGGGGGCGATGGTCCGCAGCGTCTCCAGCACCTCGGGAGCGCCGATGTCGCCCGCGTGCACGATCAGATCGCTCCCGCGCAGCGCGCGGAGCGCCTCGGGACGCACGAGGCCGTGGGTATCGCTGATCACTCCGATGCGTGGCATCGCCGGGCACGCGTAGGCTATCATGGTCGCTCCATGCTCCAGAGAACACGCGACCTTCGCATCGAGAGCTTCCGGCCGCTCCTGCCGCCGGCGATCCTCCTCGAGGAGCTGCCGCTGTCCGAGCGCGGCTCGGAGACGATCAGCCGCGGCCGCGAGGCGGTGGCGCGCGTCCTCGACGGCGAGGACGATCGCCTCGTCGTCGTGGTCGGCCCGTGCTCGATCCACGACCCCGTGGCCGCCATCGACTACGCGCGCCGTCTCAAGCGCGCCGCCGACGAGCTCGCCGCCGACCTCTGCATCGTGATGCGCGTGTACTTCGAGAAGCCGCGCACCACGGTCGGCTGGAAGGGGCTCATCAACGACCCGCGGCTGGACGGCTCGTTCGCGATCAACGAGGGGCTGCGGCTGGCGCGGCGCCTGCTCGTGGACCTCGCGGACATGGGGCTGCCCGCGGGCTGCGAGTTCCTCGATCCGATCTCGCCGCAGTACACCGCGGACACCGTGTCGTGGGGCGCCATCGGCGCGCGCACGACGGAGAGCCAGGTGCACCGCGAGCTGGCCTCGGGCCTGTCCATGCCCATCGGCTTCAAGAACGGGACGGACGGCGACGTGCAGATCGCCATCGACGCCGTGCGCGCCGGCGCGCACCCGCACCGCTTCCTCGGCGTCACCGAGCAGGGGCTGTGCGCGATCGTCTCCACGCGCGGCAACGTCGACTGTCACGTGATCCTGCGCGGCGGGCAGAGCGGGCCGAACTACGACGCGGCCAGCGTCCGCAAGGCCGCCGCCGCGCTCGCCGACGCGAAGCTGCCGCCGCGGCTCATGATCGACTGCAGCCACGGCAACAGCAGCAAGGACCACACGCGGCAGGGCGCCGTCGCGCAGGACATCGCGGCCCAGGTCGCGGGCGGCGAGACGGCGATCTTCGGCGTGATGATGGAGAGCTTCCTGGTCGAGGGCCGCCAGGATCTCAAGACCGCGGCCACGCTGCGCTACGGCCAGTCCATCACCGACGCCTGCCTGGACTGGGAGACGACCCGCACCGTCCTCGGCGCCCTCGCCAACGCCGTCGCCGCCCGCCGCCGGAGCTAGAGGGCCGCCGGAGCTAGAGGGGCGCCACGGCTCCGCCGGGGCGCCCCGAACGTTGGGGGGCTTGGGGGGCCATTTCGGGGCCCCCCATCAAGCGAGCGGCTGGCCGCTGATCCAGGACGGCGCGACGTCGCGCGGCGCGTAGCGCGACGCCACGTCGCGTGCGCGATCCGCCCCCGTCGAGCGCGGCGGCGCGGGAGGCGCGCTGCGCGGCGGCCCGCCGCCGCCCTCGCGGCCGCCACCGCCGCCGTATCCACCCTCGCGGCCTCCTTCGCCACCGCGGCCCCCATCGCGGCCGCGCCGCCGCCGCCCGCCGCGCCGTGAGCGCCGGCGCCCTCCGCGGTCGCCACCGGCGCTCGCCGTCTGCAGATGCGCGCCTTCGCGGTTGCCGGGATCGGGCCCTTCTTCCTCGTGCTCCTGGGACGCCTCGCCCGCCGCCGCGACCGGTTCCACGGCTTCCGCCGGTGGCTCCGCCGCCGGCTCCGCGTCGTACGCGACGGGTTCGGGCTCGCGCTCCCGCTCCGAATCCGGCTCCGGCTCCGACGGCGCCGCCGCCGGGGCCGTGGCCGCCGCGCCCACGAGCGTGATGACGCCCGCGCGGTTGACCTCCAGCTCCTTGATGCGCCGCAGCCGCGTGATGAGCCGCGGCGAGCCGGGCGGCCGGCTGAAGCCGCGCGACTTGAGCGCGTTGGCCAGCGAGTCGAGCGTCACCGCGCCGCGCGAGCGCATGAGGTCCTGCACCACGGCGACGATCTCGTCGTGCGGCGCGGTGTGAGGCTCCTCCGCGCCGACCGGCTCCGGGCGCGGCGCGTGCTGGATTGCCGGCGCGTGGTGCATGGGCGGCCGGCCCCCGCGGTCGCCGCGGTCGCCGCGGTCGCCGCGGCCGCGGCCGCCGCGACGCCGGCGTCCGTGCCGCCCGCCGCGATCGTCCTGATCGTATTCGCGCTCCGCCACCGGCTCCACCGCGACCGGCACCGGGCTGCCCGAGGCGAGCAGTCCGCGGTAGGACAACCGCCGGAACGTCACGCCAAGGCTCGCGGCCACGTCACCGACCGCGTCGAACGCGCGGTCGTCGGAGACGATCTCGATGACGTCGCCGGGGCGCGCGCCCGCGAGCCAGACGCCCGAGCCCACCGCGATGCGCAGGTCGCTCCAGTCGCGCACGCCCACCGACGGCGCGCTGTGGACCAGCGCCGCGCCGTGGCGCGCGAGGAGCCGCGCGGTGTCGTGTCCGATCACGCGCCAGTTGCCGACGGCGAAGAACTCCGTGCGCCGGCCGGCGCGGTCCACGGCGAGGTGTGAGATCACGCGCGCGATGTGCTCGGCGCGGCTCGTGTTCTCGACGTCGAAGAAGATGGCCCGGCGGCCCGACGGCAGCGGCCGCGGCGGCTCGGGCTGCGGCACGCGCGCCGCGAGCCCCGGCTCGGGCGTGGCGAGCGGCAGGTCGTCGAGCGAGTGCTCGACGGGCGCCGCCTCGATGGGTTGATCGATCGGATCGGCTTCCAGGACCAGGTCGACCGGCGGCGGCGGCGCCTCCGTCAGGGACCGCGCGCGGCTGCGGCCGCCGCGCCTTCCCCCACGCCTCGATCTGCGAGCTGTTGCCACGATGCCTCCCCGGGCCCTCCGGCCCTCGTCCAGTCAGTGTACGAACGTCACGGCGCCCGCGTGGGCGAAATTACGCGAGCGTCCGGAACGTCACCGAGTAGCGCGCCCCCCGTCCGGGCGGGATCGCGTGCTGCCACTGCCAGCGCGCCGCGCCGTCCAGCACGTACGCCGAGCGCGGCGCCAGGTCCACCGCGCGCGTCCGGCGCTCCGCGCCGCGCCCGTGCTGGAAGCGGAAGCGGCACGCGCCGAGCAGCGAGACCCCGACCACGAGCCCGAACGCGGGCGCGTCACGGTGCCAGCCGATCCCCGCGCCGGGCGGGTAATGGGTGAGGAGCACCTCGGCCAGCGCCTCGGCGCCGACCCCGGCGAGCCGCGCCGCGCGCTCGCGCAACGGCAGCAGAAACGCCGGGATCGGCGGGCCCGGCTCGACGCGCCAGGTCTCGTAGCCGTACGTCCACCCGAAGTGGACGGTTCGCCGCCGCGCGACCTGCCCGCGCATGCGCACGTCGCCGAAGGCGAGCGTCGCCAGCCCCTCGAGGAGGGCGCGCTCCTCGGCCTCCGACAGGACACCTGCATGATAGACGAAGCCGGGCGGAAGATCCGCCGCTTCCGGAAACAGCATGGCCATGGCGTCAAGGATACCGGGCACCGGGCCCCGGACTCGGTGGCATGTCCTTCGCAGGCCCCCGGCCCATGAGTGACTTCACGGCCGAGCAGGAACAGTTCATCACCGAGGTCGTTTCGCGGATCACCCGCCGCCATGCCGACGTGATCGAGCGCCTCGCCACCGAGATCCACGCGCTGACCATGGTCCTGGTGGAGAAGCGCGTCCTGACGCTCGAGCGCCTCCAGGCCGCGCGGCGCCAGCTCGATCTCGCGTACGACGTCACCCAGGCGCTGCAGATCCGCGCCCTCATCAAGGACATCGACGAGCTCGAGGCCGGCTAGACGCGCCCGCCCGTTGCGTTAGGATACCGCTCACCCAAGGAGGTCTTCCATGGCTGAGACGGGACGGATGGCGGTCTTCCACGGTACGGGCAAGCCCTTCGAGATCCGCGAATACCCGGTGCCGGAGCCCGAGCCCGGCGCCGCCCTCATCAAGATCGCGCTCGCCAACGTCTGCGGCTCCGACATGCACTACTGGCGCGGCGAGCAGGACTACGCCCGCATGGGACGGCCCCTGCCGCTCAACACGGGGCACGAGCACGTCGGCACGATCGCCAAGCTGGGCGACGGCGTGAAGACGGACGCCGCGGGGCGGCCGGTCCAGGTCGGCGACCGCGTCGCGTATCGCTACTTCTTCCCGTGCGGCCGCTGCAAGGCGTGCCTGGCGCGGCACTTCAAGTCGTGTCCGGTGCGCCAGGCGAACTGGCTCGTCTCGTGCGAGCAGTGGCCGCACTTCCAGGGCGGCTTCGGCCAGTACTTCTACCTCCGGCCGAACCACGCGATGTTCAAGCTGCCCCCGGAGATCACGGACGAGATGGCGGCGGGCGTCAACTGCGCCTACACCCAGGTCTACGCGGGATTCGACGTCGCGGGGCTGCGCGCGGGGCAGACGGTGGTGATCCAGGGCGCGGGCGGGCTCGGCGTGTATGCGTGCGCCGTGGCGCGCGAGATGGGCGCCTCACGCGTGATCGTCATCGACGGCATCGACGAGCGGCTCGCGCTCGCGGAGCAGTTCGGCGCCGACTCGTTCGTCGACCTCCGCGAGTTCAACACGCCGGAGGCGCGCATCAAGCGGGTGAAGGCCCTGACCGACGACTGGGGCGGCGACGTCGTCGTCGAGCTGGTGGGCCATCCCGGCGTGGTGGACGAGGGGCTGCGCATGACCGCGCCGGAGGGGACGTACCTGGAGATCGGCAACATCAACGTGGGCTGGAAGGCCGAGTTCGATCCCTCGTGGATCATCTTCGGCAACCGGCGCATCATCGGCCTCGCGCACTACGAGGCCGAGCACCTGCGCGGCGCGCTCGACCTCATGCTCCGCACGCTGACGAAGTACCCGTGGCAGAAGGTCGTGTCGCACAAGTACCCGCTGGAGGAGATCAACCGCGCCTTCGCCGAGCAGGACAAGGGCCACGTGACGCGGGCCGCGATAGTCCCGAACTAGAGGCGGTCGGCGAATTCTTTCCAGTTCCAGAGCGCATTGCGCTCGATGAGCTCGTTGGCGGTGACGTAGAGGGCGAGGATGCGCTCCACGCGCGCGGCGGTGGCGGGGTCGCCGGCCTCGAACCGCCGCGCGGGACCGCGCAGGGCGAGGTCGATGTGGTGCATCGCCCGCGTGGGGAACGAGTAGAACCAGAACCCGTCGCGGTCGGCGAGGCCTGCGCCGTGGTCGTACACCTCGTTGAGGTAGACGGCGCGGTCGGGCAGGCAGTCGGCCACGAGCGCGCAGCCGAGATCGCGGCCCGCGAAGGACGACACGCGCGGCGTGACGCCCGCCCACGCCGCGATCGTGGGCGTGAGGTCGAGCTGGCTCGCCACGCCCGGCACCACGCGCGGCCGGTACGTGGCCGGCGAGCGCAGCGAGGGATCGAGCCAGACCACCAGCGGCACCATGAAATGCCCCGCCTCGTTCTCGAGGTCGGTGGGCGCGACGCGCTCGTGGCGGCCGTGGTCGCCGAGCACCAGCACCACCGTGTCGCGCAGCGCGCCGTCGCGCCGCAGGCCCGCGAAGAACCGCTCGAGCTCGAGGTCGAGGTAGCGCAGGGCCGCCAGGTAGCGATCGGACTCGCCGCGGAGCGCCGCGACGTCGGGATGCGTGGCGGGCACCGCGAAGGGATGGTGGGTGCCCGTCGTCAGCGTGGCGAGGAAGTACGGCCGCCCGCCCGCGCGCAGCGCGTCGATCTCCGCGCGCAGGCGGTCGAAGAGCGCGCCGTCGGTGAGCCCCAGGCCCATCCGCGGCGCCGCGCGGGGAAAGCCTCTGTCGTCGATCAGCTCGTCCAGGCCGTTGCGCGCCATGAAGAGGCCGAGCCGCGAGTGGCTGCGGTCGCGGTTCTGGCCGATGACCATGCGGGTGCGGTAGCCGCCGCGGCCGAGCAGCGTGGGCAGGCAGAGGTAGTCATTGGCGTAGCGCGCCTTGGTGGCGGCCGTGCCGTAGCGCGGGAGCGAGGAGCAGAGCGAGGCGAACAGGCCGTTGAAGGTGTTGGCGCCGTTGGCGTGGAAGTGCTCGAAGTAGACGCCGTCGTCGCGGAGCCCGTCCAGAAAGGGCGTCAGCCGGCGGCCCCCGACCGTCCGGCCGAGAAAGCGGCGATCGAGGGCCTCGACAAAGATCAGGAGCACGTTCGGCTTGCGGCCAAGCGCCGGCGGCTTCGGCTCCTCGACGTGCACGAGCGGCCAGCGCGGCGAGACGAAGCGGGCCCCGGGCGCCAGCACCTCGCGCGCGATGAGAACGGCACGCGCCTCCGGCATGACGGCCAGGATCGCGGGCGGCACGCCGCCGCGCTTGGTCGAGGCGTCGAGCATGCTGAACAGGTGCCAGATGGGGCTCTGCGCCAGCGCGTAGTACGTCCCGCTGGTGATGGGCGCCGACTGCACGCTGTCGGGCCCGCCGGGATGCGCGCCCCACGCCCCGACGAGGACGGCGAGCGGCAGCACGACGGCGGTGACGCGCGGCCGCGCCGCGAGCGCCCGATCGAGCCGGCGGCGCGCGAGGGCGCGCCAGCCCACGATCGCCACCGTCATGAGCGCCGCGAAGCCGGCGACGCGTCCCGCCCAGCGGCCGACCTCGCTCGCCTCCGCGGCCGTCTGCGCGGCCACCTGGCTCCCCGCGATCTCGCCGTGGCGGCCCTGGCCCACGAGGTCCGTGACGTACTCCATGAAGACGGCGTCGAGGCGCTGGCCGCTGTAGAGGTAGTAGCCCATGTCCACGGTGAGCACGGCGACGTAGACGACGGCGAGGATCGCGGCCGCGACGCCGAGGGTGCGCCCCGCCGCCCCGACGGCGCGCGCGCGGCTCCGGAGTGCGACCCCGGCGCCGACGAGGACGGCGGTCGCCAGCGCGACGAGCATGCCGGCGCTCGCGGTGACGAGGTCGGCGCGGAGCCCGGTGTAGAGCGTGAGCCCGAGCACCGGCGGCGACGGCGGTTCGCGCAGCGCGGCGGCGCCGAGGAGGAACACGCGCTGGGCCTGCTGGACCACCACCAGCAAGCCCCACCAGAAGACGAAGCGTCTCAGAGCCGCTTCCGCACGCGCGGGTCGAGCTGGTCGCGCAGGCCGTCGCCCAGCATGTTGACGGCGAGCACGGTGGCGGCCAGGAAGATCCCGGGGAACAGGATGTTGTGCGGGAAGACGCGGAAGAGGGCGCGGCCCTCGGCCATGATGTTGCCCCACGTCGGCGTCTCGGGCGGGATCCCGACGCCGAGGAACGAGAGGATGGCCTCGATGAGGATGGCCGAGGCGCACACGAACGTCGCCTGCACGACGAGCGGGGCCAGCGTGTTCGGCACCACGTGGCGGGCGAGCAGCGCCGGCGTGCGCGCGCCGAGCGCGATCGCCGCCTCCACGTAGGGCTCCTCGCGGATCGAGAGCACGACCGCGCGCACGAGCCGCACCACGCGCGGGATCTCCGGGATGACGATGGCCAGGATCACGCTGCGGAGGCTCGCGCGTGACAGCGACACGAGGCCGATGGCGAGGAGGATGGCGGGGATGGCCATGAGGCCGTCCATGATCCGCATCACGACGGCGTCGAGGCGCCGGTTGAAGCCGGCCACGAGCCCGATGGCGAGGCCGGCCGCCGCGCTCACGAGCGCCACCGTCACCCCCACGAACAGCGACACGCGCGCGCCGTACACGACGCGGCTGTACACGTCACGGCCGAGGGAATCCGTGCCCATCCAGTGCCGCACGCTGTGCGGGCGGCCGTCGTCGCCGCGCACGGAGCGCTCGGCGCCGGGCTTGCGGTTGCGCGCGGTGGGATCGATGACGGTGGGGTCGCTGGTGGCGAGCACGGGGGCCAGCACGCCGACCGAGACCACGGCCGCGAGGATCAGCGCGCCCGCCAGGATGCTGCGATTGGCCAGCCGCCTCAATAGCGGATCCTCGGATCGAGCAGCGTGTAGGACAGATCCACGAGCAGGTTGACGAGCACGTAGACGGCGGAGAACACGAGGATCACCGCCTGCACGGTCGGGTAGTCGCGGGCGAGCACCGCGTCCACGGTGAGGCGGCCGAGCCCGGGAATGCCGTACACCGACTCCGTGACCACGACGCCGCCGATGAGCACGGCCACGCCGATGCCGACCACGGTGATGATCGGCACCGCGGCGTTGCGCAGCACGTGGCGCAGGAGCACCGGCAATTCCCCCAGCCCCTTGGCGCGCGCCGTGCGCACGTGGTCGGCGTTGAGCACCTCCAGCACGCTGGCGCGCGTGATGCGCGCGATGAGGGCGACGAAGACCACCGCGAGGGTGACGCTGGGCAGCACGAGGCGCAGCGCGAAGCCGCCCACGCCGTCTCCGAGCCGCTGGTAGCCCTGCACGGGCAGCCACGCGAGCTCGATGGCGAACAGGTAGACGAGCACGTAGCCGATGACGAAGACGGGCACGGAGAAGCCGAGCACCGACAAGCCCATCACCGCCCGGTCGACCCAGGTGTCGCGCCGCCACGCCGCCAGCACGCCGAGCGGGATGGCGAAGAGGAGCGTGAGGACCATGGCGGACGTCGCCAGCGCCAGCGTCGGCTCCACGCGGTCGAGGATCAGCTCGCTCACCGGCTTCTTGAAGAAGAAGGACTCGCCGAAGTCGCCGCGCAGCACGCGGCCGATCCAGATGACGAACTGCTCGACGAGGGGCCGGTCGAGGCCCAGCCGCGTGCGGATGGCCGCCACGTCCGCGGAGGTGGCGTTGTCGCCGGCGATGATCGCGGCGGGGTCGCCGGTGGTCAGGCGCAGGAGCGAGAAGACGACCACCGCCACCACCGCCATGACCGGGATCGTGGCGAGGAGGCGGCGGCCGATGTACGGCAGCATCCCGCGACGGCCGCGTCAGCTCACTTCTTCGTCATGTTCCAGAACACCGTCACGGGCGCCTCCAGCGCGCCGTCGACGTTCTTGCGGAGCGCGAACGCGCTGTACCACTGGCCGAGCGGGATGTGAGTCGGGAACTGCGTGGCCCGCACCTGCACCTGGTCGGCGAGCTGCTTCTGCTTGGCGGGGTTCGTCTCGCGCGCGAAGGCGTCGCGCAGCCCCTCGATGTCCTTGTCGCACGGCCAGCCGAACATCGCCTTGTCGCAGGAGGCATTCAGGAAACCCATCATGACGGGGTTGAGGATGTCGGCCGCCACCCAGGAGGTCAGGAAGGCGTGCCAGCCGCCCGCCGTCGGCGGATCCTTCTTCGCCCGGCGCGCCACCAGCGTCTGCCAGTCCATGGAGTGCATGTCCACCTTGAAGCCGCCCTTCTCGAGCAGCGACTTCGCCACCGGCGCGAGATTGTTGAGCACGGCGAGGTCGGTGGAGTGCATCAGCACGAGCGGCGTGCCGTCGTAGCCCGCCTCCTTGAGCAGCGCCTTGGACTTCTCGAAGTTCGAGTCGAGCAGGCCCTTCAGCGCCCCCGTGGACCCCATCGGCGAGCCGCACGGGAAGAACGACAGGCACGTCTTGTAGTACGTGGGGTCGCCGATCACGCCCTTCAGGAAGTCCTCCTGGTTGAAGGCGTGGAGGACGGCCTGGCGGACCTTGGGGTTGTCGAACGGCTTGTGCAGCGTGTTGTAACGGAACGTGTACTGGTTGCCGAGCGGGTTGCTGTTGAAGAGCTTCACGTTGGCGTCGGCCTTCAGCACCGGGTACAGGTCGTGCGGCGGCGTCTCGATCATGTCGATCTCGCCGGCCAGCAGCGCGTTGATCGCCGTCTGGTGGTCGGGGATCCACTTCCACTCGATGCGGTCGAGCTTGGCCACCTTGCCGCCCGCCAGCCCCGAGGGCGCTTCCGAGCGCGGCTTGTAGGCGGGATTCTTCACGTAGATGGCCTTGTCGCCCGGCTTCCACTCGTCCTTCTTGAAGATGTAGGGGCCCGAGCCCGTCGTGTCCGAGATCTGCGTGTTGGGATCGGTCTCGGCCACGCGCCTGGGCATCATGAACGGCACGTTCGACGAGGGCTTGCCGAGGGCGCCGAGCACGAGACCGGTCGGCTCGCTCAGCACGATCTTGAAGGTCTTGGGATTGACGACCTGCATCTCCTTGACGAAGCCCATGAGCTTCTGGCCCATCGAGTCCTTCGCGCTCCACCGCTTGATCGACGCCACGCAGTCCTCGGCGGTGACGGGCTTGCCGTCGTGCCAGGCGAGGCCGTCGCGCAGGGTGAGCGTGTAGGTCAGCTGGTCCTTGCTGACGTCGTACTTGTCCACCATCTGCGGCTTGATCTCGCCCTTGGCGTCCATCGCGAAGAGCGTGTCGTAGTTGAGGTAGCCGTGGTTGCGCACGATGTAGGCGGTGGTCCAGATCGGATCCACGATCTTGAGGTCGGAGTGCATGACCACGCGCAGCGTGGTCTGCGCAGGCGCGGGGGCGGCGAGCACGAGCGACGACAGCGCAAGGACGGCGGCGACGAGCCGGTGGAGTTTCATGGGTGTCCTCCCAAAGGTGCGAGGAACATACCACAACGTGTAAGATCGCTGCCCACCAGGAGGCTTCCATGGAACGCGAGCTGTGGCGCTGGGACGCCGTCGATCTGGCCGCCGCCATCCGCACCCGGGTGATCTCGAGCCGCGAGGCGACGCGCGCGGTGCTCGAGCGCCTCGCCGCCGTCAATCCGGCGCTGAACGCGGTCACCGTGCTGCTCGCGGATCAGGCCCTCGCCGCCGCCGACCGCTGCGACGCCGCCGTCAAGGGTGGCGCCGCCCTCGGCCCGCTTCATGGCGTGCCGGTGACGATCAAGGAGAACATCGACCAGGAGGGCGCCCCCACCGCCAACGGCGTGCCCGCCTTCAAGGACGTGATCGCGACCAGCGACAGCCCGGTGGTGGCCAACTGGAAGCGGGCGGGGGCCGTCATCGTCGGCCGCACCAACACGCCGGCCTTCAGCCTGCGCTGGCACACCGACAACGAGTTGCGCGGGCGCACGTACAACCCGTGGGCGCGCGAGCGCACTCCGGGAGGCTCCAGCGGCGGCGCGGCGTCCGCGCTCGCCGCCGGCATCGCGCCGCTCGCCCACGGCAACGATCTCGGCGGCTCGATCCGCTATCCCGCGTATTGCTGCGGCGTGGCCGGCCTCCGTCCCACGCTCGGGCGCGTGCCCGCCTACAACGCGACGGCGGCCGCCGAGCGCCCGCCCGGCACGCAATTGATGTCCGTGCAGGGGCCGCTCGCCCGGCGCGTGCGCGACGTGCGGCTCGGCCTTCACGCCATGAGCGCGCGGGACCCGCGCGACCCCTGGTGGGCGCCGGCGCCGCTCACCGGCGAGCCCGTCGCGCGGCCCATCCGCGTCGCCCTCACCGTCGATCCGGCGAAGCAGGGCGTGCACGCCGACGTCGCGGCCGCCGTACGCGCCGCGGGCAACGCGCTCGCCAACGCCGGCTACGCCGTGGACGAGGTCGAGCCGCCCGCGGTGGACGCGGTGGCGGCGACGTGGGCCGCGCTCTGCATCAACGAGATGCGCCACGTCGCGCAGCCCGACATCCGCAAGCACGGCGGCGCCGACATCAACCGCTCGCTCGACTTCACGCTGGCCGCCGTTCCCGACGTGGACCTTCGCGGCTACCTCGACGCGCTCGCGCTGCGCGCGAAGCACATCCGCGACTGGACCCTCTTCATGGAGCGCTATCCCCTCGTCGTCGGTCCCGTGTCCACCGAGCCGCCCTTCGAGGTCGGCTTCGACACGACCAGCGCCGCGCGGCACGCGGAGGTGACGCGGGCGCAGCGGCTGCTCGTCGCCGTCAACCTGCTCGGCTTCCCCGCCGTCTCGGTGCCGACGGGCGTGGCACGGGGCGTGCCGCAGGGCGTGCAGGTGATCGGCACGCGCTACCGCGAGGACCTGTGCCTCGACGCCGCGGAGGTGATCGAGGCCCAGCACCCACTGCCCACGCCGATCGATCCCGTCAGCTAGGGCGCGCCGATGTCACGCGCGCTGGCGGCGAGCGTGATCGGCGGGCTCCTCGGCGGCCTGCTCGGCGCCGGTGTGATGAGCGTGGGTCACACCCTCGCGAGCCGCCTGCTTCCCGCCGCGCCCGCCGAGCCGGGCGAGGACGCGACGGTGAAGGTCGGTCAGTCCCTCTCCCGCGCCGTGCGCGGGCGGCCGCTCGCCGAGGACGAGAAGCCGACGGCGGGCACGCTCGTGCATTACGGCTTCGGCGCCGCGCTCGGCGCGACGTACGGCGTGGTCGCCGCGCTGGTGCCGGCGGCCGCCGCCGCCGCCTACGGCGCCGCCTTCGGGGTGGCCGCCTACCTCGGCCCCCACGCGATCGTCGTCCCCGCCCTCGGCCTGGCGCCCTCGCCGCTGCGCCGGCCGCCCGCGCAGGAAGCGCTCGAGCTCGTGCTGCACGTCCTCTACGGCCTGACCGTGGAGGCCGTGCGTCGCCTGTTCCACTGACCCGGGGCCTGAGGCGCGGCGGCCGGGGGGCGCAGCAGCAGGAGGGCCGTCCCGAGCGCGCACAGGTAGACGACGTGGACGAGGTTGCGCGCGAACGGGATCGCGAAGAGCTCGTGGAGCTCGCCGGCGATCAGCAGCCGCTGGATCCCGCGCGCGATCAGCAACACGGCGCCCCACGTGATCACGGCGCGATAGCGCGCGGGATCGGCGATCGTGTACAGCAGCAGCGCGCCGAACATCGCCACGTAGATCCCGAGCGGCTTGCGCGCGTAGTCGAGCGCGGGCGTCAGCGTGTACTGGGCGCCGGAGAGCAGCCCGGTGAGGTTCATGAGCATCCGCGCGTCGAGCAGGGCGGCCAGCCCGTAGACGAGCGGGACGGCGCCCGCCAGGACCAGGGCCAGCCGCAGCGCCAGGACCCGCCGGCTCACGCGCGCGCCTTCGGCCGCAGCAGGATCAGCACGAGCCCGAGGGCGAAGAAGAACGCCGACTGGAGATAGAGCCGTCCCGGCGGCATCGCGAACGCCTCCTGGATCTGTGAGACGAAGACGACCCGCTGCGCGGCGCGGATGATCTGGAGGATGCCGATGCCGTCCACGATCGCGCGGTTCTTGATGGGATCGCGGATGGCGAACGCGGCCATGATGCCGATGGCGATCATGAACGCGCCGACGATACGGATCAGGTGCTGGAGCTGCGGGGTCAGCGTGATCTTCACGCCGTAGATGTCCGCGATGAGGCTCGTGACCGTGCCGCCGCCCGCCAGGCACGCGAGCAGCCCCAGCACCACGTGGGAGACGGCGACGAGGACGAGGATCGCGCGCAGGATCGTTTGGGCCGTCATCGGGCACCCTCCTCGCTCGCGGCGCCGGGGCGCCGGCTCAGGTGGCAGAAGGCGTCGAGTCGGTACCGGTCCCGCACGCCCTCGGACAGCTTCAGGTACCCGCCGGTCAGCGTGCCGAGGAAGTCCTGGTCGTAGGGCAGCCCCAGCACGAGCGCGCGGCCGCCGTGCGTCCGAGGACTCAGGTAGGTGCCGAACACGCGGTCCCAGAGGCTGGTGAAGTTGCCGTAGTTGCCGGCCAGGCGCGGGTCGTGGTGGAGCACGTGCTCCTGCGGCGTCGTCACGAGGAGCGGGCGCAAGAGCGCGTGCGCGCCGGGGAACTGCCGCAGGAACGCCGAGTGGCTCGCCGAGCCGACGAGCGTGAAGCCCAGGACCAGCACCGGCACGGAGGCAAGATAGCGCGGCACGAGCGCCGCCGTGTCCGTCGCGGCCATGACGCCGAGCATGACCGCCGCCGTCCCGAGGTACGTGAGGAAGGTCGTGACGGCGACGAACGGGCGCACCGAGATCCCCGGCACGCCGTTGGCGACGACGGTGGGCAGGTGATGGTTCTCGTGGAGAAACCAGCCGCCGCGCGTGTGCAGGAGCCAGCGGTGGAGCGCGTAGTCGAAGAAGCCCGCGACGATCCAGGTCGCCGCGAGGAGCGGGACGAGCGGCCACGCCGAGCTCGCCGGCGCGCCGGGGGGGCCCGCCAGCCACGCCACCACCTCGTCCACGCCGGGGACGAGCGCCATCAGCCCAGCCTGGATGACGAAGTAGGCGAGCCAGACCACGGCGAGGAAGGCCGCGCTCGCCGCGCCGACATCGCGAAGCGCCGGCAATGTCCCGCCGCGCGCGGCGCGCGCCAGCGTCGCGACGTCGAGGACGACGAACGTGGTCTGCACGATCGCGAAGATGACGAAGACGCGCTCGAGGCCGTTCACGGCTGCGCGAGCACGTGGTAGCGGTCGGGCGCGAACGGGCCCAGGCGCGTGGGCGCGCCCCCGCACCAGGAGACGAGCGCCTCGACCGGGACCTCCGCGGTCCCCAGCCCGAAATGGGCGCGCCGGTCGTTCTGCGCCGAGAGCCCGTTGACGATCGTGATCTCGCGCATCTGCTCGGCGCGCGCCCGGCCGTCGGCGTAGGCGATCGTGACGCGGCTGCCCGCGGCGTCGCGGTTGCACGTGCGGCCGTTGCCGGCGAGGCGGAAGCCGATCCAGTGGCGCCGGCCGGCGGCGCGGTCGTGGAGCGTGTTGCGATAGATGGAGACCGGCTCGTACTGGTGCGTGATCACCACGTCGAGCGCGCCGTCGTTGTCGAGGTCCACGAGCGCCACGCCCCGCGAGTTGGTCTCGGCCTTCCAGCCGAGCTGCGGCGCCACGTCCACGAACTGCAGCCGCGCCTCGGCGCCGCGGCTCAGGTAGACGCGGTTGGCCTCCCGGCCGAAGATGCAGTAGCCGCGCAGGTCGCCCCACATGTCGGCGTAGGTGTGGATCTCCGGCCCCGACCGCATGAGCTTCTCGTTGACGTACCAGTAGGACGGGCACTTCGCGAAGCGGCGGTCGGTGCGGTCGTCGATCATGCCGTTGGCCTGCACGATGTCGAGCCAGCCGTCGTTGTCGAGGTCGCCGAGGGCGGCGCCCCAGCCGAAGCGCCGCTCGTTGAGCGCGCCCCGCCGCGTGGCCTCGTCGCGGAACTGCGGCACGCGCGGATTCTTCGGATCCGGATACGTCATCCACAGGAGGCTGCCCTCCGCCTGGAGCGGCACGTGGACGTTGGACACGTACACGTCGAGCCAGCCGTTTCGGTCCACGTCGCCGAGCGAGGCGTTCATGCCCTTGTAGGTGTCGCGGCCGATGGTGCCGAAGGCGCGTCCCTGCACCCGGCGGAAGCGGCCGTCCTCGTTCAGGTAGAGGTCGTCGGGCCCGAAGTCGTTCGCGACGTAGAGATCGGTCCAGCCGTCGTTGTTCAGGTCACCGGTGGCGATGGCGAGCGTCCAGTGGGTCTCGGGCACGCCCATCGCCGCCGAGTCCTGGCGCGCGAAGCGCCCGCCGCCGAGGTTGTGATAGATCACGTTGCCGCCGCCGTTCTGGGCGTTGTCCCAGGAGGCGTGCATGAAGCCGAGCATCCGCCGGTCGCCGGCGTACTCGGGGAGCGGCAGGCGGAAGATCGAGAAGGGCCGCGGCGGCGTGTAGGCCGCCAGCCGCGGCGGGAAGGCGTGGCCGACCACGAGGTCGAGGCGGCCGTCGCGGTCGTAGTCGAGGAAGTTGGCGGCGATGCTCACCGCGTGGTCGTCGATGCCGGCCTCGGCGCTGACGTCCACGAACGCCGGCGTGCCCGTCTCGGTCAGCAGGTTGCGCAGGAGGATGTTCCTGCCGTAGCCGACGGCGATGAAGAGGTCCTGGTCGCCGTCGTTGTCGTAGTCGACGAAGACCGCCACGCCCGTGACGCCGTAGGTCTTCGCGTCGGCGCTGATCGCGCTCAGCGCGGGAATCGCCACGCGCTCGAAGCGAAAGTCCCCGAGGTTGCGATAGAGCACGTTGCGGTCCTCGGGCCGCATCAGCGGATTGGTCACGAAGAGGTCCAGGAGGCCGTCGTTGTCGAAGTCGCCCACGGCCACCGCGCTGCCCGCCGAGAGCAGCCACTTGGCGATGTGGCGCACGCGCGGGTCCACGTCGTCGAGCACCGTGCCGAGCGTCGCGCCGGTCCCCGAGTGCTCGGAGGGCACGCGCTCCAGGCCGAAGCCCGGCTCGGAGGCGTGCGCGACGGGGTGGAGGACGTGGCGGTAGAGGCCGATCATCGCGACGCCGATCAGCGTCAGGACCAGGGCCGCGCGGAGCGTTCCCGCCTCCAGCAGACCCGCGTGGAGCCACCGGGCCGGGCCCAGGCGCGCGAGCCGCCGCGCGTGGAGGAAGACGAAGCGCGCGAGGGCCACCACGAAGGCCGCGTAGAAGAACGTGTACAGGTGCGAGACGGCGTGGAACATCAGGTCCACGACGACGAGCGCGGCAGCGAGCAGGACCTGGGCGCGCGGCGTCCGCGGCGAGGTCTTCGGATCCGTGATCATGAAGAACACGAAGAGGAAGAACGGCGCCGAGGTCAGCGTGCCGAAGAGGAGCGCTTCCGGCGGCAGGTACCAGCGCATGATCCAGGCGCGGAGCCCGATCTGGAGCAGGTAGAAGCCGAGAAACGCCACGATGAGCGCGTTGCGCCCGATGCGGAAGACGAAGAGCGCCAGCGCGGTGGTCACGATGAACACCGACATGGCCACCGTGCCGCCCCACTGGTACGCGGGCGCGGCGGTGACGAGGTCGCCGCCGAGGAGCAGCGACAGGGTGATGCCGCACATCGAGGGGTTGAAGACGTGGGCGCCCTCGTAGGTGAGCAGGTACTTGCTGCCGATGGTCAGCAAGACCGGCAGGAAGAGCAGCCACGAGTCGTGCGAGTAGTTCAGCAGGAGCGCCAGCGAGAGCGAGCTGATGTAGGCGCTGAGCGGCACGAGCACCTCGCGCCGCCGCAGGAGCGCGTGGAGCCCCATGTCGAGCAGGCAGCCGGCGGCGACCGTCGTCGCGATCTGCAACGGCCCGCGGTTGAAGGTCAGCACCGTGCAGCCCAGCACCGCGTACACGGTCAGGATGGCCGCGAACGGCACGCGCGGGTCGGAGAGTGACGGCACCCTCCAGCGCGTCGCCGCCGACTCGGCGGTGGCGGTCGCCGGCCACACCCACCGCTCGAGGAGCACGCGAGTCGTCATGCCGCCTCCGGCTCGAGCGCCCGCGCCGGCCGCGCGAAGAGCGGCTGCCGCTGGCGCCAGAGGAAATGGATGAGCTGGGCGTACACGGCGACGTCGACGACGCGGGTGAGGAGGTTGATGTGGGCGAAGGCCTCCGTCGGCGGCGCGAAGTAGATCGCGTCCTGGTGGACCTGCATGCGGTAGAAGAGGGCGGCGAAGACGCTCTCGGCGAGGAGGCTCCAGCGGATCGCCGTCACGAACCCCCGGACGCCGGCGTTGAACGGATCGAGCCCGGCGAGCGCCGTCCGGTGGCGCCGGACCAGCACGGCGAAGAGCGCCATGTTGACGGCGTTGTGGGCGACGCCGTAGAGCGGGCTCCAGCCGAACGCGACGTAGATGAGCCAGAGCTCGATCACGCCGCGCCCGAGCATGCTCGCCAGGAACGCGCCGAGGATCGCGCGCAGCGGCGGGGCCAGGTCCGGGCGCCGCAGCAGGAACGCCGGCATCACGAACCACGCGCTGAGCGCGTAGTTGAGCCAGAGGATCTTCTCGATCGACATCGGGCCGCCCACCTGCCCCGCGTGGTTCTGGCGGTAGTAGAAGACCGCCGAGCACGCGGCCATCGCGACGAGGCCGTAGAGCATCTTCACAGCGTCGCGACCTCCACGTGGGGCACCCGGCCGTCGAGGACGCCGTAGGCGGCGGCGCCGTCGTCGAAGTGGACGCAGAAGAGCCGCCCGCGGTACGGCGCGCACCGGTAGCCGTCGAGCGCGGCGGTCAGCGGATCGCGCTCGTGCAGGCCCACGACCATGTAGGCGTGAGAACCGCCGGCGGCGGCGTTGTAGACGTGGCGCAGGAGCGCGCCGAACACGCCGACGTCGTTGCCCTCCACGGCGAGAAACGCCGCGTGGAAGGAGGCGAGCGCCTCCCCCGGGCGCGGAAAGCGCGGCCAGCCCAGCACCGGGGCGCCGGCGTTCACGAACGGCCTGAGCAGCCGGAGCGGGCCGCGGTAGCCGACGACCCGCGTCTGCTTGAACGCGCGCTGATCCCAGCGGCCGAGCGCCCCGACGACGCGCCCGCCGCGCAGCGCCAGCGTGAAATCCTCGACGCGGAAGCCGGGGAACCGCCCGCCGTCGCCGAAGTCCTCGCGGCGGTAGACAGGGGCGAACTGCTTGGCGCGGCCGTGCTCGTTGAGGCAGCCGACGATGTCGTCGAGCCGCGCGTCCGTGCCCGGCACGATCTCGACGCCGCCATGGAGCGCGGGCTTGCGGCGGCCGAGGACGATCGCGGGCGAGACGAAGCCGCCGAGGTCGCGATACGCGGGCAGGCCCGCGCGCCCCCTCGTGAGGGCGGCGAGCGCGGCCGCGTTCTCGGCGGCGATGACGGTGTAGTAGAGGTCCGTGCGGCCGTCCGCGTGGAGATCGCGGATCAGGCGGTAGCCGCGCGCCAGCACCGTCCGCCCGCGATACGCGGGAAGCACGCGCAGGTCGGAGAGATAGCCGACGTCGCGCGGCCGGCCGTTCACGAAGACGGGCTTGATCGCGCGCGCGCCGACGGCGACGGGCTCGCCCGTGTCGAGATCGCGGGCGAGGATCACCTGGCAGAACGGCCCCTGCACGCGAACCGCGCCGAAGTAGGACGGCTCGCGCTCGAAGGCCACGCGGATCGGGCCGTCCATCGGATTGCCGGCCAGGAGCCGCCGCAGCGCCGCGTCGTCGTCGACGGTCGCGCGCTCCAGCACCACGCGCGCCATCAGAAGAGCACGCCCTGGACACCGTTGAGGTGGGCGCTCCACCCCGGCACGGTGTGGAGCACGCCGGGCTTCACGTCGCCGGCGCGCTGGCCGAGCCGCGCGCAGCGCTCGACGTACGTGGCCGCGCCGCCGTCGTGCACGCGGACCGCGCGCATGGCGCCGAGCTGGCCGAGCCGGCGGCAGTACGCGTAGCTGGGGCTTTCCGAGAGCGCGCGCTCCACCTCGGCGGCGAGCCGCGTGAGCGCGGCCTCGGACACGCCGGGCGCCTCGGCGAACACCGCGTAGTACGGCGGCGCCGCCATCTCGGGCGCCACCATCAGGAAGGCGCAGCGCACACCGAGCCGCGCCGTCGCCGTGTCGAGCGCGCGCGTCACGTGGGCCTCGGCCAGCTTCTCGCCGCAGAGGTCGCTGACGACGCCGTTCCGGCGGACGAACTCGATCAGGGGCGTGGCGCCGACGCGGCCGACGACCGACACGACGTCGCCGAGCGCGTAGCGGTAGAGCCCCCCGCCCGTCGTGAGGATCACGGAGTACTGCCGGCCGTGCTCGAGCTCGTGCGCGAGCCGCGGGCGTCGCGCCGGCGCCTCCACGTCGGCGAACTCGTAGAAATGCGAGGTCACGGCCACCACGCCGCCCCGGTGACCGAGGAGCGGCACGGACACCACGCCCTCGGTCGCGAGCAGCCCCTTGCCCTGGATCTCCACGCCCGGGAACGCCCGCTCGAGCTCCGGCAGGAAGCGCGCGGCGGCACCGCTGGTCCAGCAGCTGATCAGCCGGAGGCGCGGCCAGGCCTCCACGGGCGAGAGCCGGCCGTCGCGCGCGAGCAGCGCGGAGAGCGCGGCGGCGCGCGCGGGCTGGGGCCGGAGCCGGCGCTCGAGCCGCCGCGCGACGGCCGCGGGCAGCGCGATGGGCGGCGTCAGCGTGCCGCGCGCGACGTCGTCCACGAGCCGCTCGGCCCAGCGATCGAGCGCGCCGACGAGCAGGGTCAGGAACGTCGGATTCCAGACCGAGACGAAGGCGAGGCGCGGCGCCTCCAGCAGGAAGCGCAGCGTGACGTAGCGGCTCGCCGCGACATCCGGGACGGAGGCGAGCTCCGGCGGCGTCAGCAGCAGCCGGCGCAGGGCACGGCGCGCCAGCCGGCCGAAGTACTGCGAATCGTCCTCGAATCCGACGGGAATCCCGCCCGCCGTCACCTCGCGGTCGCGCGCCAGCGGGCTCACCGACCAGTACGCTCCGCCGTCGGCGAGCGCGGGCCGGCGCCCGTACAGGTCCACCATCCACGGGGCGAGCGCGGCGCGGAACTCCCCGAGCAGGCTCCGCGT
>DASYTM010000080.1:0-4905 GCA_036002345.1 Candidatus Methylomirabilota bacterium | reverse complement strand
GAAATCCCTCGTGCACGTCCGAGAGCTCGGAGGCGAGGTTGCCCATCACGCAGCCCCCGCGGCACTGCCGGTCGCGCTGCGCCTGCTCCAGCCGGTCGAGGAAGCAGCGGATCTGGGTGAGCGGCGCGCCGGCCGGATCGGCGAAGCACGGCTCGAGCGTGCGGTCCACGAAGCCCGCGATGATCTGGTCGAGGATCGCGTAGCCGAGGTCTTCCTTGCTCTTGAAGTGGTAGTAGAAGTTCCCCTTGCCCACCCCGCTCTCGCGCAGCACGTCGTCCAGCGCGGTGGCGTGGTAGCCGTGCACGTGCATCAGGCGCATGGCGGCCGCGAGGATCGCGGCGCGCGTCGCCTTCGCGTCGCGTGTCTTGGGGGCCGGAACCGGGGTCTTGGTCGTTGTCATCTCTGTACCAACCAGTCGGTACAGAACATTACGACTGATGGAGCACCGCGTCAAGTCAGTTGGGGGGCCCCGACCTGGCCCCCAAACCCCCCAGCGCTCGGAGCGCCCCGGGAAACCCGTGGCGCGCCTCGACCTCCGGATGTCTAAAAGAGCGGGCTGGCGACGCGGAGGGCGGCCATCACGACGCCCTTGGGGTAGAGGCCGAGGACGACCACGCCCAGCACGCAGAGCAGGACCGACAGGGCGAGCGCCGGCGCCACCGGCACGCGCTCGGGCCGCGCGGGCGCCTCGATGTACATGGCGCGCGCCACGAGCAGGTAGTAGAAGAGCGCGACCACCGTGAAGATGGCGCCGACCAGGACGAGCCAGTAGAGGCCGCGCTCGGCCGCCGCCCAGAACACGTAGAGCTTGGCCCAGAAGCCGGCCACGAACGGGATGCCGCCGAGCGAGAGGAGAAAGAGCAGCATCGAGAGCGCGAGCAGCGGCGAGCGCTGCGCGAGCCCGCGGAACGCCGTGGTGGCCTCCGAGCCCTCGGCGCGCGCCACCGCCTCGACCACCAGGAACGCGCCCATGTTGCCGAACACGTACGCGACCAGGTAGAAGAGGATCATCGCGGTGCCGGAGGCCGAGGCGGCCGCGAGGCCCACCAGCATGTAGCCGATCTGCGCGATCCCCGAGTACGCGAGCAGGCGCTTGGTGTTCTTCTGCGGCAGCGCCATGAGGTTGCCCGCCACCATCGTGAGCGTGGCGAGGCCGGCCGCGACCGGACCCCACACGAGGGCGCGATCGCCGACGCCCTCGAAGTAGACGCGGAAGAGCGTGACGAAGCCCGCGGCCTTCGGCGCCACCGACAGCCACGCCACGAACGGCGTCGGGCCCGCCTCGTACGCGTCCGGCACCCACATGTGGAACGGGAACGCGGCGATCTTGAAAGCGAGCCCCGCCAGCGTGGCGAGCAGGCCCAGCGTGAGCAGCGGCGAGGCGGGCGCCTTGGCGATGACGGCGAGCGACGTGCTGCCGGTGGCGCCGTAGACGAACGACAGGCCGTAGGCCATCACCGCCGAGGACACCGAGCCCACGAGGAAGAACTTCAGCGAGGCCTCGATCGGCTCGGGCTCGCGCTTGGCGAAGCCCGTCAGCACGTAGAGCGGGATGGACATCAGCTCGAAGGCCACGAAGAGCAGGACGAGGTCGCGCGCCGAGGCCAGCACCAGCATGCCGAGCAGCGAGGCGAGCAGCAGCAGGTGGTACTCCGTGCCGCGCCGGGCGAGCGTGCGGTCGGGCGAGCCGAGGCCCGAGAGGAGCCCGATGAAGGTGGCGGCCAGGAACACGCGCTTGACGAAGATCGCCAGCCCGTCCTGCACGAACATGCCGCCGAAGGCCGTACCCGCGGGGGCGAGCACGAACGCCGCCGCCGTGAGCACGAAGACGCCGGCGACGGCGAGGCCGCCGACGGGACGGCGGGCCAGGACGCCCACCACGAAGACGAGGAGCATCAGCGCGCCGACGCCGAGCTCGAGAACGTACGGGCTCGCCGTCACGGCTTGAGGATCCGGGCGAGCAGCGGGACGGTGGCGGTGTCCACGGGGGCCAGCGCGAGCCCGGGCACGAAGCCGAAGAGCACCAGCACGCCGACGAGGATCACGAGGGCGACCCACTCGGGCCCGCGCGCGTCTTCCAGGTGGGGGAAGTGCGGCGACGGCGGGCCCCAGAAGATCTGCTTGGTCACGCGCAGCACGTAGACGGCGGTGAGGAAGGTGCCGGCCACCGCGGGCACCAGCCACCATGGCTCCTCCGAGCGCCAGGCGCCCATGAACGTCAGGATCTCGGCGACGAAGCCGGAGGTGCCCGGCAGGCCGAGCGACGAGAGGCCGCCGATCGTGAAGGCGGTGGCGATGCCCGGCATCACGCGGCCGAAGCCGCCCATCTTGAAGATCTCGCGCGAGTGCGCCTTCTCGTACACGAGCCCGACCAGCGCGAAGAAGAGGCCCGTCATCACGCCGTGGGCGAACATCTGGAACACCGAGCCGTTCAGGCCGGCCTCGGTCAGCGTCGCCGCGCCCAGCATGACCAGGCCCATGTGCGAGACCGACGAGTAGGCGATGACGTACTTGAGGTCCACCTGCGCCATCGCGGAGAGCGCCCCGTACACGACGTTGATGCAGGCGATGCCGCCCACGAGCCAGGCGAGCTCCGCCGCGCCGTCGGGCAGGAGCCCCATCCCCACGCGCACGACCCCGTAGGCGCCGAGCTTCATGAGCACGCCGGCGTGGAGCATCGACACCGCCGTCGGCGCCGAGGCGTGGCCGTCGGGTGACCACGTGTGGAGCGGCCAGATGCCGGCCAGGATGCCGAAGCCCACGTAGAAGGCGAGGAAGACCCAGCGCTGCAGCGTGGGATCGAAGGTGGCCGCCTCGAGGTCGAGGAACGAGAAGGACGCGGTCCCCGCCGCGACGTAGAGGGCGAAGATGCCGACGAGGATGAACGCCGACCCGAAGAGCAGGTACAGGGTCAGCTTCATCGCCGCGTACTCTTTCGTCCCGACGCCCGTCTCGCGGTACGCCCACGCGAAGATCCCGCGCGGCCGCACCTCGCCGCTCGAGCCCCAGATGCCGATCAAGAGGTACATCGGCAGCACGGCCAGCTCGTAGAAGAGGAAGAACACGAAGAGGTCGAGGGAGACGAAGACGCCGTACACGCCGGTGACGAGGGCCAGCAGCAACGCGTAGAACTCCTGGCTGCGCGTGGCCACCGTCCACGAGGCGAAGACGCCCGCGAAGATGATGATGGACGTCAGCAGGACCATGAGCAGGCTGATGCCGTCCACGCCGAGCTCGTAGTTGATGCCGAGCGGCGGCACCAGCGGCACCTTCTCGTAGAACTGGAAGCCCGTGGTCTGCGCGATGTCCCGGTCGTACGCCGCGTAGAGCCAGAGCGAGAGCAGCGTCGAAATGCCCGTGGTCACGGCGGCGATGAGGCGCACCGCGAGCGGGCTCCGCCGCGCCGTGAACATGATCAGCAGCGCGCCCACGAAGGGCGCCCACGTGATGACCGAGAGGATCGGAAATCGCATGGCTAGCGGAATTGCGCCCAGACGAGGAGGAGCAGCACGCCGAACGCCACGCCGTAGACGTAGTCCTGGGGCTGGCCGCTCTGGATCCGCCGCAGCCGGTCGCCCGCGCGCAGCGTCCACGCGGAGAGCGCGTTCAGCAGCCCGTCCACCAGGTAGCGGTCGATCCAGCCGATCAGGCGCGAGAACCCGAGCAGGAGGAGCCGGTAGCCGCCGGCGAACATCGCGTCGAGGAAGTAGCGGCGGCGCGCGAGGAAGTCGATCGGGGCCAGCGCCGCCGCGAGGCGCGCGGGATCGATCGCCCCGCGCTGGTAGGTCGCCCACGCCAGCGCGATGCCCGCCGCCGCCACGCCGAGCGAGAGCCCCGGCAGCCACCCGGGGCCCTCCGCGTGGTGGCCGGCCACCACGGCGCGGACGCCCTGGATGAGGGTGAGCAGGCCGAGGGCGCGGCATACCGCGTCCATGGCCAGCGGCGGCTCGGGGTGCTCGTGGTGGTCGTGGGCGGTAGCGAAGAAGGCGAGGAACACGGCGCGGAACATGTAGAACGCGGTGAGGAACGCGGTGAGGATGAGCAGGAGGAACGGTCCCGTGAGGTGGCCGTGGAGGACGCTCGCCAGCACCGCCTCCTTCGAGAAGAAGCCGGGCAGCGGCCACACGCCCGCGAGCGCGAGCGTGGCCACGATGAACGGCAGGCCGACCCACGGGCGCTGCGCGAAGAGCCCGCCCATCCGGAAGAGATCGTTGGTGTGGAAGTGGTGGATCACGATGCCCGCGCCCAGGAACAGGAGCGCCTTGAACACCCCGTGCGCGGTGAGGTGCTCGAAGGCCGCGCCGGGCGCGCCCGCGCCGTTGGCGGCCATCATGTAGCCGAGCTGCGAGATGGTGGAGTAGGCGAGCACGCGCTTGATGTCGCGCTCGACGCACGCCATGGTGGCCGCGAGCAGCGCGGTGAAGGCGCCCACCCACGCGATGAGCACGAGCACCGGCGGCACCAGCGCGAAGAGCGGCTGGACCCGCGCGACCATGTACACGCCCGCCGTCACCATGGTGGCGGCGTGGATCAGCGCCGAGACGGGCGTGGGCCCTTCCATCGCGTCCGGCAGCCAGACGTGCAGCGGGAACTGGGCGGACTTGCCGACGGCCCCGAGGTAGATCAGGAACATGATCAGGGCGAGATCGTCCACGCGCAGGCTGCCGTTCTGCGCGCTCTGGAAGAGCGGCCAGAAGTCGAACGTCCCCGCGGCGGACCAGAGCATCACGATGCCGGCGACGAAGCCGAGGTCGCCGAGCTTGGTGATCCAGAAGGCCTTCAGCGCCGCGCGGGCCGCCGACGGCCGATCGTACCAGTAGCCGATCAGGAGATACGAGCAGAGTCCGACCAGCTCCCAGAAGACGAACATCTGCAGGAAGCCCGGCGACAGCACGAGCCCCAGCA
>DASYTM010000079.1:0-8146 GCA_036002345.1 Candidatus Methylomirabilota bacterium | reverse complement strand
CGACGTGCACCGATGGCTAGCCGGGACCGACGCGGTACCCGAAACACGGCCCTCACGGAGCACACGCGGCCGCCCCGGGCGCCCGACGCGTCGTCGCTTGTTCCAGCCCGCCCGGCGGTCGCCGTCAGCACACACGATGCGCTACCGCTTCGACGCCCGCGGCTCACGCGAGCGGCCGGCCTCGGACTCCTCGGGCTGGACTCGGTCAGTTGCCGACGGTGACCGAGATCGACTTGGAGCCGGAGTTGGCGGCCGAGTCTTGGACGGTGGCGGTCAGGGTGGTTGGGCCGTTGGGGCCGTTGCGGGTGAGCCAGACGAAGGTGACGTGGTTGCCGGAGTCGTTGGCGGTGCCGACGGTGGTGCCGTTGGCGGTCAACGTCCAGACGCGGTTGCCCGCGGCGGCGTCCTCCACCCAGACGTTCACCGAGACGTTGCCGCTCACGGTCGAGCCGGCGCTCGGGCTGGTGACGAAGACCTTGAGCGTGCCGCCCGACGGCGGCGGGGGCGGCGGCGTGGTGTTGGCCACCGTGACCGAGCGGGAAGCGGTCGCCGTACGCGCGGCGCCGTCGGTGACGGTGAGGCCGAGCGTGTGGCCGCCATCGCCGACGCCCGTCGTGTCCCACGAGTAGCTGGCGGCGCTGCCCGAAGCGACCTGGATCCCGTCGACCGTGAGGGTGTAGGTGTACGGCGTCGTCCCGCCGCTCGCGGACATGCCGACCGTCACGGTGCCGCTGACCGTGGCGCCCGCGGCCGGGCTCGTGAACGACGCGGTGAGGGGCGGCGGCGCGGGCGGCGGCGTGCCGCCGTTGGCCACCGTGATCGGGATCGTCGTGGCCCCGGTGTTGCCCGTCGCGTCGCGGACGCTCGCGGTGAGCGCCTGCGGGCCATCGGGCGCGCTGAACGTGCTCCACGGGATCGACACGGGACCGGTGGACGACGTCGTCTGAGTCGCCACCTGCTGGCCCGCCACCGTCAGCGTGTAGACGTTCGAGGAGCCCGACGAGCCGCCGAGCCAGATCGTCGCCCAGTTGGTGCCGCTCACCGTCGCGCCGCTCGTCGGCGCCGTGATGTAGACCTTCAGCGTGCCCGTCGGCGGCGGGGGGGGCGGCGGCGCAGCGTTCGAGACCGTCACGCTCACGCTGCGGCTGACGCTGCCGCCCGCGGCGTCGGTCACCGTGACGCCCAGCGTGTGCGCGCCGTCGGCCACCGTCCGGCTGTCCCACGCGTAAGAGGTGGCGGCGCCGGACGCCACCTGGCCGCCGTCCACCGAGAACGCGTACGCGTACGGCGGTGTACCGCCGCTCGCGCTCGCGCTGATCGTGACCGTGCCGGCCACCGTGGCGCCGTTCGCCGGCGCCGTGATCGACGCCGCGAGCGGGACCGCGTTCTGCACGGTGACGCTGCGGGCGACCGTGGAGCTGGCGTTGTTGGAATCCGTGACCGTCAGCGAGAGCGTGTGCGTGCCGTTGGCGAGGCCCACCGTGTTCCACGGATAAGAAGCGGTCGTACCGCTCGTGGTCTGCGTCGACACCACGCCACCGTCCACCGACAGCCGGAACGTCTTCGAGGCCGCGGTGGAGCCGCTGACCGACATGTCGACCGTCACCGTGCCGGTGACCGTGGCGCCCGCGGCCGGGCTCGTGAACGCGGCCGTGATGGGCGGCGGCGGCGGCGCGTTGTTGACGTTCACCGTGATCGTCGTGCTGCCCGTCGCTCCGGTGGCGTCGCGCACGGTGGCGGTGAGGGGCTGCGGGCCGCTCGCGACGAGCCGCGTGTCGTACGGCATCGAGACCGGCCCGCGGCTCGACGTGGTCTGGGTGCCCATCGCCCGGCCGGCCAGCGTCAGCGTGAACGTGTTGGACGAGCCGCTGGTGCCGTCCACCCACATCACGGCCCACGGCACGCCGCTCACGGTGGCGCCGTTCGTCGGCTGGGTGATCGCCACGCGCAGCGTCCCACCCGACGGCGGCGGGGGCGCGGTGTTCGACACGGTGACCGAGATGCTGGCCGACGCCGAGCGGCCGCCCGAGTCGGTGACGGTGGCGGAGAGCGTGTGGGCGCCGTCGGCCGTGCTCGTGGTGTTCCACCCGAACGACGCGCTCGAGCCGATCACGCCACCGTCGAGCCGCACCTGGTAGGTGTACGGGCCGACGCCGCCGGAGGTGGCCAGGCTCACCGTCGTCGTGCCCGACACCGTGGCCCCCGAGCCCGGCGCGCTGAAGGCGAGGCTCAGCGGCGGAATCGGATAGATGAAGCGGAGGCCGGCCAGGTCGTCGGCCTTGATCGACGCGCCGCGGCCGTCGAAGTGCGCGGACGCGTACATGGTCGCGTTGCTGTCGCTGGAATGGCCGAGGCCGAGCACGTGGCCCAGCTCGTGCGTGGCGACCTCCGCGAAGTTGGCGAACGTCTCGTAGTAGCCGCAGCCCTGCCAGCCGTCGTTGAACACGACGTCGCCCTCGAGGATCCGCATGAACGTCGTGCCGTTCACGACCCGCGACTCGTCGGTGCTCTTGAAGAAGCCGCCGACGGCCAGCGTGCCCGTGCAGTTCACGGGCGGGTCCATCAAGCCGTCGGGATCGTTGAAGCTCACGGCATTGACGCCGTCGAAACGCATGCCGGCGGCGCCCGTGAAGCCGCCGTCGGTGTAGCGGAAGACCGACTGGGGATCGTTGCTCCAAGCGGCCAGCCCCTGGCGGACCTGATCGAACCCCTGTGTGGCTGCCAGTGGCTGACCGCCGGAGTTGAGATACATCGTGACGGCCTGCCCGGTGTCCGGCTCGAACCAGCGCGCCGGGGAGCCGTTGAAGACGAAGCCGTCCTGCTGCTGGATCACGTCGGACTGGGTCGTCGGCGCGGTCTGCATCCGTCCGGACTGCGCCGGCGGGGTCGCCTGGCCCCGGTGCGCGCGGATCGTGCGCCGGAGGTCCTCGAGCAGATGTGTGTCTTGGGGCGGCGGCGCGCTGCCGCGCCGCAGGGGGGCGAGGACACGCGCGCCGCCGCCGTTGATGCGAATGGCCACGTCGTGGCCGGTGAGCGGATCGACCATCACGGAGAGCTTGCCCTGGTAGAGCTGCAGCACCCGCAGCGTGCCGTCGCGGCCGACGCGCAGGAAGACGAGCACCCGCTCGCCCACCCAGAACTCCGGCGAGCCCTCCACCCGGGAGTGGAAGCCGCCGATCCGGCCGCCGGGCTGGCGGAGCGTGACGCTCGCCGGCAGCGCGGGGCCCGCGAGCACCTCGTCCACGGCCAGCGTGATGTCGGTGAAGATCTGCGCGCGGCCCGTGTCCCAGTGGCTCTGGATCGCCGTCACCCGGCCGAGGACCACCGCCGCCGCCTGGCGCGTGAGGTCGGCCTCGCTCATGGGCACCACGGTGGTGGCGAGAGCGGGCGCGGCGGCGCTGAGCACGAGCGCCAGGGTGAGACCGGCCAGATGGGAGAGCCGACGAATCATGAGGTGTCCGTCTCCACGCAAGAGAGGGGGCAAGGCCTGTTCCAGACCCCGGCCGGCCCTGTGCAGCGCGTTGCAAGTGCCGTTCGGCGCGGATTTGGCGCGCGCCGGAGAGGCCGGGCGCGCAGCGCACGCCACGAACGGTGCAGCGCGTTTCAGCGTCGCCCGGCGGCCCCCTCGGCGGCGCGTGCAGCGGAGTGCGGTTTTAGAGGAGCGCGACGGCTTTGCCGGCGTGCTCCGAACGTTTGGGGGTTTGGGGGCCATTTCGGGGCCCCCATGAAAATCAGTAGCCGCGGGTGCGGTCGACGACGTGGCGGAGCGGGCGGCCGGCCATCCAGCGGGCGAGGTTGGCGTTGAAGACGGGCGCGATCTCGGCCGGCGTGCTCGGCCCGGAGATGTGCGGGGTGATCACGACGTTGTCCAAGCCCCAGAACGGATGCTCGGCGGGCAGGGGCTCCGTGGGAAACACGTCCAGGATGGCGCCGCCGATCCGCCGCTCACGGAGCGCCGTCAGCAGGGCCGCCTCGTCCACCAGCCCGCCGCGCCCGATGTTCAGGAGCCACGCCGAGGGCTTCATCGCGGCAAGGGCGCCCGCGCCGATGAGACCCCGGGTGGCGTCGGTCAGCGGCACCACGAGTACGACGAAGTCGGCCTCGGCGAGCGCCCGCTCGAGCCGCGAGACGCGGAAGACGCGGTGGGCCTCGCGGACGGCGCGGCCCGAGCGGCTCACCCCGAGCACGCGCACCCCGAGCGGCCGCACGGCGCCGGCGATGGTGCGGCCGATGTCGCCGAGCCCGACGATCGTCATGGTCTTGCCGGCCAGGCGGTCGGGCAGGGTCTCCTCGCGCCACTGCCGGGCGCGCTGCGCGGCGCGGTAGGTCTCGGTGCGCTGGGTCGCCCACAGGCACCAGCCCAGCACGTACTCCCGCATCCACGGCCCGAAGATCCCCGGCGCGCGGGTGAGCGTCACGCGCGCCGGCAGCGTGGAGGCGAGCGCCCAGTCCACGCCTGCGCCCATGGCCTGCAGCCACGCGAGCCGCGTGGCGCGCGCATAGAGATCGGGCGGAAACTTCCAGCCGAAGATGACGTCGGCGTCGGCGGCGGCGGACGCGGCCTCCTCCCACGTGCTGGACATGGCCACGCTCACGCCGACGCGCGGGGTTCGGACCAATGCCGCGTAGGCTTTCGCCAGCGCCGGGTCCGGATGGTGGACGAGGACGGTGACGGGGCCGCGCCGCCTCACCGGCGCAGGGAGGCGAGCACCGCGTCCTCCTCGGCGAAATCGACCGCGCGCTTGTCGAGACCCTCGCCGAGATACCACGCGAACGTCTGCGCGAGGCCGGAGGCGAGCGTGTAGCGCGGCCGGATGCCGAGGTCGCGGCGGAGCTTCGTCGTCGTGTAGACGGCGTGACAGTCGTAGACGAGGTTCTGGCCGAAGGGCGCCGACTTGCGGTCTTGTGGCACGGGATAGTGGACGAGCGTGAGCGGCCGCTCGATGACCTCCGCGATGAGCTCCACGAAGCCGACCTGCGTGATGCTTTCCTCGCCGCTGACGTTGTAGGCCTGGCCGAAGGCGCGCCGGTCACCGAGCATGGCCGCCATCGCGTCGGCGAGGTCTTCCACGTGGCCGAACTGCCGCAGCCAGCCGCCGTCGCCGGGCACCAGCACGGGCCGGCCACGCACGAGGCGGTCGAAGAAGAAGGTCTCGTTGTTGCGCGTGTTGAGCGGGCCGTAGACGTGGGTCGGGCGCACCACGCTGGCCGGCACGCCGCTCGCGAGATAGGCGTCCTCGCCCGCGATCTTGTTCTTCGCGTACTCCGCCCAGTAGAGCGTGCGCGGCGTGTCCTCGTCGTACGGAATCGGCAGCGAGTGGTCGTGGACGCGGCCGGTGGAGACGAAGATGGCGTGGCCGACCCGCCCGTCGAGGGCGGCCACCAGCGCGCGCACGTCGTCGCCGGTGGTCGGCGCGTAGGTGACGTCCACGAGGCCGTCGAAGCGCTCGCCGGCCAGAGCCGTCTTCAGCGCGCCGGCGTTCTTGCGGTCGGCCACGATCGTCTTCACGCCCGCGGGCACGCGCCCGGGCTGGCGGCCGCGGTTCAGCACGGCGACCTCGTGGCGGTCGCGCAGCAGCGCGCGCACGAGGTGCAGGCTGATGAACTCGGTGCCGCCGACGACGAGGACGCGCATCAGCCGACCGAGATCGCCACGCACGTCGTCGTGCGCGTGACGCCGTTGATGGAGCCGATCTCGTCGGTGACGAGGCGGCCGATGGCGTCGAGGGTCGGGCCCTCGACGACGGCGATGAAGTCGTAAGGCCCGGTCACCGCGTCCACGGTGGCCACCGCGCCCTTGGACACGGCGCCGAGCGCCTTGCGGATCGCCTTGGTCTTGCCCGGCGCCGTCTCGATGAGGACGTACGCTTTCATGCCCTTTCCGCGGCTCTTGGCGGCCATGGTCTTCCTCCGGTGCGGTAGGATCAGTGCCGGGTGGTGCCGACCACGTTCAGGAGCGTCGAGCGGAACCACACGGCGCGTTCGACGGCGCGCGCGCCCTCGAAGTCCAGCCGGGTCCCGCGCTCGTCCGTCTGATTGGCGGGATCGAAGGCGACGGTCAGGCGCTGGACCGTCTTGTCCTGGCGCACGGTCAGCGTCTCGCCGCGACTCTCGTCGCCGAGACGCGTGCGCACGAAGTAGAAGCCCTGCTCGTCGGCCTCACCCAGGTACGAGAACCCCGTCTTGTCGCGCACCACTTCCACGCGCGCCCCGGCGACGGGCTTGCCCTGCGCGTCTTTCACGTAGCCCAGCACCGTGAAGCGATAGTAGACCTCATGCTCGGCGCGGGCGGGGACGGCGAGCACGAGCAGGAGAGCGGCGAGAGCGAGCCGGCGCGCCACGCGACGAGTCTAGCAGATAGGCCTTCAGAAGCGAGCGATGGCAGTGCGCCTCGTCGGCGCAGCCGCAGAGGAGCGTCACGCGGCCCTTCGCGGCGCGCGCCCGGACCTCGGCGACGGCGGCCTGCGCCTCCGGCCGCTCGAGCCCGGCGAGATACCGGGGCACGTACTGCGTCCACGTGAGCTTCTCGTCGAGGTACGCGCGCAGCAGCTCGGGGACCGGCCCCAGCTCCTTGAGCCACTGGCTCACGCGCTCCTTGCGGATGCCGCGCGGCCAGAGCCGCATGATCAGCACCCGGTGGCCGTCGGCCGCCGTCGCCGGCTCGTAGACGCGCCTGGTGACGACGTCGATCATCGCGTGGTCAGCGTGAGGCCGCCGTCCACGATCAGCGTCTGCCCGGTCACCCAGCGCGCCTCGTCGCTGGCGAGATAGACGGCGGCCCAGCCGACGTCCCAGCCCGTACCTTCCACACCGAGCGGGATCGCCTTGCGCCGCCGCTCGCGCATCTCGGGGCCGAGGTCCTCGACCATCGGCGTCCACACCGTGCCCGGCGCGATCGCGTTCACGCGGATCGCCTTCGGCGCGAGCTGGTTCGCCGCCGTCACGATGAAGCCGAGGACGCCGGCCTTGGCCACCGCATACGCCGTGCCCCACGCGCCGCGCATGGCCGCCACCGACGACACGCACGTGACGGCGCCGCCGCCGCGCCGGTCCAGCGCCGGCACCGCGGCCTGGGTGGCGAGCAGCATGGACGTAAGGTCCACCGCGAGCACCCGGTTCCACTCTTCCTCGGTGGTGTCCACCAGCGACTGGCGAGACTCGATGCCGACGTTGTTGTGCAGCACGTCGAGTCCGCCCCAGCGGCCGGCGGCCTCGGCGACCATCGCCTCGCACTCCGCCTTGCGCGTGACGTCGGCCGCGAAGGCGAGGGCCTCGCCCTTCTCGCCGCGGATGAGGCCGACGGTCTCCTCGGCGCGCTCCTTCTGCGCGTCCACGCAGAGCACGCGCGCGCCCTCGCGCGCCATGAGGATCGCGGCGGCCTTGCCGTTGCCCACGCCGGGCCCGCGCGAGCCCGCGCCCGTGACGATCGCAACCTTGCCGGCGAGTCGGTCGGCCATGCGGTAGAGTCCCTCCTGGGCTCCTATACTAATGCTCTCGTCACGCCGCCTCCGGCTCGCCTCCGGTCTCGTGCTCTTCGCGTACGTGACGACCCACCTGGGCAATCACGCGCTCGGGCTCGTCTCGCTCGACGCGATGGAGGCGGGACGGCCCTGGTTCCTCACCGTGTGGCGCAGCCCGCTCGGCTCCGTCGTCCTCTACGCCTCGCTCGTGACCCACGTGACGCTCGCCTTCTGGGCGCTCTACCAGCGCCGCACGCTGCGCATGCCGCTCTGGGAGGCCGCGCAGCTCACCCTCGGCCTCGCCATTCCGCCGCTGCTCGTGCGGCACATCGTCGGCACGCGCATCGCGTGGCAGGTCTTCGGCGTCGAGGACGCGTACTCGCGCGTGGCGCTGAGCCTCTGGTCGCTGGCGCCCGAGCTCGGCGCGCGGCAGGTCCTCGTCGTCGCGCTCGCGTGGCTGCACGTGATGATCGGACTGCACGCGATCGTGAAGCTGCGCCCCTGGTATCCGCGCGCCGCGCCGTGGCTGCTCGCCTTCGCGGTGCTGGTCCCGGCCCTCGGCATCCTCGGCTTCGTCAACGGGGGCCGCCAGGCGGCGGCGCTGGCGCGGGACCCGGTGGTGCGCGCCCACATGCTGTGGCACGGGCGCGCGCCGCTGAAGCCGGACGAGACGGCGACGCTGGAGC
>DASYTM010000078.1:0-12643 GCA_036002345.1 Candidatus Methylomirabilota bacterium | reverse complement strand
GCCGGCACCGCGCAAGAAGGGCGGCAAGCGGCGCGAGCGGCGCGAGGTGCGCACGGGCGTCGCCCACATCCAGGCGACGTTCAACAACACGATCGTCACGCTCACCGACAAGACCGGCAACGTGGTGTCGTGGTCGAGCGCGGGCAGCGCGGGCTTCAAGGGCTCGCGCAAGTCGACGCCGTTCGCCGCGCAGACGGCGGCCGAGCTCGCCGCGCGCAAGGCGATGGAGCACGGGCTCAAGCAGATCGAGGTGTTCGTGCGCGGGCCGGGGGCCGGCCGCGAGGCCGCCATCCGCTCGCTCCAGGCCGTGGGGCTCGAGATCACCGCGATCCGCGACGTGACGCCGATCCCGCACGACGGGTGCCGCCCGCCGAAGCGGCGCCGGGTGTAGGGGGCCGACGATGGCGCGATACCGAGACGCGAAGTGCCGGCTGTGCCGCCGCGAAGGCCAGAAGCTGTTCCTGAAAGGCGCGCGCTGCTTCACCGACAAGTGCGCGATCGAGCGGCGGAACTACCCGCCCGGCCAGCACGGCCTGAACCGCGGCAAGCTGACGCCCTACGGCATCCAGCTCCGCGAAAAGCAGAAGGCCAAGCGGATCTACGGCGTGCTGGAGTCGCAGTTCCGCAAGTACTTCCAGTGGGCGGAGCGCGAGAAGGGCGTGACCGGCGAGAACCTCCTCCGCCTCCTCGAGCTGCGGCTGGACAACGTCGTGCACCGTCTCGGCTTCGCCGCCTCGCGCCGCGAGTCGCGGCAGATGGTCGCCCACGGTCACTTCGCGGTCAACGGACACAAGGCCTCGGTGCCGTCGATGCTGGTCAAGGTCGGCGATACGGTGCAGCTGCGGTCCACCTCGAAGATGGCCGCCCGCGTGGACGACAACGTGAACGCCGGCCGGGGCCAGGTGCCGCAGTGGCTCGAGGTCGACCCGAACGAGCGCAAGGGCGTGGTGCGGAGCCTGCCGCTCCGCGAGGACATCCAGATTCCCGTCACCGAACAGCTCATCGTCGAGCTGTACAGCAAGTAGGAGCCGAGCCGCGATGCCGCGTATTCCGTTCCAGAAGCCCAAGAAGGTCGAGTGGGAGATCCTGAGCGACCGCTACGGCCGCCTCGTGGCGGAGCCGTTCGAGAAGGGGTACGCCCTCACCGTCGGCAACTCGCTGCGGCGCACGCTCCTGGCCATCGTGCCGGGCGCCGCCGTGTCGTGGGTGAAGGTGGACGGCGTGCGCAGCCCCGAGACCAAGATCCCCGGCGTGACGGAGAGCACCCTCGACGTGCTGCTGAACCTCAAGAAGCTCTCCGTGCAGGTGCCCTCGCAGGAGCCGCGCGTGGTGCGGCTCGAGATCACCGGCCCCAAGACCGTGAAGGGCGAGGACGTGCCGGAGACCGACGTCGAGATCATGAATCCGGAGGTCATGCTGTTCACCGTCGAGGCCGGCGCCAAGGTGAGCATGGAGCTGGGCATCGGCGTGGGCCGCGGCTACGAGGCGGCCCACGGCAAGCGCGAGGCGCCCGCGGGCGCCCTCGTGGTGGACGCGGCGTTCTCGCCGATCACGCGCGTCTCCTACAACGTCGAGATGTCGCGCCTCGGCAAGATCACCGACTACGAGAAGCTCATGGTGGAGATCTGGACGGACGGCTCGGTGGGACCCGACGACGCCCTCACGCGCGCCTCCACGTTCCTGCGCGACCACTTCGCGCCGCTCACGGTGGGCGCCCCCGAGGAGGACGAGGAGGCCGAGGTCGCCTCCGGCGAGGCGTACCTGCGCGAGGCGCTCGGCAAGACCCTGGAGGAGCTGGCCCTGCCCGCGCGCGCCATCAACGCGCTCAAGGGCGCGGACATGCACGTGGTGGCCGACCTCGTCCAGAAGAGCGAGACGGACCTCGTGGACGTGAAGAACCTCGGCGAGAAGTCCATCGACGAGATCAAGGCCGCGCTCGCCACGCTGGGGCTGTCGCTCGGCATGCGGATCGACCCGAACGTGCTCGGCGCGCTCGGGCGGGGCGCGGCGGGGGGCCTGCGATGAGACACGGCAAGGACAACTACAAGCTCGGACGGCTCACCCAGCACCGCTGGGCGCTGTTCCGTAACCTCCTGGTGGCGCTCTTCCGCCACGAGCGCATCACCACCACCGAGGCCAAGGCCAAGGCCGTGCGGGGCGCCGCCGAGCACATGATCACGCTCGCCAAGCGCGAAGACCTCCACGCGCGGCGCCAGGTGATGACGATGGTGCCGGACGCCGCGGTGGTGGGCACGCTGTTCGACACGATCGCCGCGCGCTTCTCCGACCGCAACGGCGGCTACACGCGCATCATCAAGACGGGCCGGCGCCCGGGCGACAACGCACCGATGGTCATCCTCGAGCTGGTGGATCGCGCCGAGGGCGGCAAGGACGGCAAGGCCACCTCGGAAAAGAAGGAGAAGACGCCGAAGGCCGAGGGCGGCTCGGCGGCCAAGGGCAAGAAGAAGGGCAAGAAAGAGAAGGCCGCCGCCTCCGCGTGAGCATGCCCCGGCTCCTCGTCGCGGGAGCGCTCGCGCTCCTCGCGGCCTGCGCCGGCGTGGGCGGGCCGCCGCGCGGCGACCGTGCCCCGATCGATCACATCGTCGTCCTCTTCCTCGAGAACCGTTCCTTCGACCACCTCTTCGGCACGTTCCCGGGCGCCGACGGGCTCGCCGGCTACCCGGGCCGCCAGGCCGACAAGCGCGGGGTGGCCTACGCGAGGCTGCCGCAGCCGCTCGACCGCGACGGCAAGCCCGATCCCCGGTTCCCCGCCGACCTGCCCAACGCGCCGTTCCCCATGCTGAAGTTCGTCCGCGCCGACGAGATGACGCGCAATCCCATCCACCGCTTCTACCAGATGCAGCGCCAGTACGGCGCCGGCGCCGACGGCGTGCCGATGGGCGCGTGGGTGACCGAGGGCCGCGACGGCGGAGCCGCGATGGGCTACTACGAGCGCGCGGCGATCCCGGTGCAGTGGCGGCTCGCCGAGGAATTCGTGCTGCTCGACCGCTACTTCCAGTCCGTTCACGGCGGCTCGCTCGCCAACCACTACTTCTTCATCACGGCCGCCGTCGCGCGCGTGGACGATCCCGAACATCGCGCGGTGCTCGCTCCCGACGGAACGCTGACGAAGGACGGCGACATCACGCCCGACGGGTATCTCGTCAACAACATGGATCCGCCGTACCCGCCGCAGCGCACGCGCACGCTGCTGAAGGCGCCGCTGACCGATCCGACCATCGGCGACCGCCTCGACGCGGCGGGCGTGGCGTGGCGCTGGTACGCGGCGGGCTGGGGCGCGGGCAAGGACGCGGTGGCCCACGGCTAGATGCCGAGCCACAGCCCGTTCCAGTACGTGAAGCGGGTGATGGACACGCCGGAGGGCCGCGAGAGGATCCGCGACCTCTCGGAGCTGACGAGCGCGCTTCGCGGCGGGACGCTGCCCGCGGTGGCTTTTGTGAAGCCGCATCGCGACCGCAACGCCCACGCCCTGACCTCCACCGTCGCCGCCGGCGACCGCTGGGTCGGCGAGACCGTGCGCGAGATCATGGCGAGCCGGCACTGGCCGCGCACGGCGGTGATCGTCACCTACGACGAGGGCGGCGGCTGGTTCGATCACGTGCGCCCGCCCGTGGTGGACCGCTTCGGCCTCGGCACCCGCGTACCCGCGCTCGTCGTCTCGCCGTACGCGCGGCGTGGCGTGGTCGCCCACGGCCGGTACGACCATGCCTCCGTGCTCAAGCTCATCGAGTGGCGGTTCGGGCTGCCGCCCCTCACCGCGCGGGACCGCGACGCCGCCCCGTTCCTCGAGGCCTTCGACTTCGCGCAGGCGCCGCGCCCGCCCATCGCGCTGCCCTAGCGCCGGGGCGCTATAATCCCGCCATCATGACGACCGAGGAGTGGTACGACGGCGCCACGGCGGCCCTGCTCGCCGGGAGCCCGTTCCGGCGCTCCGACTATTTCAAGCGCTTCGCCGCCGGCGCCCTGACCCGGGAGCAGGTCTGGGGCCACATCGCGCAGCACTACCTGCTGATCGCGTGGTTCCCGCGCATCTTCAGCGGCATCCACACGCGCTGCGAGGACCTCGAGGTCCGCAAGGACTGCGCGCGGCACCTGCTCGTCGAGGACCTCGGCTACTTCGAGGGCCGGGTGGGCGGCACGCCGGATCACGACGAGCTGTTCCGGCGCATCGGCGACGACCTGGGCTACGCGCGCGAGGAGTACGCGCGCATCGTGCCCGTTCCCGAGATGGCCGCCATCGTCGCGTTCTTCCGCCGGCTCGCCCACGAGGTGCCCTGGAGCGCCGCGCTGTGCGCCACGGCGCTCCTGGAAGAGGAGGTCGTGGAGATCGCCCGCACCGTCGGCAAGGCCCTCGTCGAGCACTACGGCGTTCGCCGCGAGTGGGGGGCCGCCAACTACACGGTGCACGAGGCGATCGAGCAGGAAGAGTCGGGAGAGACGAAGAAGACCATCCTCGGCCACATCAAGACCGCCGAGGATCGCCGCGCCGCCGAGGCCGCCATGCGCGAGATGCACGACCTGCTCGTCGCGTACGCGGACGGCCTGGCGCGGCGGTATCCTGCCTAGCTCGCCCCCCGAAACTCGTCCGCGTCGAGGTCGGTGACCACGATGCGGGAGTCGAAGCCGAGCAGACTGATTCCGGCGATCGAGACGTCGCCGCGCTGCGCTTCGGCCGCGTCGCGAGACGCCGTGACCGTGACGCCCTTGCCGAGCACCCGATCGAAGACGTCCAGCAAGGCCGGCGGCCGCTGGGGACGGACTCGGAGCATGGGGGTCAGGCGTGCAACGTGGGTGCCGCTGGCCGGGGCCACGGCGGCCCGTGGTCCCCGGCCGAGCGTCAGAATTACTTCAGGTGCTGGCGGAAGAAGGCCAGCGTGCGCCGCCAGGCGTCGCCGGCCGCGGTCTTGTCGTAGACGTCCGGGCGCTCGTCGTTGAAGAAGCCGTGGTCCACGCCCGGATAGATGTGGATCTCCGACGACTTGCCGGCCTTCTTGATGGCGGCGTCGGTTTCCTTGGCCGTCTGCGGCGTGACGAAGCCGTCCTTCTCGGCGAAGAGCCCGAGCACCGGTCCGGAGAGCTTGGCGTAGTCCGGCTTCACGTTGGGATGGATGCCGTAGAAGTTCACCGTCGCGCCGACGGTGGGGTTGAGGGTGGCCCCGAAGAGCGCGAGCTGGCCGCCCATGCAGAAGCCGACGGCGCCGAGCTTGCCCGTCGAGGAATGGCCGGCGAGGAAGGTCGCCGCGCCGCGCAGGTCCTTCTCGGCCTGGCCGATGTTCAGCGCCATGAACAGCTTGCCCGCGCCGTCCGGCTCGTCGGCCGTCTTGCCGTGGTACATGTCCGGCGCCAGGGCCGAGAAGCCTTCGGCGGCGAAGCGGTCACAGACGTTCTTGATGTGGCCGACCAGCCCCCACCACTCCTGGATCACGATCACCCCCGGGCCCTTGCCCGACTGCGGGGTCGCCAGGTAGCCGGAGCTCGTGCCGCCGTTCGACGGGAACTGCACCATCGTCCCTGCCATGCCGAATCTCCTCTGGTTACGGGGTGAGCTGGGGCCCGGGGCGCGACGGCGCGGCGATCTTCACGGCCGTCACGTGCCGCGGGTCCGCCTCGAGCACGGTGATGGTATACCCGTCGACCTGGAATTCCTCGCCCCGCCGGGGGATGCGGTGCAGGGTAGCGAGCACGAGGCCCGCCACCGTCTCGTAGTCGCGCTTGGGCAGCGTCCACTCGAGGGCCTCGTTCAGCTCCTCGATGTTGGTGCGCGCCGCGACCCAGTAGCTGCCGTCGGGCAGCCGCTCCACGGTGGCGGGCGCGCGGTCGTGCTCGTCGTGGATCTCGCCCACGATCTCCTCGAGGATGTCCTCCAGCGTCACCACGCCCGTGGAGCCGCCGTACTCGTCCACCACCAGCGCCATGTGGTTGCGCGAGCGCTGCATCTCGCGCAGGAGGTCGTCGGCCCGCTTGGTCTCCGGGACGTACACGGGCGGCCGCATGAGCTGGGCGAGCGTGGTGGCCTCGGCGCCGCGCGCGAAAATGTCCATGGCCCCCACCACGCCGACGACGTTGGTCTCGCGCTGCGCGTAGATCGGGATGCGCGAGAAGCCCCGGCGCTGGGTGAGGGCGATGGCGTCGCCGGGCGTCGCCGTGTCCGGCAGCATCGCCACCTCCACCAGCGGCACCATGATCTCGCGCACGGTGGTGTCGCCGAGATCGAAGATCTTGTCGATCATCTCGGCTTCCTGCGTGGTGACCTCCGCCTCGCCCGGCTCCATGGCCAGGAGCGCCTTCAGCTCCTCGCGCGAGACGAAGTGGCGGGAGTCCGCGCGCGGCCCGCCCACCAGCCGCAGCATGGCCGAGACGATGGTGTTGGCGATGAAGACGAAGGGCGTCAGGAGCCGCGAGGCCCACGTCAGCGGCCGGTACAGGCTCAGGATCAGGCTGGTGGCCCACTCGCGGGCCACCGCCTTGGGAATGATCTCGCCGAACACGAGCATGAGCGGCGTGATCACCGCGGTGGCTACGAGCCACGCCCAGCGGTCGAAGGCCGGGAGCAGGAGGACGGTGGCGATCGAGGACGCGACGATGTGCGAGATGGTCACCCCGACCATGGCCGTGGACAGGATCCGCTCCGGCTGGCGGAAGGCCTCGAGGTAGCGCGCGGCCACCGCGTGGCCCTCCTCGGCGAGGTGGCGCAGGCGCAGCCGGTTGGCGGCGATGAAGGCCATCTCGGCGGCCGAGAAGAACATCGTCGTGAGCAGGCAGAGGACGGGGACCCAGGTCAGCGTCACGCCGCCGCCTCCGTGGACTGCGGCGTCCGCAGCGAGATCAGCACCTCGATCACGCGCGTGCGCTCGATCTTCTCGACGGTCACCGACAATTCCGGCGTCTCCACGCGCTCGCCGCGGCTCGGCACGCGGCCGAAGAGGTCGAGGACCCAGCCGCCGACGGTGTCGTAGGACTCGTTGGAGATGGTCAGCCCGGTGGCGGCGTTGAGCTCGTCCACGGGCAGCTTGCCGGCCACGCGGTAGGTGCGCGCGTCGAGCTTCTGGATCAGGCGCTCGGGCTCGTCGTACTCGTCGGCGATCTCGCCGACCAGCTCCTCGAGCAGGTCCTCCAGGGCCACCAGCCCCGCCGTCCCGCCGTACTCGTCCACGACGACGGCGATGTGGAGCTTCTTGGCCTGGAATTCCTGGAGCAGCGCGTCCGCGCGCTTGGACTCCGGCACGAAGTACGGCGGATGCAGGTGCGCGCGCAGGTCGAAGTCGGCGGGCAGCCCGCCCACGTACGGGAGCAGGTCCTTGGTGTAGAGGACGCCGACGATGACGTCGATCGAGCCCTCGTAGACGGGCACGCGGGAATGCAGCTGCTCGCGCAGGGCGGGCAGGATCTCCGCCACGGGCGACTCCACGTCGAGGCAGAACATGTCGGTCCGCGGCACCATCACGGAGCGGACCAGCGTGTCCTCGAGCTCGAAGACCTTGTGGATCATCTCGCGCTCTTCGCGCTCGACCACGCCCTCGCTCGCGCCCACGTCGACGAGCGTGCGCAGCTCCTCCTCGCTGAGCGCGGCTTGCGAATCCGCGCCGCGGCCCAGGAGGCGCACGGTGAGCACGGTGAGGCCGGCCAGCACGCCGCGGATCGGCGTGAGGAGCCACTGGAGCCAGCGCACCGGCCGCTCGACGACGGCGAGGAAGCGCTCGGGGTACTTCACGGCCAGGGTCATCGGCAGGACCTCGCCGAAGGTCGTGAGGAGCACGATCATGGCGATCAGCTCGACGGCCAGGCCCCAGCGCGGGCCGAAGAGCTCGTGCGCGACGTGGGTGGCGAGCGCGGAGGCGCCGATGTTGATGACCGTGATGCCGACGAGCAGGGTGACGAGGAGGTCGTGCGGCCGCGTGACGACCGGCGCCAGCGCGCCCTCCGGCCGCTCGGCGGCGATCCGGCGCAGCCGGGCCCGCCCGAGCGAGAAGTAGGCGGCCTCGGCGCCGGACAGGAGGCCCGAGCCGACGATCAGCGCGCCCAGGAGCAGGAGCTGGAGGACCAGGCTGTCACCCACGGAAGTGCTCGAATCCCGGCGCCACCGCCACCGCGTGGCCGCGGCCGTCGAGCCAGCGCGTGCCGCGCTCGGCGGTGATCTCGCCGACGGCCGTGAGGGCCGTGCCCGTCGCGTCGAGGAGCCCCGCGCGGAGCCGCTCGACGGCCGCCGGCTCGCACACGACGAGCAGCTCGTAATCCTCGCCGCCGCCCGTGGCCCAGTCCACGGGATCGGCGTCGAGGGCGTCGGCCACGGCGCGCGTCGCCGCGTCGATGGGCAGGCGCTCCACGTGCACGCGCGCGCCGGCGCCGCTCTCGCCGGCGAGCCGGCCGAGGTCGGTGGCGAGGCCGTCGGAGAGATCCATCATCGCGGTCACGCCGCCGGCGCCCGCGAGCCAGCGGCCCTCGGCCACGCGGGGCCGGGGGCGCAGGTGGGCGCCGGTGACCTCGTCGAGCCGCGCGGAATCGACGCGGCCCGGCGCCGTCTCCCGCTCGAGGACCGCGAGCCCGGCCGCCGAGCGGCCGAGGCATCCGGTGACGGCCACGACGTCGCCCGGCCGCGCCGTGGCTCTCAGAATGGGGCGCGCGGCTTCACCGACCAGCGTGACACTCACCAGCCAGCCGGAGGGCGACGCGGACGTGTCGCCGCCCACGATGGCGACACCGTGCGCGTCCGCGACGCCGAGCGCGCCGCCGTAGAAGGTCTCGATCTCGTCGGCCCGGGTGCCCTCGGGGCAGGCGAGCCCGACGAGCGCCCAGCGCGGTGTGCCGCCCATGGCGGCGATGTCGGAGATGTTGACGGCGAGCGCCTTCCAGCCGACGTCGGCGGGCTCGGCCCAGCGCCGCCGGAAGTGCACGTCCTCGAGGAGGAGGTCGGTGGTCAGCAAGAGCGCGGCGCCTCCGGGCTGCTCGATGACGGCGCAGTCGTCGCCGATCCCGGTCGCCAGACCGGGCGCGCGCCGGCGCGCCAGCTCGCGGATCCGCCGGACGAGGTCGTCCTCGCCCGGTTTATCGCCGCTCACGGGGCGACGGCGGCCGTGCCCAGGAAGTTTCCGAGCAGCCGCTTCCCCTCGACGGTCAGGATCGACTCGGGATGGAACTGCACGCCCTCCACCGGCCACCGGCGATGGCGCACGCCCATGATCGCGCCGTCCTCCGCCCGCGCCGTGACCTCGAGGTCGGCCGGCACCGTGTCGGGCAGGATCACCAGCGAGTGGTAGCGGGTCGCCGTGAACGGGTTCGACAGGCCCGCGAACACTCCCTGGCCGTCGTGGCGGATGTCCGACGTCTTGCCGTGCATCTGCGTCTTCGCGCGCGCCACCGTGGCGCCGAAGGCCTGGCCGATGGCCTGGTGGCCGAGGCAGACGCCCAGGATCGGGATGCGCTCGCCGAAGCGCCGGATCAGGTCCAGCGACACGCCCGCGTCATCCGGTGTGCCGGGGCCGGGCGAGATCACGATGCGCTCGGGGGCCAGCGCGGCGACGCCGTCGGCGTCCACGGCGTCGTTGCGCACCACGCGCAGCTCGGCGCCGAGCTCGCCGAGGTACTGCACGAGGTTGTAGGTGAAGGAGTCGTAGTTGTCGACGACGAGGATCATGCGGGCCGTCCCGCCGCCGCCATGCGCAGGGCCAGGATGAGCCCGCGCGCCTTCGAGCACGTCTCCAGCCACTCCGTCTTCGGATCGGAGTCGGCCACGATGCCGGCGCCGACCTGGATGGAAGCCCGGGTGCCGTGGCAGACGATCGTGCGGATGGTGATGCACGAGTCCAGGTTGCCGGAATACGAGACGTAGCCGACCGCCCCCGCGTACGGCCCGCGGCGCGTCGGCTCGATCTCGTCGATGATCTCCATGGCGCGGATCTTCGGCGCGCCCGAGACGGTCCCGGCCGGGAAGCACGCGCGCAGCACGTCGAAGGCGTCCGCGCCGGCGCGCAGGCGGCCGATCACGTGGCTGACCAGGTGCATGACGTGCGAGTACCGCTCGGTCACCATGAACTCGGTCACCTTGACGGAGCCCAGCTCCGCCACGCGCCCCACGTCGTTCCGGCCGAGATCCACGAGCATCACGTGCTCGGCGCGCTCTTTGGGATCGGTCTTCATCTGCTGCTCGATGGCGAGGTCCTGCGCCTCGCTGGCGCCGCGCGGGTGCGTGCCCGCGATCGGCCGCTCCTCGACCCGGTCGCCTTCCACGCGCACGAGCACCTCCGGCGACGAGCCGACGATCGTCGTCTTGCCGAGCCGCAGGAAGAACAGGTATGGGGAGGGGTTGATCGTCCGCAGCGCCCGGTACACCGTGAACGGATCCGCGGGCAGCCGGCAGTCGAGCCGGCGCGCGAGCACGATCTGGTAGGCGTCGCCGGCGGCGATGTATTCCTTGGCGCGCCGTACGGCGTCGCCGAACGTCTCCTCGTCCATCGTGGAGGTGAAGCCGTCCTCGCCCTGGGCGACCAGGGGGCCGGGCGGCTGGATGGGCAGCGGCGCCGGCGCGCGCGCGGGCCGGGCGAGCTTGGCCAGCGTCATGCCGATCTTCACGGCGGCGCGGTCGTAGGCGGCGTCCAGCGACGCGGCGTCTCGTTTGCCGACGTGAGCGTTGGCGATGACGAGCAGGCGATGGCGCAGGTTGTCGAAGACCAGCAGCGTATCGCTGAACATGAACACGGCGTCGGGCAGCGCGAGATCGTCCCGCGTCGTCGCCGGCAGCCGCTCCATGTGGCGGACCATGTCGTAGGAGAGATAGCCGACGGCGCCGCCCTGGAACCGCGGCAGGCCGGGCACGGCGACCGGCTGGAACTCACGCAGCAGCCCGCGCAGGGCCTCCAGGGGATCGCCGTCGGGCAGGCGCTCGGTGCGCCCGCCGCGCCGCAGCGTGATGCGGCCGTCCTTGGCGGTGAGCACCATGAGCGGGTCGGAGCCGAGGAACGAATAGCGCGCCCACTTCTCGCCGCCCTCGACGGACTCCAGCAGGAACGCGTACGGGCCCGGCCGCAATCGCAGGTAGGCGGAGAGCGGCGTGTCGAGGTCCGCGGGCAGCTCGGCGAAGACGGGCACGAGGTTGCCCTGTCCCGCGAGCGCACGGAATTCGTCGCGGGTGGGGGAAAGCGTCGGGATGGCTAAGCCGGCGGCGCTGATGCCAGGGAAAGCGTCGACGCGCTAGGCGTGCGCGTCCAGCTTCTCCTTGATCTTCGCCTTGGGCACGGCGCCGATGAGCTGGTCCACCACCTTGCCCTGTCGGACGAAGAGAACGGTCGGGATCGACCGGATCGCATAGCGGGCCGCGAGCGCGTGGTTCTCGTCCACGTTGACCTTCGCCAGCGTGATCTTGCCGGCGGAGTCCCTCGCCAGTTCCTCGAGGACGGGCGCGATCGCGCGACACGGGCCGCACCACTCCGCCCAGAAGTCCACCATGACGAGCCCGTCGTACTGGGCCAGGGTTTCGTCGAAATTCTTCTCGGTCAGGTGGACGGCGGCATCGGCCATGCGGGTCTCCTCCGGGCTGAAAAGTCAACGCTCACGCTAACATACCCGACGCCCCTCCGCAACCCGGGCTCCCGGCGGGGGCGCACGAATCCTTGTCAGTTTGACATTCCAACGTGCTAAAGTCGGCTAAGATATGGAAGCCGCGAAGATCTTGGTCGTCGACGACGAACGCTCGATCCTGGTGCTTTTGAAAGAAGCGCTCGGCCAGTGGGGCTACCAGGTTACGACCGCCGCCTCCGCGACCGAGGCGCTCGGAATTTTGAAAAGCGAGCTTTTCGACGCGCTGATCACCGACATCCGCATGCCGGACATGAGCGGGCTCGAGCTCCTGCGCGAGGTCAAGAAGCAGGACGAGTCGATCGAAGTCGTCATGATGACCGGCTATCCGACGATCGCCTCCGCCGTGCAGGCGCTGAAGGAAGGCGCCTACGATTACCTGTCCAAGCCGCTGATCCTCGACGAGCTCCGGCACCTCATGGGGCGGATGATGGAGCGCAAGTTCCTGCGCGGCGAGATCCACACGCTGCGCGCGCGGCTGGGCGAAGAGCTGACCGTCAACGAGCTGATCGGCGCGTCGAACCCGATGGAGCGCGTCAAGGAGATCATCGGCAAGGTCGCGGTCACGGACTCGCCGGTGCTCATCGAAGGCGAGAGCGGCACGGGCAAGGAGCTGGTGGCGGCCGCCATCCACCGGCTGTCGTCGCGCGCCAAGCGGCAGTTCATCCCGGTGAACTGCAGCGCGATTCCTCAGGACCTCCTGGAGTCCGAGTTCTTCGGTCACGTCCGCGGCGCCTTCTCGGGCGCCGTCTCTGACACGCTCGGGCTCTTCCGCGGCGCCAACGAGGGGACGATCTTCCTCGACGAGGTCGCCGAGCTCTCGCCGGGATTGCAAGTGAAGCTCCTGCGCGTCCTGCAGGAGATGCTCGTGCGCCCCGTCGGCTCGACCAAGGCGTACACCGTCGACGTGCGCGTGATCGCCGCCACGAACCGCAACCTCGAGCAGGCGATGCACGCCGGGACGTTTCGGCAGGACCTCTTCTACCGGCTGAACGTCGTGCGCATTCACCTGCCGCCGCTGCGCGAGCGCCGCGACGATATCCCCGCGCTCGTG
>DASYTM010000077.1:0-21700 GCA_036002345.1 Candidatus Methylomirabilota bacterium | reverse complement strand
AGTTCTCCGGAGAGGGCGACGCGCTGCTCGACGCGGGCCGCACGCTGGAGGCGCTCGCGGTGAAGGTCGCGGGCTTCGGCGGCCGCCTCGAAGGGCTGTCGCCGTCGGGGCTGCTGGCCTCGTTCGGCCTCGACCTCCCGGAGGACGCGCCCACGCGCGCGGCGCACGCCGCGATGGCCATGCAGAAGGCCGTCGAGCGCGCGCGCGACATGGGCGCGGCCCCGCGCTTCAAGGCGGCGATCCACGTGACGGAGGCGCTGGTCGCCCACGGCGCCGAGGGCCAGCAGATCGACGTGGACACGCGCCACCGCGCCCTCACCGCGCTCGACGAGCTCCTGGCCCTCAGCGCGCCCGAGGCCATCATCGTCAGCGAGCCGGCCGGACCCTTCCTCGAGCGCCGCTTCGACCTGTGGGAGATCGACGCCCCCCGCCGCCACCTCGTGCTCGGCGGCCACGTGCGCATGCGCCTCGGCGTGGGCGGGCGCGTCGTCGCCTTCGTGAACCACGAGCAGGAGCTGGGCCTGCTGCGCGGCCGTTTCGCCGCCGCCGCCCGCGGCCAGGCCCAGGCCGTTGGCCTCTCCGGCCCGGCCGGTATCGGCAAGTCGCGCCTGCTGCACGAGTTCCGGCGCGTGATCGCGGGAGAGGCCGTGGCCTGCGCGGAGGCCTACTGCGTGTCGTACGGGAGCGCGGTGCCGTACGGACCGATGATCGAGCTCGCCCGGGCGGTGGCGCGCGTGAAGGAGACGGACGCGCCCGACGTCGTCGACGAGAAGATCCGGCGCAGCCTCGAGTGGGCGCGCGTCCCCGCCGCCGCCGCCGCCGACCTCCTGAGCCTGCTCGGGGTCGCGCGCGCCGGCGCGGCGGAGCCGGCGGATCCCGACGCGCTCAAGACCCGGGTCTTCGACGCGCTCCGGCGGATGTGCGTGCGCGTGAGCGAGGAGATGCCGCTGCTGCTGGCCGTCGAGGACGTCCACTGGATCGACGGCGCCTCCGAGGAGTTCTTCACCTCGCTCGTGGAGACGATGGCCGGCGCGCGCATCCTGCTCGTCGCCACCTATCGCCCCGGCTACCGGCCGCCGTGGATCGACAAATCGTACGCGACCCAGATGGCGCTGCCGCCGCTCGGGCCGTCCGACAGCCGCGCGCTCGTGCGCGCGATTCTCGGCGACGCGGACACCGCCGACTCGCTCATGGAGTCGGTCTTCGCGCGCGCCGAGGGCAACCCGCTCTTCCTCGGCGAGCTCGTCCGCGCCCTGCGGGAGCGGGGCGGCTTCGCCCCCGACGCGGGGGTGCCGGCGACCATCCAGGAGCTCCTGCTCTCACGCATCGACCGGCTGCCCCTCGAGGAGCGCCAGCTGCTGCAGACGCTCGCCGTCGTCGGACGCGACGTCCCGTTGCTGCTCCTGGCCGCGCTCACCAGCGAGCAGGGCGACGTGCTCGCGGCGCGGCTCGCCCGCCTGCAGACGGGGGAGTTCCTCTACGAGCGCGCGGCCGGCGGCGACACCGAGTACAACTTCGCGCACGCGCTCGTCCAGGAGGTGGCCTACGCGAGCCTCACGCCGGAGCAGCGGCGCGCGCTGCACGAGCGGATCTTCGTGGCGATGGCGCGCCTGTATCCGGATCGCCAGGCCGAGCTCGTCGAGCGCCTCGCCGATCACGCGTTCCTGGGCGGCCTGTGGGACCGCGCCCTCTTCTACCTGCGGCAGGCCGGCGTGAAGGCGCTGAGCCATTCCGCCAACCGTGAGGCCGCCGACTTCCTCGAGCGCGCGCTGACGGCGCTCGAGCACCTGCCCGAGACCCGGGAGCGAACCGAGCAGGCCATCGACCTGCGCTTCGACCTGCGCACCGCGCTCCTGCCCCTCGGCGAGTTCGCGCGCATGACCGAGCACCTGCGCGAGGCGGAGCGGCTGGCCGAGACGCTCGGCGACCGGCGCCGGCTCTTCCACTGCGTGCTCTACGCGGCCGGGCACTTCCGCCTGCGCCGGGGCGACGCCGCGGAGGCGCGGCGCGCGAGCACGCGCGCGCTGGAGCTGGCGGCGTCGCTCGAGGACTCCGGCCTGCGCCTGGCCGCCACCGCGTATCTCGGCCAGGCCCTCTACGACTGCGGCGAGTACGCGCGCGCGGCGGGCCTCTTCGCGGAGAACGTCGCGTTCGTGGGCGACAACCGCCGCGACCGCTTCGGCCTGCCGCAGCTGCCGTCGGTCCACCAGCGCACGACGCTGGCCTGGTGTCTGGCCGAGCTCGGCCGCTTCGCCGAGGGCGCCGCGACGGGCGGCGACGCGATCGCGATCGCCGAGTCGGTGGAGACGCCGCTCACCCTCGCCGTCGCATGCGCGGGGCTGGGCGTCGTGCGGTTCCGGCAGGGCGACCTGGACGGGGCGCGCGCCGTCCTCGAGCGCGGCCTGGAGCTGATCCGCACGCGGCACCTCTCGCTGTGGCTGCCGCGCATCGCCTCCACCCTCGGCGCCGTCCACGTCCTCGCGGGCCGGGCGGACGAGGGCGCCCGCCTGCTCGAGGAAGCCATCGAGCGCGCGGCGGCCCTCAGCCTCGTGAGCGGGCAGTCGCTGCTCTTCGCGGAGCTCGCGGAGGCACGCCTCGCCGCCGGACATCCCGGCGAGGCGGAGACCTGCGCGCAGCGCGCCCTCGACCTCGCGGGCGCCCACGGCGAGCGCGGCTGGTCGGCGTGGGCGCGGCGGACGCTCGGCGACATCGCGGTGCACCGCGGCGACCTCGAGCGCGCGGGGGCGTACTACGACGAGGGGGCGGCGCTGGCCGCGGAGTTCTCGATGCGGCCGCTGGCGGCGCTGGTCCAGCTCGGTCGTGGACGGCGGGCCGCGCGGGCCGACAAGCGGGACGACGCGCGCAACCTCCTCGCCGGCGCCGCCGCGGCGCTGCGCGACCTCCAGATGCCCTGGTGGGTCGCGCGCGCCGAGGCCGCGCTGGCGTCAGTCTGAGCGCCGGATCGTCGAGCGGAGCGCGAGCCCTTCGGCGCGCGCGATGCGCTCGATCTCGAGCCGCAGGGCCTCGGCCGTGTGGCGGTCGAGGCCGGTGATCTCGATGCTCAGCGCTTCGGCGCCAGCTTCTGCTCCGTGCACGTGGCGTCGCGATGGATCTTTTGCGCGGCGGTCTTGACGGCCTTGTTCAGCTTCTTGACCTGCGCCGCCGTCAGCGGGCCCGGGATCTGGATGGAGATCACGTAGCTCTCGTTGTTGTTCGGGGGTCCTGGCACGGGGTCCTCCTCGTCTGGTGGTCGGCACTGCGAAGCTCCGCCTACCGGGCTTCTTCGATCCCGTCGAAGAAATCGTCGGCGCGGAGCACGGCGGGCACGCCGTCGTAGTCGCGCACGAGGTACCACTCCTCGGCCGGCTCGGGCTCCACGGGCGGCTCGACGCGCTCGCCGAGCGCGACCCGCACGTAGGTGGCGACCAGGCCGACCTTGCCGCAGAGGTCGAGGAGGATCGCGCTGAGGCCGAACCGGCCGGCGTTGAACTCCGTCAGGCGCGGCGCGCCGGCCGCGTCCTCCCGCGCGTCGAAGCAGAACACGCCGGAGGCGCGCGGCTCGATGGCCCGGACGGCGGCGGTCACGAGATCGGTCACGCGCCGGTCGTCGACGCGGCGTCCCAGCGCGGCGAGGCCTACGCCCGCGGGCGAGGCCGCGCCGCCGAGGTAGGACAGCCGCTCGTACACGCACGCGGCGATCGGCTCTCCGTCGGCGAAGAGGGCCTGCCCGGCGAAGTCGCGGCCGGGCAGGTGCTCGGCCAGCGTGAACTCCGCGGCGTCCGCGCCGCGCATCTCCATCCAGTAGCCGATCCACGCCCGCGCCTGCTCGGGCCGCGCCACCAGCAGCGCGCCGAGCCCGCCCGTCCCGCGGCGCCGCCGGCACCACAGGCGCGGATGATGGGCCAGCCGCGCGAAGGCGGCGTCGATGTCGTCGAGAGTCTTCAGCGCCACCGTCTCGGGGACGGCCACCCCGTGCGCGTCGAGGAACGCCGCGAAGGCGTACTTGTCCTGGCACAGCTCGATCGTCGCGAGCGAGGGCAGGAGCGTGCGGCAGCCGAGGGCCGCGCCCATGACGGCGAGCGCCCGCGCGTCGGCGTCGCTCGTCGGCAGCACGACGTCGATGCGCTGCTTCACGACGAGGCGGTTCAGCGCGCCGGCGAAATCGGGATGCGAGGTGGACGGCAGCAGGTAGCGCCGATCCGTGGAGGCGCCGCGCAGGACGAAGCGATCGTGGTGGGCGCCGATGATCGTCATCGGGTGATCGCTCACCCGAAGCACTCTGACCAGATTGTTGGCGGTGCCCGTTCCGGCACCCAGCACGAGCAATCGCGCGCTCATCCGAATCGCCGACGGCCTCCCCGTCGAAAGCTCACGAACTCGAGGTGCTAGTATCCCGGGCGACTCTAGGCGGCGGGTCACACCTTGTCAAGCCGAGACCGGGGAGGAAGCGTCGATGCCGAGCCAATCCCGAGCGTATCCGAACGAAGTGTTGCGCGATCAGCTCATCGTCGCCGCCCGGCCGGGCGTCGATCATCGGCGACTGGAGGACGCGGTCGACGGCGCCGGCGGCCGGCTCGGCGGGCTCTTTCGACGCCCACGCCCGCAGCTCGTGGAGCACGTGAAGGAGCTGCGCGCGAAGCGCGCCCACGTGCCCGACCTCACCGTCTTCCACGAGGTGATCGCGCGCGAGGAGCATCATCCGAAGATCCGCCGCGCCCTCCGCAAGCACGCGACGGGATCGTATCGAAAGCGGCCCGCGGACATCCCGCTGGAGACCACGACGTGCGCCGACGCCGTCCAGGCGCTGCCCCACGCCATCACGCCGACGCCGAACTATCTCCACCGCCAGGGGTATCTCCGCGAGGCGCCGCACGGGATCGACGCCTTCTGGGCCTGGTCGCAGGGCGGGGACGGCACGGGCGTGGAGATCGTGGACGTCGAGCGCGCCTGGAACTTTCGCCACGAAGACCTCGCCGACTTCTTCGGCGGCGTGGTGAGCGGGCAGCCCATCGACTGTCTCCGCGAGCGCAACCACGGCACCGCCATCCTCGGCATCCTGAGCGGTGACGACAACGGCGTGGGCGTGAAGGGCATCGCTCCGAATGCGAGCATCCGCGCCATCTCCATCCGGGCGCCGGGCTTTCCGGAGGCCACCGTCCCGGGCACGGCCGAGACGTCTGCGGCGATCCACGCCGCCGCCGACCTTCTGACCGTCAACGGCACCATCCTCGATACCGGCCACATCATCCTCGTGGAGCTGCAGCGCGAGGGCCCCGCGGGCTACCGCATCCCCGTCGAGTGGTGGCCGGACGATCTCGCCGCCATCCGGTACGCGACGTCGCTCGGGCTCATCGTCGTGACCGCGGCCGGCAACGGCGATTCCAACAACGTCGGAGCCAAGCTCACCCACGCGCGCTACGACCACCGCGACCCGGGGTTCCCGGCGGACTGGAGCAACCCGTTCCGGCGCGGCGCCGCGGATTCGGGCGCCATCGTGGTGGGGGCGGGCGTGCCCCCCGTCGGCCATCACGGCAAGGAGCGCTCACGCCTCGGCTTTTCGAACTACGGCGCCCTTCTCGACGCCCAGGGCTGGGGCAAGGAGGTCATGACGACGGGCTACGGCGATCTCAGCGGGGGCCTGGAAGAGCACTGGTACACGAACGGCTTCGGCGGAACGTCGTCGGCGGCGGCGATGGTGGCGGGGGCGCTGGCGTGCGTGCAGAGCGCCCGCCGCAAGCGCGGCCTTCGGCCCCTCGACGCGCGGGCCGCCCGCGCCCTCCTGCGCCGCCGGGGCAGCGCGCAACAGCCTGACGCCGGCTACCCGGTGAGCGAGCGCATCGGCAAGCTCCCGGACCTCCGGCGCATGATTCCGCCGCGGCCCGCCAGGCGCTAGGGCTTGCCCTCGAGCGCGCGCTTCAGCTGATCGAGGTGGTTGTCGTCGTGCCACGCCATCAGCGTCAGGAAGCCGTCGAGCGTGACCTTGCCCCGGATGGGATGGACGCCGCCACGCTCCCAGTCGCCCGGCGCGAGCTTCTTCATGAACGCCAGCGAGTCTTCGCGCCGCCTGCGGAAGGCCGCCACCGCCTCCGCGGCGTCGTTGCGGAGATATTGACGCTCCTCCGCCCAGCGGTCGGGATCGGGGCCGGCCAGCGGCGGGTTGTCGGTGGCCATGATCGTCGTGAAGCGCGTCAGGAAGCCTTCCTCCGTGTCGCGGAGATGGCACACGACTTCCTTGGCGGCCCAGTTCTTCGCGTCCGGCCGGCGTGACAGCGCCGTGTCGGTCGCGCCGCGGGTGGCGGCCGCGAGCTCGTCGGCGGTGCGCTCCAGGCGCTTGATGCGCTGCTCGCGCGGCTGCTTGGCGTACTCTTCCATCGTCGGCATGGCGCTCCTCCTCAGATCGGTGACGAGCTGGTGGAACAGGCTCGACTCGCGCTTGTAGAACCCTTCGGTGTGGTACGACTCGTCGAGTCTCAGGATCGTGTAGTCCAGGTGGTGCCCGACCTCGTGCAGCAGCGTGCGGAGGTACGTCCGGAAGGCGACCACGCGCTTCTGCTTGGCCGTCCGCATCCAGAGCTGGATCTTCGGCCGCCGCCCGGGCTCGGCCGTGTAGAGCCCGTGCAGCTCCCCCCAGCGCGCGTGCGGGCGCGCGGCGAGCACCTCCACGCGTACGGGCGGCGCGCCGAGCACCTCCACGAGGCCGCGGATCACGCGCTCGCTCGCGGCCTGGGTGGCCGCGCGATCCTCGGCGGTGAGCGCGGACTCCACGGCGTCCACGGCGGCCGCGAAGCGCTCGGCCTGGGGCAGGCGGATCTCGGTGATGGCGTCGCTCCGGCGGTAGACGGCCTGTTGGGCGCGCGACAGGCGCGCGTAGTACGAGAACGGCATCGCGCCTAGATTACATCCGCTATTTGCCCGTCCATCTCGGGGCGCGCTTTTCCAGGAAGGCCTTGGCGCCCTCCACGCGATCCTCGGTCGTCCGGAGCAGCGTGGAGAGATCGCCCTCCAGGCGCACGCCGTCGGCGAGCGGCAGCTCGAGGCCCTTCACCACGGCCTCCTTCGCGTAGCGCAGCGCCACCGGCGCCTTCGCCGCGATCGTGCGCGCGAGCTCCGTGGCCGCCTTCAGCGCCTCGCCGGCCGGCACCACGCGCTCGACCAGCCCGATCCGGAGCGCCTCCTCCGCGGGGATGCGCGCGCCGGTCAGGATCATCTCCAGCGCCTTGCCACGGCCGACGAGCCGCGGCAGCCGCTGCGTGCCGCCGCCGCCGGGGATGATGGCGAGGTTGATCTCGGTGAGACCGAGCGTGGCGTTGGCAGCGGCCACGCGGATGTCGCAGGCCAGCGCCAGCTCGAGCCCGCCGCCGAGGGCGAAGCCGTTGATGGCGGCCAGGATCGGCTGGGGGCAGCGCTCCATGATGGAGCGATATTCCACGCGGCGGCGGTGCTCGCGGAACTGCACGGGCACGAGCGGCGCCACGAACTCCTTGATGTCGGCGCCCGCGGAGAACGCCTTGTCGCCGGCGCCGGTGATCACGACGACCTTCACGGTGTCGTCGGTCACGAGCCCCTCGAAGCAGCGCGTGAGCTCGCGCCGCATGGTGTCGTTCTGCGCGTTGTGGACCTCGGCACGGTTGAGCGTGATCGTGGCCACGCCGTCCGCCACGTCGTACGTGATCGCCTCGTATTTCGCCGTCATTTGATCACCTTGCGCGTTCGAAGTTCACCGAGCTCAGCGTCGGAGTAGCCGGCGGCGCGCAGCACGGCGTCGGTGTGCTGGCCGAGCGTCGGCGACGGGCCGACGTCGCGGGTGGGCGTCTGCGAGAAGAGAAGCGGCGAGCCCGGCAGGGTCAGCCGCCCGACCTCGGGATGGTCGTACTGGCGCGCGAGCCCATGGTGCTGGGTGAGGGGATGGCGGCGGAACTCCTCGATCGTGTGCACGGGGCCCGCCGGGATGTCGGCGGTGCGCAGCGCCTCCAGCCACGCGTCGCGCGGCCGCGATTTGAAGCGCGCCTCGAGCAGCGGCAGCAGCACCTCGCGGTTGTCCAGGCGCAGCATCCAGGAGGCGAAGCGCGGATCGTGCGCGAGCTCCTCGAGCTCGAGCACCTGGCAGAGCTTGACCCAGAACGACTGGTTGCCGCAGGCGAGGAAGAGCCATTCGCCGTCGCCGGCCTGGTAGAGCCGGTAGGTCGGGTTGTCGCGAAACACCGACTGCTTGCCCGGGTAATCGACGAAGTTCCCCGCCTGGAGCGCCGTCACCGCGTGCAGCAGCGACGTCTCCACCTTCTGGCCCACGCCCGTGCGCTCGCGGACGAAGAGCGCGGCCAGCACGGCCTGGGCCGTCAGCGCCGCCGCGTAGTAGTCCACGACGGCGACGCGCATGTATTGCGGCGGGCCGCCGAAGCCCTGCAGGGCCATGATGCCGGCCAGCCCCTGCAGCACGGGATCGAACCCGGGGCGGTCCGCGTACGGCCCCGTCGAGCCGAAGGCGGTGGTCGAGCAGTAGACGAGACGCGGATTCAGCGCGCGCAGCGCCGGCTCGCCGACACCGAGGCGGTCCGCCACGCCCGGCCGCATGTTCTCCATGACCACGTCGGCGCCGCCCGCGAGCCGCTCGACCACCCCGCGCCCCTCGGACGATTTCAGATTGACGGCGATGGAACGCTTGCCGCGGTTCCAGGCGTGAAAGCCGGGAAGCTCGCGGAAGGAGTCGCCCTCGAGCGATTCGACCTTGACGACGTCGGCGCCGAGGTCGGCGAGCATGGTCGCGGCGTAGGAGCCGGCGATGTAGCTGGTGAGATCGACGACGCGAACGCCGTCGAGCGGCGCCGGGAGCGAAGCCACCGCTCAGCGCGCCACGCGGCGCACGATCAGCTCGCGATGGTGCTCGGCGTCGCCGTAGAGCGGCTCGAGCGCCTTGGCGCGCTTGAAATAGAGGTGCAGGTCGTACTCCCAGGTGAAGCCGATGCCGCCGTGCACCTGGATGGCGTCGCCGCAGACCTTGCGGGCGGCGTCGTTGACGTAGGCCTTCGCCACGGAGGCGGCCAGCGCGCCGTCGTCGGCGCCGCTGGCGAGGGCCCACGCCGCATAGTACACGGCGGCGTGCGAGTTCTCGACGTCGAGCAGCATGTCGGCGCACTTGTGGCGGATGGCCTGGAACGAGCCGATGGGCTGGCCGAACTGCTCGCGCACCTTGGCGTACTCCACCGACATGTCGAGGCAGCGGCGGGCGGCGCCCAGCATCTCGGCCGCGGCCCCGACGGCGCCGCGCTGGAGCAGGAAGTCGTAGGCCTCCGCGGGCAGCGCGGCCTCGGCGGCGACGGCGGCGCCGTCGAGCCTGACCTGCGCGAGGCGCGTGCCCGGGTCCATGCCGGTCAGCGGGGTGACGGCCACGCCGGGCGCCCCGGCCTCGACGGCGTACACGACGGTCGAGCCGCCGCGCCGCGCGGGCACGAGGATCACGTCGGCCACGTGAGCCCACGGCACGAACTGCTTGACGCCCGACAGCGCGACCTTGCCGCCGCGCTCCTCGGCGTGCGTCTCGACGGACGCCGGGCCCCAGTCCAGCGCCCGCTCCATCAGCGCCACCGTGGCGCGCGCGCTGCCGGCGGCGACGGCGGGGAGCCAGCGGTGCTTCTGCGCGGGGGTGCCGAAGCGGTCGATGGCCATCGCGGCCAGCACCGTGGGCAGGTACGGCGACGGGCACGCGGCGCGGCCGAGCTCTTCCTGGAGGATGGCCGTCTCCACGAGGCCGAGGGCGCTGCCGCCGGCGTCCTCGGGCAGGGCCAGCCCGAGCCAGCCCAGCTGCGCCATCTCCTTCCACAGGGCTTCGCTCTCGCCACGCCCGTCGTCCCACAGGAGGCGCACCTGCGCGGGCTTGACGTGCTCGTCCAGGAAAGCCCGCGCGGAGTTCTTCAGGAGCTGCTGGTCGGAGCTGAAAGCAAAGTCCATCGCCTATCCTTTTGCAGAGGGGGGCGTAGCCCCCCTCTGGACTCCCCCGGTCACGCGATCGGCGCGGATCTCCTTGGGGAGACCGAGCACGCGCTCGCCGATGACGTTCTTCTGGATCTCCGACGAGCCGGAATAGATCGTGCCGGCGCGCGCCCACAGGAATGCGTAGGCCCAGCTCGAGCGAACGCCCGAGGACGAGTCCACGTCGAGCGTCGTTTCTTCCAATCCGCCGTCGGTGACCTGGCCGTAGGGGCCCAGGATCTCCAGGCAGAGCTCGTAGTAGCGCTTCTCGAACTCGCTGTAGGAGAGCTTGGTGATCGACGACGCCGCGCCCGGCGAGTCGCCCTTCTGAAGGGCCGAGAGCACGCGCAGGGCGGCGTAGCGCTGAACCTCCATCTCCGCGTAGGCGCGGCCGAGCTTGGCGCGCACCACGGGATCCTCGAGGAGCGGCCGGCCGCCGCGCTCGATCTTCTTCGCGGCGTCGACCAGGCGGTCGAAGGCCGAGGCGTAGCGGGTGACGCGCGCCATCGAGTTGCCGCCGCGCTCGAAGCCGAGGGTCGTCTGCGCGATCTCCCAGCCCTGGCCGAGGCGGCCGATGAGATCGCTCTTCTCGGCGCGCGCGCCGGTCATGAAGACCTCGTTGAACTCCGAGGAGCCCGTGATCTGCTTGAGCGGGCGGACCTCGACGCCGGGCTGACGCATGTTGAAGAGGAAGCACGAGATGCCCTTGTGCTTGGGTACGGCGGGATCCGTGCGCGCGAGCAGGATGCCCCAGTCGGCGATGTGGCCGCCGCTCGTCCAGATCTTCTGGCCGTCGACGCGGAAGTGGTCGCCCGTGGCCTCGGCGCGCGTACGCAGGCTGGCGAGGTCCGAGCCCGAGTTCGGCTCCGAGTAGAGCTGGCACCACATCTCTTCGGCGGTGAGGATCTTCTTGAGATAGCGCTCCTTCTGCGCCGCCGTGCCGTGGATGATGATGGTCGGCCCGATGAACCCGACGCCGAGGCCGTTGATGGGCGCCGGCGCGTTGGCGCGCGCCATCTCGTCGGCGGCGATGGCCTGCTGCATCGGCGTGGCGCCCCGGCCGCCGCACTCCTTCGGCCAGCCCATGCCCACGTAGCCCGCCTCGTACATCGTGCGGTGCCAGGCGCGGCGCTCGTCCAGCGTCCTGAGCTCGGTGCGCGGAACATTGCGCTGGAACCACGCGCGGGTCTGGTCGCGGAACGCGCGGTCCTCGGGCGAGAGATTCAGATCCATCGCGGGCCTCCCGGAATGGACGTTTCTAGCACGCGCGCGCGGGCGAGGCAATCACGCGGGCGGGGGCAGCCGGTAGATCGCGGTGTGCAGGATGTGGGCGACGGGACGCGTGCCGGCCACCAGCACGAGGTCGAGCTCCACGAACTCACGCCCCTTCTTCTCGAACAGCGAGCGGACCTTGCCGCGCGCGGCCAGCCGGTCGCCCACGCGGGCGCCGCCGAGGTGGCGCACGACGCTGCCGGTGTGAATCCACGGGCCCACCGCGGCGTTGCCGGTCACGGCGCGGTTGGCCAGCTCCACGAGGGCGCCGGGATGCATCCACCCGCCCGCGCCGCGGTAGAGCGGCAGCGGCTCGTCCACCTTCGTCACGTAGGCGTCGGCGGCCGCCGCGTCGTAGTGGACGCGCCACGTGCCGAGCGCCGTCACCGACGCCCAGGTCTCGCGCGTCGCGGCCGGGCGCGGCTCGGGCAGCGGCGCCTCCGCGTAGGCCGCGAGGTTGACGGGCGTCGGCGAGCCGGCGGGGATGGTGGCCGTGAGCGTCGCGCACTCCGGCGTGGAGGGCGTCGCGCCCGTCAGCGTCACGTTGATGGTCTTCGCGTCGCGCGCGGCCACGGCGCCGCTGACCGTCAGCTCCTCGCCCTCGTACACGGGCTTCACGAAGCGCACGCTCGCGGTGCCGCGCGCCAGCCACGCGGTGCCGAAGGCCGCCGCGAGCGGCTGGGTCATGTACGCGTACACGGTCACGCCGGGGACGAGCCCGCCGCGGAAGCCGTAGCGCCGCGCCGTCTCGTCGTCGTGGATCTTGTTTTCCCTGGTCGACGTGTTCTTCGCGATCACGCGGTAGACGGGGAGGGTTTCGGCCACGGCGTCGAGTATAATCCGGCCGGCATGCGTGGCGCGCTCCTGGCTCTCGTCGTCATCGCGATCGTCGTCATCGGCGCCGCCGCCTGGTACGTGTCGGTGGCGAACGACATCGTCCGCCTCGATCAGAACGTGAAGGCGGCGTGGGCGCAGGTGCAGACGCAGTACCAGCGGCGGCTCGACCTCATCCCGAACGTCGAGGCCACCGTGAAGGGCTTCGCCCAGCAGGAGCGCAGCGTGCTGACCGAGGTGACCCAGGCCCGCGCCAACGCCGCGGGGAGTCTCAAGCTGACGCCGGAGGCCCTCAACGACCCGCAGGCGATGCAGAAGTTCGCGGCGGCGCAAGGCCAGCTCTCCGGCGCGCTGAGCCGCCTGCTCGTGACGGTGGAGCGCTACCCGGAGCTGAAGTCCGACCGGACCTTCCAGGCCCTGATCACCGAGCTCGAGGGGACGGAGAACCGCATCGCCACCGAGCGCCGCCGGTTCAACGAGGCGATCCGGGAGTACAACAACCGGGTGCAGTTCATTCCCGGCAGCTTCGTGGCCTCCATGCGCGGCTTCGCGCCGCGGCCGTTCTTCGAGGCCGTCGCGGGCGCGGAGACGGCGCCCAAAGTGAAGTTCTAGGCTGCTGCTTCTCGGCATCGCCCTCGCGCTCGCCCTCACGCTTCCGCCGTCGCCGACCGCGCGCGTCAACGATTACGCGAACGTGCTGTCCTCCGCCGATCGTCAACGGCTCGAGGACAAGCTCGCCGAGCGCGAGCGGACCACCGGCGTCCAGATGTTCATCGCGATCTTTCCCTCGCTCGAGGGCGACAACGTCGACGAGGTCGCGGTCCGTCTCCAGGAGCGCTGGAAGGTCGGCAAGAAGGGCGCCGACAACGGCGTCCTGCTCGTCGTCTTCCTGAAGGACCGGAAGCTGCGCATCGAGGTCGGCTACGGTCTCGAGGGGGTGCTCACGGACTCCGTCAGCGCCGCCATCATTCGCGACACCATCGCCCCGCGCTTCCGCGAGCAGCGCTACGCGGCCGGGCTCGCGGGCGCCGTGGACGAGGTCTACGCGCGCGTCGGCGGAGGCGGCGCGCCCAAGGCCAGGCCGCGCGGGCCGGCGCCGTGGAGCGCGTCCGATCCCGCCACCGTCCTGCTGCTCGTGCTCGTGGTCGGCGTCATCGGCGTCGCGATCCTGAGTGCGATCCGCGCCGCGCAGGGCGGCGGGTTCACGGCCGACCGCCGGGGCTGGCGCTCGCAGGGACCGATCGTCTGGGGCGGCGGCGGCTGGGGCGGCGGCTCCTGGGGCGGGGGTGGCGGTGGCGGCGGGTTCTCGGGCGGCGGCGGCGGCGCCTCCGGCGGCGGCGGCGCGAGCGGAGAGTGGTGATGCTCGGACGGCATCCGCGCTGGGCGCGGCAGGCGCTGTCGGAGGCCGACCTCGACGCCATCGTGGCGGCCGTGCGCGACGCCGAGCGCCAGACGGCCGCCGAGATCCGGGTGCACATCGAGCGCCGCGTCGCCCACGGCCTCCGCCGGCGCACGACCGATCCGATGGCGCGCGCGCGGCAGGTGTTCGCCACGCTCGGCATGCACCGCACCGCGCACCGCCACGGCGTGCTCGTCTACCTGGCCCTGGAAGACCGCAAGCTCGCGATCGTCGGCGACGAGGGCATCCACGCCCGGGTCGGCGACGACTACTGGGCGGGCGTGCGCGACCGGATGGTGGAGCGGCTCAAGGCCGGCGCCGTCCGCGGGGCCGTGGTCGGCGCGGTCGCCGAGGTCGGAGCCACGCTCGCGCGTCTGCTTCCGCACCGGCCGGACGACACGGACGAATTGCCCGATGACGTGAGTCTCGGGCGATAGTCCCGGGTCGGCGGCATAGCATCTGCATGAACCATGAATCCGGTGTGGTAGGCTCGCGCGTCATAGCCGGTAGGAGGGAGTCAGAACCATGAGACGGAATGTCACCGCGATGATCGCTCTGATGGGAATCCTGCTCCCCGGGACCGTGCTCGCCCAGGCGGCCAGCCCCGGGCGCGAGACGCAGCTCCAGCAGGAGATGCGTCACCGCCGCGTGATCGTGCGGCCCACGACCCCGATGAACGAGGTCCAGCGCGACGTGGACGTGGCGACGGCGGAGATCGAGGCGCAGGGACGCGAGGACGGGATCGCCCGCGATCTCACCCGGCCGGCGCCGCGGCAGCCGCAGATGGATCACGACCTCAAGGGCGGGATCCAGACGCGCGCGCTGAACAACGCGCTGCGCCGCTAGGACTCCTCGCCGAGCAGGAACTCCTCGGCGGCCGTCACCCCGGCGCCGAGGCGGAGCGGCACGCCGAAATCCTTCAGCATCAGCTCCACGCCGGCCAGCCCGCCGAGCAGCTCCAGCTCGTTGAGGCTGCCGAGATGGCCGATCCGGAACACCGTGCCCTTCACCGCGCCGAGTCCCACGCCGAGCGACATGTCGAGCTTCTTCGCGGCGTGGCGGATGAAGGCGTCCGAATCGAAGCCCTGCGGCATGACGACGGCCGTCAGCGTGTTGGAGTACTCCTCCGGCTTCCGGCAGAGGATGGCGAGGCCGAGCGCTTTCACCGCGCGCCGGCTCGCCTCGGCGAGCCGGGCGTGCCGCGCGAAGACGTTCGCCAGCCCTTCCTCGCTCAGCATGGCCAACGCTTCACGCAACCCGAAGAGCAGCACCGTGGCCGGCGTGTAGGGGAACTCGCCGCGCTTGTTGCGCTCGAGCACGGGCTGCCAGTCCCAGAACGCGCGCGGGCACCTGGCCTTCTCCGACGCGCTCACGGCACGCTCGCTCACGGCGAGGATCGCCATGCCCGGCGGCAGCATGAGGCCCTTCTGCGGGCCGGTGAGGGCGACGTCCACGCCCCAGGCGTCGAACTCGAAGTCGATGGATCCCAGCGACGAGACCGTGTCCACGAGGAGCAGGGCGGGATGCCGGGCGCCGTCGAGGGCGGCGCGGACGGCGGCGACGTTCGAGGTCACGCCGGTCGAGGTCTCGTTGTGGACGACGAGCACGGCGGCGAGCTCGTGCGCGCTGTCGGCGGCGAGGCGCTCGGCCACGCGGTCGGCGGGCACCCCGTCGCCGTACGGCACCTCCAGCCGCTCGACCTCGATGCCGTAGGCGGCGGCCGTCTTCGCGAAGCCCGTCGAGAAGTGGCCGTTCACGCACGCGAGCACGCGATCGCCCGGCGACAGCGTGTTGACGAGCGCCGCCTCCCACGCGCCGGTGCCCGAGCCCGGGTAGAGCACGATGTGCCCGCGCGTCGTCTTGAAGACCTCCTTCAAGCCCTCGAGACAGGCGTGGACGAGGGCGCCGAAGGTCGGGCCGCGGTGGTCGATGACCGCCTGCGACATCGCGCGGACCACGCGCTCGGGCACGAGCGTGGGGCCCGGGATCTGGAGGAACGGACGTCCGGGCATGGTCAGCGCAGTCTAGTGAAGGGGATCGACGCCGTCAAATCCGTGCTAGGCTCCGAATCCCGATGACGCGCGACGAGATTCCGACACCGGCGCTGCTCCTCGACCTCGATCGCTTCGAGCGCAACCTCGAGCGCATGGCCAAGCACGTGCGCGCGGCCGGCAAGAACCTCCGCCCGCACGCCAAGACGCACCGCTGCCCCGAGATCGCGCGGCGCCAGGTCGCAGCCGGCGCGCTCGGCGTGGCGTGCGCCAAGCTCGGCGAGGCCGAGGTGATGGTGCGCGCGGGCGTCCGCGGCCTGCTCATCACGACGGAGGTGGTGGCGCCGAGCGCGATCCGCAGGCTGATGCGGCTTCAGGCCGAGGCCCCGGACACGATGGTCGTGGTGGACAACGCCGAGAACGTCGAGGCCCTCGCGCGCGCGGCCGACGAGGACCACGTCATCCTCGAGGTGATGATCGACATCGACGTCGGCAACCGGCGCACCGGCTGCCAGCCCGGCGACGCCGCCGTGGCTCTCGGGCGCGACGTGGCGCGCCGGCCGACGCTCCGGCTGCGCGGGCTGCAGGGCTATGCGGGCCACTGCGCCCACGTGATGGGCTGGGCCCAGCGCCGCGAGGCGTCGCTGGCGGCCATGAAGCCGCTCATGGACACGCGCGCCCGCTTCGAGGCCGAGGGGCTGCCCGTGGAGATCGTGGCGGGCGGCTCGACGGGCACTCACGACATCGACGTGGAGCTCGCGGGCCTCACCGAGCTCCAGAGCGGCTCCTACTGCGTGATGGACATCGACTACCGCCGCATCGGCGGCCGCGGCGGCGGCGAGTCGCTGACCTCCTTCGAGATGGCGCTCACGGTGGCGACGACGGTGGTCAGCGTGCCCACGCGCGAGCGCGCGATGGTGGACGGCGGCCTCAAAGCGTTCTCGACCGACAAGCCGTTCCCGCCGGAATCCGTCGAGCGCCCCGGCGTCGAGTACGGCTTCGCGGGCGACGAGCACGGGCGCCTCACCGTCACCGATCCCTCGCGCGCGCCGCGGCTGGGCGAGCGCATCGAGTTCTTCCCGCCGCACTGCGACCCGACCATGAACCTCTACGACCGCGTGTGGTGCGTGCGCGGGCCGGCCGTGGAGGCGGTGTGGGACATCGCGGCGCGCGGCCGCTCCGACTGAGCGCCGCTTCCGCCACGATGGAGCGACGGCGCCTCGGCCGCACCGACATGGAGGTCTCCGCCCTCGGCTTCGGCGGCAGCGAGATCGGCTACGACGGCGTGAGCCAGGCCGTGGCCACGCGGCTCCTCAACGCCGCGCTCGACGCCGGGCTGAACGTGATCGACACCGCGGAGTGCTACGCCGACAGCGAGACGCTGATCGGGCGCGCGGTGAGCGACCGCCGCCGCGAGTTCCACCTGTTCACCAAGGTCGGCCACGCGCGGGGCTGGAGCAGCGAGGACTGGAGCCCGGCCTCGATCCTCGAGTCGATCGAGCGGAGCCTCACCCGCCTGCGCACCGATCGGCTCGACCTCGTGCAGCTGCACTCCTGCGGCCTCCGCGAGCTGCGCCGCGGCGAGTGCATCGGCGCGCTGGAGACCGCGAAGCAGCGCGGGCTGACGCGCTACATCGGCTACAGCGGCGACGGCGCCGCCGCGAAGCACGCCGTGGAGTGCGGCCGCTTCGACACGCTGCAGATCTCCGTCAACGTCGCCGACCAGGAGGCGCTCGACGGGGCGGTGGCGCTCGCGCGGGAGCGGCGGATGGGCGTCATCGCCAAGCGGCCGCTCGCCAACGCGATCTGGGCCTCGCGGCGGCGGCCCGGCGCCTACTACGTGGACTACTGGGAGCGGCTGCGCGCGCTGGAGTACGAGTTCACCGGGCGGCCGATGGACGAGGCCGTCGGCGTCGCGCTGCGCTTCACGCTCTCCGTGCCCGGCGTGCACACGGCGATCGTCGGCACCACGAAGCCGGGGCGCTGGAAGGAAAACGCCGCGCGGCTCGCGGCCGGGCCGCTGCCGCGGGCCGAATTCGAGGCGATCCGCGCGCGCTGGCGCGAGCGCTCCAGGAAGAGCTGGACCGGCCAGGTCTGAGCGGCGCCCGCCTACGCGCCGCTGATTCGGTGGATCGCCGGCAGCATCGCCTCCACCCGTCGCCGGTCGGCGCGCGTCATCGTGCGGTCCTTGCGGAGTGCCGCGCGCACGCGCTCGGCCTTCGGCGCCTTCGCGGGCCTCGGCTTTCTCGCTTTCGTGCGCCGGAGCTTGGTGCGGGTACGCTTGGTGCGGCGGCGGCCTCGCGGGGTCTTGCTCCGGCGGCGTGCTTTCATGCGCGCCATGATCGCACAGGCCGCGGCGGGGCGCCCAGGGCCTAAGCGGCTTTCGGCGGCCGTCCGAAGGCTTTCCGCAGCTCGACCTTGGCGCGCTCCAGGCGGCGGCGATCGGTCGCGCTCAGACCCCGGCCGCCGCGGTTGAGATAGAAGTTCAGCATCGACATCGCCGACTGGAACTTGCTGCCCTTTGTCCGGCGGCTGCCGAGCGCCGAGCGCTTCAGCCCGCGCGCGATCTCGCTCGGGGCCCCCTTGAAGATGCGCTTGGGCAAGTCCATGGCGTTCGAGGTCTCAGCGACCCGCCGCACCCACCGGCCGCGTCGCTTCGCGGCCGTCTTGGCGCGTTTCTTGACCATGAGGCGCCGGCGGGTGCAAGCGATGTACCGCCGAGCTCAGGCGGGCTTGTAGGCAATCAGGTAGCGGTGCTCGCCCTCCAGCACGACCTCGCCGCGCTGGTTCTCGAGCGTCACTTTCAGCGTCAGGAGCCCGGCGGAGCGCTTGCGCTCGAGCGCGGTCACCTCGTGGCGCGGCTTCACGGTGTCGCCGACGAAGGCGGGGTGCTTGAAGCGCGTCGTCTGCTCGACGAAGGCCACGATCGAGCCCTCGATGATCGGCGCCAGCGTGGAGGCGCCCACCGCCGTCATCGACGTGAGCAAGAGGCCGTGGGCGAGGCGGCGGCCGAAGCGGGTGGTCTTCGCGTACTCGTCGTCGTAGTGCAGCGGGTGCGCGTCGCCCGTCATGCCGGCGAAGAACATGAAGTGGGCGTCGGTGAGCGTCTTTCCCGGGCTCTCGAACCGGTCGCCGACCTTGAAGTCGTCGAACCAGCGCTGCTCGGTCACCAGAGGCGCCAGAACAGGTCGCGCACCTCGTCCGCGGATTGCGCGGCGAAGATGGCCGGGCGCGCGCGCGCCGCGAAGGGCAGGCCGTCGGAGTACCACGCGAGGTGCTTCTTGAGCTGCACGAGCGCGTAACGCTCGGGCAGGTGCGTCTCGATGAGCGTGCAGTGACGGCGGATGATCGCCGCGCGCTCGTCGCGCGCGACCTCGGCGCCGCGGAAGATCCACGGCCGGCCGAGCGCGCCGCGGCCGATCATGACGGCGGCGCACCCGGTGGCCGCGACCATGGCGCGCGCGTCGTCCACGGAGCGGACGTCGCCGTTGCCGACGACCGGGATGCGGACGGCGTCGGCGACCTCGGCGATGACGTCCCACGGCGCGCGCCCCGTGTACTGCTGGCTGCGCGTGCGCGGGTGCACGGTCACGCCGTTCACGCCCTCGCTCTCGGCGAGGCGCGCGATCTCCGGCGCGTTCACGGTGCGATCGTCCCAGCCGCCGCGGATCTTGATGGTGAAGGGCCCGGCCACCGCCTTGCGGAGCGTGCGGAAGATCACGGCGCCGCGCAGGGGGTCGCGCATGAGCGCCGCGCCCTGGCCCTTGGCGACGATCTTGGCCACCGGACAGCCCATGTTCAGGTCGATGCCGTCGGCGCCCGCGGCCTCGAGCCGGCGCGCGGCCTCCGCGAGGACGTCCGGGTCCTCGCCGAGGAGCTGCATCACGAGGGGCCGCTCCTCGGGCAGGTACGCGGTCAGCGCCACCGTCCGCGCGTTGTCGCGCACGAGGGCGCGCGCGTCGATCTCCTCGCTGGTGAGGAGGCCGGCGCCGCACTCGCGGGCGACGAGCCGGAACGGCGCGTTGGTCACGCCGGCCATGGGGGCGAGCCGGAGGTCGAGCGGGGTCACGCGCTCATTCTAGCGCGGCGCGCGCCGCGGGTGAGGAGCCGGACGGTCCCGAGCGCGGCGAGCGTCGGCGTCGCGAAGTAGAGGAGCAGGGCGAGCGCGGCCTTCGCGTAGACGCCGGGGAGGGCGGAGAAGACCGGCTCCAGCCGTGGAACCGCGGCCCACATCACGAAGACCCACGCGTAGCCGGCCACGAGAAACGTCGCGATGCCTGCCACGGCGGCGACGACACCCACGCGGCGCGGGACGCCGCTCAGCGCGACGGCGACGACCACCATCAGGCACGCGACGGCGACGACCGCGTGCACGTCAGCGACGCGCGGCGAGCACCGCGACCGGGTAGCCCAGGCGGATCGTGTCGCCCTCCCGGCGCGTGGCCATGTCGAGGCCGTCGTCGGCCAGCGAGCGCACGTACGCCGCGCGGAGAGGTTCCACGTCTCCCGGATTCGGGAACGACCGCGAGAGGAGACCCCCGAGGTCGGTCTGCAAACGATAGAACGTCTGGCGCGGCGCCTGGAGCCCGGCCGTCGCGAACAGGGCGAGGTGCTCGGCCAGGGGCAGCGCTCGCGTGTGCGAGGGGTCGCGCAGCCGCTCGACGCGGTTGAAGGCGTCCGCCTTGTCGGGCGCGGGCGCGGTGTCGATGACCATGACCGTGCCGCCCGCTGCGCACACGCGGCGCATCTCGCCCAGCACGGCCCCGGGATCGAGCAGGTGGTGGAACGCGAAGCGCGAGACGACGAGGGTGAAGGCGCCGTCCGGAAACGGCAGCGGCAGGACGTCGCCCTGGCGCCACGTGAGGTTCGTCAGTTGCTTGCCGGACTGGAGAGCGCGCGCCTGCTCCAGCATGGCGGGCGTGAGGTCGATGCCCGTGACGTGACGGGCCACGGCCGCGAAGGCGCAGGCGAGGATGCCGGGACCGCACGCGACGTCGAGCACGGTGTCGGCGGAGCCGCAGCCGCTGAACGCGACGACCATGGAGAGCGCGGCCTCGTCCTTGATCGACGGCGCCGTCGCGAAGGGCACGGCCTGGCGCGTGAACTGGTCGAGGATGGCCTCGCGATGCGTCTCGCTCACGCCGTCCTCTTGTAGAGCCGCCCGCCTTTCATGATCACCTTCAGATTGTCCTGCACCTGGAGCGCGCGCAGATTCTTGAGCGGGTTGCCCTGTACGACGATGAGGTCGGCGTACTTGCCGGGCTCGACGCTGCCGATCCGGTCCTGCATGCGGAACAGCTCGGCGTTCACCTTCGTCGCCGAGAGCAGGACCTCCATCGGTTTCATGACCTGGGCCTTCAGCTCGAACTCGACGGCGCGCTGGGTGGCCATGTCGCCGAGGAGATCCGAGCCCGAGCCGATCTTGCAGCCGGCGCGATAGGCGTACTCGAGGCCCTGCACGGACTGCTGGCGCGCCATGTCGATCTTGGCGACCTGGTGATCGCCGATCCCGTAGCGCTTGCCCTCGCGGTAGATGGCCTCGTACGTCACCATCGTCGGCACCAGGAACGCGCCCGCGTCCTTGATGGCCTTGGCGGCCGCCTCGCGGATCAGGTTGCCGTGCTCGATGGAGCGCACGCCGGCCTCGATGGCGCGCCGGACCGCGGAGTCGGAGTAGGCGTGGGACAGGACGTACTTGCCGACGGCCTGCGCCTCCTCGACGGCCGCGCGCATCTCGGCCACCGTGAACTGCGTGGTGTCGAGCTCGTCCGAGGGCGACATCGCGCCCCCGGAGGCCATGATCTTGATCTGGTCGACGTCGCGGCGGATGTTCTCGCGCGCGGCGCGGCGGACCTCGTCGGGGCCGTCGGCGATGAAACCGATCATGCCCACGCAGCAGTCGATGGGATCGGTCCACTCCGAGCGCCGGCGCTTGTCGCCGTGGCCGCCCGTCTGCGAGATGTAGCGGCCGGAGACGAGGAGCCGCGGGCCGACGAAGTGGCCTTCTTCGAGCGCCATGCGGAAGCCGTAGTCGGCGCCGCCCGCGTCGCGCACCGTCGTGAAGCCCTGCATCAGGCACTCCTCCGCGCGCTTCATGGCGCGCGCGGCGATGTAGGACGGCGGGTAGAAGCGGTGCTGGTCGGTGATGTTCTCGGTCACCGCGCAGATGTGCACGTGGGCGTCGGTGAGCCCCGGCATGAGGGTGGCACCCGTGCAGTCGATGGTGGTGACGGGCCCC
>DASYTM010000076.1:0-14922 GCA_036002345.1 Candidatus Methylomirabilota bacterium | reverse complement strand
CAACCACGGGGCCAAGGAGAGCCAGCCCCACGACCACGGCCAGTACTGGGCGATTTATGGCCAGGCCGTGGGCGAGACCGTGATGAGCGACTGGCAGATCGTCGAGCCCGCGGAGCTGGGCGGCGCCCCCGGCAAGGTCCGGCACGTGCGCGACTACCCGCTCAAGCCGGGGATGGCGAAGGTCTACAACGAAGCCGACGTGCACTCGCCGCGGCGTGACGGCCCCACCAGGCTGATCCGCATGGAAGGCCGCAACATGGAGAGCCAGCCACGCAGGACGTTCGAGCGGCTCTGATCCTCGGGGCGCTGGCGCTGGCGGGCTGCACCGCCGCGGCCACGACCAGCCTCGACCCGCCGGCCTCGCCGGGCTACGAGCGTGAGGCGTACTTCTGTGAGCTGCCGGGCGGCAGGTGGCGGGACATCCTCAAGGTCTGCGAGACCTCGGACTGGCCAGGGCCGCGCCGCTAAGTGCGCTGATGTCCAACTTTTCATACGCACGTTACGCGCGGAGCGCCTCCAGCCCCTTCCAGTCGAACTCCACGCCGTGGCCCGGACGCTCGGGGGCCACGGCCGCGCCCCCGTCCAGCCGCAGCGGCTCGGCGATGTAGCGGTCCAGTCCGAAGCCGTGCGCCTCGAGGTACGAGCGATTCGGCGCGGCGGCGAGCAAGTGGACCGTCACGTCGTGGGCGCCGTGCGAGGTCACGGGCAGGCTGAAGGCCTCGGCGAGGTGACACACCTTCATGAAGACCGTCACGCCCCCGCAGTTCGTGACGTCGGGCTCGGGGAACGTGACGCCGCCCGCCGCGATGAGGGCGCGGAACTCGGCGAGCGTGTGGAGGTTCTCACCCGCCGCGATGGGCAGGCCGCCCTCCCGCACGATGCGCGCGTGGCCCGGCACGTCGTCGGGATTCGTCGGCTCCTCGAGCCACACCGGGTCGAATTCCCGGAGCGCTCGGGCGGCGCGGATCGCCTCGTCCACGCTCCAGCGCATGTTGGCGTCCACCATCAGCGGGAACTCGGCGCCGAGGTGGGCGCGCATGGCGCTCACCCGCTCGACGTCCTCGCGGAGCGATGGCCGGCCCACCTTCATCTTGATCGCCCGGAAGCCGTGCGCGAGGTTGTCGTCGGTCTGGCGGAGCAGCGCATCCACTGACAGGTCGAGATCGATCCCGCCCGCGTAGCACGGCACGCGCGGGTCGAAGCCGCCGAGCTCCCGCCAGAGCGGCGTCTTCTTCCGCCGCGCCCGCAGGTCCCAGAGGGCGATGTCCACGGCCGAGATCGCGAGCATCTGCGCGCCGCCGCGGCCGCCGTAGTGGAGCGCCCACCACATGGCCTGCCAGATCTCTTCGATGCGATCGGCGTCGCGCCCGACCAGTCGCGGCGCCAGGTCGCGCGCGATCAGCGAGAGCACGGCGCCGCCGCCCGTGCCCACCGTGTAGGTGTAGCCGACGCCCTCGGCGCCGTCGGCGTCGCGCAGGCGCACGGTCACGAGCTCGAAGCCGCGGATCGTGCCGTGGGTGCTGTCGGAGAGCACCGTGGGAAGGGGGATGACGTAATGGTCGGCCTGAACGTGCTCGATGCGCATGTGCCGCTATTCTAAGCGGCCCACGCGCCTGGGCGCGTCTAGCGCCCGTGCCAGCCCGAGCGGCGCGCCCAGTGACCGCCACGCCAGCCGTACCCGCGGCCGTGCCACGACCAGTAGCCGGGCATCCACACGTACGCGGGACCAGGGGCGACGGGAACGTACTCGACGCGCGGCGGGGGCGGCGGACCGTACACGACGGGAACAGGCTCGGCGGCGATCACACAGCCACCCAACAGCAACCCCACGACGAGGGGTAATAGCGCTTTATTCATGGCCCGTTGACCTGTCGTATCCTACGGAGCATGACGACACCGACCTTCGAGTCCCTGCTGTCCTCGCGTGCCCGGTTCGCGGTCCCCCTCACCACGCCGCGCCAGTCCATGAACCCGCTGTTCGAGTTCGGCGGCGGCTATCCCGATCCGGTCTCCTTTCCGTACGAGGGGATGATCGAGGCCACGGCCAAGATGATGGCGGTCGAGGGCGACAAGGCGATGACCTACGGCGACCCGCAGGGCTACCTCGGCCTGCGCGAGCTGATCTGCCACAAGTACCAGCTCTTCGAAATGATGAAGGCCTCGCCCGAGAACATCGTGGTCGCCAACGGCTCGGGCCAGGCGCTGTCGCTGGCCTTCAGCGCGTTCGTGGACCCGGGCGACGCGATCATCATCGAGGCGCCGACCTTCTCCGGCTCGCTGAACACGATCCGCCGGCACGGCCCGCGGATCCTCGACGTGCCGGTGGACGACGAGGGCATCGTGACCGACGCCGTGCGCGAGCGCCTGCAGGCGCTCCGGCGCGAGGGCAAGCCCTGCAAGCTCATCTACACCATCGTGAACTTCCAGAATCCCGCGGGGCCGAGCCAGTCGCTCAGGCGGCGGCAGGAGCTGATCGCGCTGGCCCACGAGTTCGACACGCTGATCCTGGAGGACGACGCCTACGGCGAGCTGCGCTTCGAGGGCGAGACGCTGCCGCCGCTCTATGCGCTCGACAAGGGCGGCCGCGTGATCCGCGCGGGGACGCTCTCGAAGATCCTCGGGGCGGGCGTGCGGCTGGGCTGGCTCTGCGCCCCGGCGCCCATGGTGGGAGCACTCCAGTCCTTCCTCTTCGGCGGCGGGACCAACCCGTTCATGTCGCGCGTGGCGACCTACTTCATGCGCGACAACATGGCCCCGCACGTGAAGCGCCTGATCGGCGTCTATCGCGCCAAGCGCGACGCGATGCTGAAGGGCCTGGACGAAGTCCTCGAGGGCACCGACGCCGTCATCAGCCGGCCCGAGGGCGGGTTCTTCCTCTGGATCAAGCTGCCGAGCGGGACGGACAAGAAGCGGCTCGCCGAGCGCGCGGTGGAGGCGCGGGTGCAGTACACGCCCGGCCCGGTCTTCTACGCCAACGGCGGCGGCGAGGATCACATCCGGCTGGCGTTCTCCTACGAGCAGCCCGACAAGTGCTACGAGGGAGCCCGACTCCTTGCGAAAGCGATGCTGTAGGGCGTTCGTAGCGGCCCTGCTCGTCCTGGGCGGCCTGCCGGCCACGGCGGCCGCGCAGCAGCATCGCTTCGGCCATCAGCATCACCATCGGCATCATGGCGTGGTGCGCAACGTCATCATCGTCGGCCCCAGTCCCGCGCTCTACGCGCCTCCGCCCCAGGTCGTCTATTACCCGCAGCCCGTCGTCTACTACTACCCGCCGCCGGCGTACTACGCCCCGCCCGCGCAGACGTACGCTCCCCCGCCGGCGCCGACCGCGCCGCCCGTGTCCCAGGACGCGCAGCCGATTCAGCGCGAGGTCGTCTTCGCGAGCGGCCGCTGGGTGCTCCAGGGGGACGGCGTGTCCGTGCCGTACAGGTGGGTCTGGATCCCGAACCCGCCGACCGCGCCCCCGCCCGGGGCGGCGAGCGCAGAGCCCGAGCGTCCGATCTACGCGTGGACCGATCCGAACGGGGTCACGACCTACACCGACCGGCTGTCGAAGGTCCCGCCCGAGCACCGCGCCACCGCGCGGCGCGAGCCCTGAAGCTAATCCCCGCCGATCCGTTCCCGCCAACGCCGTGGATTTCTTTTCACGTGCATGCAGGCGAAGACTCGGATGCTCGACTCAGATGAAGCGCGCGGTCACCCGCGCCGCTTGAGGCGCTCGGAAATGCGAGCCCGGACGACCTCCCACGATTCGCCTGCATCTGGATACACCTACTCTCCGACCCTGCGTTGTCCGTCGCCCGGGATTGTCCGCGGCGCGGCACGGACGTTCCCGCGGGAACGTTTATGTTTATCAGGCTATCGCACGGCCGGGCGAGGCGCCCGCCGGGAACCTACTCGCGCGGGTACCAGATCGTCTGGGCGCGGCGGTAGGAGTTGGGCTCCTTGTCGTCCCGGCGAAGCGTGAGCGCCTCGCCCTCGAGGCGCGACGCGAAGGTCGCGCGGCGCGTGCGCTCGGCGTCGACCGTCAGCGTGCCCGCGCTCAGCGAGTAGCAGCCCGTGTTCGACGACATCGGCAGCCGGAAGAGGAGCAGGCCCGCGGCGGTATAACGCTCGTAGGCCATCGGGCCGGTGTCGTGCTTGTAGCGCCAGACGCCGACGATCGGCCGACTCGGGTCCTCCATCCGTCCGACGCGCTCCTTGCGGATCGTCGCGCCTTTGGCGTCGGTGAGGGTAAGCACGTCGCCCTGGATCTCGATGCGCGGGCCGTCGGTCTCCTTCTTCAGCGCCGCCTCGTCGTCGGCCGTGAGCAGCTGGCCCCGGTCGAGCTTGTAGGCGAGCTGGATGATGATCGTGAACGACGAGAGGAAGGAGCCGTCGGCCTTGAACTCGAGGGCGTGGCCGACGCTGCCCTGCCCCTGGACGGTCGACTCCCACAATCCGACCAGTGACCGGTCCGCGGGAGCCACGCAGGCGGCGAACGCCAGAAGGACGGCTGCCAGCGGCACCCTACCGGAGAGCCTGGCGCAGTGAGCCCGCGATCAGCGTGACGCCGCGAAACGCGGTGTCGATCAGCCGCCCCATCGGCACGAAGCCGTGGATCATCCCGCCGAAGCACACGGCGTCCACACCGACGCCGGCCTCCCGCAGCCGCCGCGCGTAGGCCTCGCCCTCGTCGCGCAGCGGGTCGTAGCCCGCGGTGATGACGAGTGCGGGCGCCACGCCGGCGAGCGAGGGCGCGCGCAGGGGCGAGACCCGCCAGTCGGCCGCGTCCTCTTCCTTGGTGAGGTACTGCGCCTTGAACCAGCGCATGGAATCCCGCGTGAGCATGTAGCCGTCGGCCAGGTCGGTGTACGACTGCGATTCCGCGGACAGATCGGTCACGGGGTAGATCAGCACCTGCAGCGCGATCGGGGGACTCCCGCCGTCGCGTGCGAGCAGCGCGACCACGGCGGCGAGGTTGCCGCCCGCGCTGTCGCCGCCGACGGCGACCTTCGCGCCGTCGACGCCGAGGTCGGCGGCGTGGGCGGCGATCCAGCGCGTTGCGGCCCACGCGTCGTCCACGGACGCGGGGAACTTATGCTCGGGCGCGAGCCGGTAGTCCACGGAAATGACGCAGACGCCGGACTCCGCGGTGATCTGCCGGCACACGACGTCGTGGGTCTCCAGATCGCCGATGACCCAGCCACCGCCGTGGAAATAGACGTAGACGGGCAGCCGGGTCGCGGCCGGCACGCCGGCCGGCCGGTAGACGCGCAGCGGGATCTCTCCAAGCGGCCCGGAGGCCTTCACCTCGCGGACGGCGCCGATCTCCGGTGCGGGCGGCGTGGAGGCCGGCCGCGTCTCGCGGAACATCTGCCGCGCGTCCTTGGGCGAGAGCTGGTGATACGGCGGGCGCCCCGACTTGATGACGAGGTCGATGACGTTCCGGGCCTGGGGATCAAGCGCCATTCCGGAGCGCCTCCTTCGCCTGCTTCTCGACCACCGTGCCGCGGAAGAAATCGGGGTTCACCTCGCCCCAGAAGCGGACGGCGTTGCCGAACATGAAGTCCTTGAAGTCGGCGTCGTCGAGGAGCCCGTGCTCGACCAGCTCGTAGGCCTCCGGCACGACCTCCGCCATGTCGGGGACGTCGAAGTGGCCGATGTCGGACGAGAAGATCGCGTTGAGCCGCGCGCCCATGGGGTTGGCCTTCTTGTTGAAGGCCCACGCGTTGACGGGGTCGTCGGCCTCGCAGCCGAAGTAGAAGCGCGGCACGAACAGCTCCTTGAGGTCCTGCTTGCCGCCGATCTTGCAGCGGAAGTAGTCGTCCACGTCCTCCACGCCGCCCGTCATGGCCTGGGTCTCGTCGAGCCCCTCGCCGCGGCCGATGTGCTCGGCGACCGCCTCGGTGCCGTACTTGCGCGCGAACTCCAGCAACCGCGCCCGGTCGAGCTTCGAGGGGTGCGTGGACTTGATCGCCTCGCCGTTGCGCTTGTCCCAGTGGCCGACGAGATCCGCGTAGAGCATGCACGCCCAGCCCACCCCGCCCTCCAGGAAGGCGAAGTTCAGATCGGGGAACCGGCGCGTGACGCCGCCGAAGAAGAGCCCCTTGCACACGGCGTGGCCGGCGGAGGCGAAGTGGCCGATGTGGTTGAAGCAGAAGTTCGAGGGCGAGTTCCGCAAGAGGATCGAGCGCGCGCCGTTGTGGAACGACGGCGCGACCTTGAGCTCGCGGCACTTCTGCCACACGGGATCGTAGTCGTACTCGCTGTCGATGCCGATGACGTCGAACCACTCGGCGTTGTTCGGCGACTCCTCCACGGGCCGGCGCATGAGGCCCCCCACCATGATCACGCGGAAGCCGAGCTGCTTCACCGCGAACTCCAGCTCCTCGATCGCCTCCTCGGGCGTGTACATCGGGATGATCGCCGCGGGCAGGATGCGGTCCTCGAGGCCGCGGAACCGGTCCGCGGTGAACACGTTGTAGGCGCGGCAGATCGCGCGCCGCATCTTCGTGTCGGGCTGGCGGTGGAACGAGAGCCCGGCCGTCGGGTAGACCACGGACAGGTCGATCCCCAGGTCGTCGAGGCGCTCGTACATGAGCCGCGGCAGCATGGCCGTCGCGCGGTCCAGCGTGTTCTCGCTCGGCGACGACCAGAACCCCTCCATGCCGACGCGCTTGCGCCGCCGCTCGGCGAGCGTCTGCTTGAGCGCGTTCGGGATCCGCGAGGACGCCGCCGCCAACCCCTCGACGGCAGGCTCGCCGGCGATCTTGCGGAACTCCTCGCGCATCACGGGCAGGTACTCGAGCCAGTGACCATCGGCGTCCACCACGGGGTGACTCAGGCGCGCGCGCAGCTCACGAGCGGTCATGATCGCCTCACTTTTTCCGTGGATCGTCTGCGGGGTTGACGAACGTGATGTCGGTCGGGCCCGTGCCGTGCACCTGGATCACCGTCTCCTGGCTGCCGGCCCACGCGAAGTGCCGGTGCGTCGGCGGGATGGACACGAACCCGCCCACGGGCAGCTCCTTGCCCGAGCCCTGGTCGAACTTCTCGCCGAGGCCGAGGAAGAACGAGCCGCTCAGCACGGTGACGTTCTCGGCGGCCTTGTGAAAGTGCGGGGCGACCTTGTAGCTCGCCGGGAACTTCACGCGATACACGAACGGGCCCTCCTGGCCCGGGTTGCCCTGGACGATGGCCAGCTTCGCGCCGGGGAACGTCGGCGGGTCGACCCACTTGAGCAGGTCGGGCGTGCTCACGACGTGCTTGGCGTGCTGGTCCGCCAGCACGGGCACGGCGGCGAGGACGGCGGCGGTCACGACGGCGAGCAGGATCCGGGACATGGGGGGGCCTCCGTTGGGGGGCAGTGTCTCACAGGACGATCTTGCGGCGCTCGCTCGCGCGGTCCCATTTCGTCGCGGCGTCGTCGTCGAAGATCAGCGTCTCGTCGGCGCTCACCACGATCCAGGAGCCGCCCGCGATCTCCGCCTCGAGCTGCCCCGGCGCCCAGCCCGCGTAGCCGGCGGCGAAGATCGTGCGCCGCGGCCCCACCCCGCGCCCGATGTCGTCGAAGATCGCCGGATCGCTGGTGACGGCGACGCCGTCCCGGACCACCCGGCTGTCGCCGCCGCGCCAGTCGGGCGTGTGCAGCACGAAGCCGCGCCCGGGCTCCACGGGCCCGCCGTAGTGGACGCGGATCTCGCCGCTCACGCCGTCGCGGCTGCGGCCGAGCCCGTCCAGCACGTAGGTGAGGGGCACGCTGCCCATGGGCCGGTTGATGATGAGGCCGAGGGCGCCCGCCGTGTCGTGGCGGAGCATGAAGACGACCGTGCGCACGAAGCGCGGGTCGCGCAGGGTGTCGGTGGCGACGAGGAGCTGGCCGGCGGTGCCGCGCGGGGCCGGCTCGGTCGGGCGCGACGACGGCGCGTCGCCCGGGGTCGCGGTGGCGACGAGCATCACCAGCGCCACGGGCGCGAGCCAGGTCACGGCGCTACTTCTTGCCGCCCCACCAGTACTTCGGGTCGCTCGGGAAGATGGGCGTCACCCGCGTCGGCTGGGACGGGCCGTCGAGCGTATCGGCCGCGGCGCGCCACGTCGCGTAGTGCGGGGCGGCGCGATGGGCTTCCAGCGCCGCCTCGTCCTTGTACACCTCGTAGAAGTAGTACGTGTTCGGGTCGGCGGCGTCCTGCAGCACGTTGAACCGGCAGCAGCCCGGCTCGTCGCGCTCGGAGCCGAGGGCGTCCTGCTCGATGGCGGCCAGGAAGCGCGCGCGCTCCGCGGGCTTGACCTTCACCTTCACCCAGATCGCGATCACGGCTCAGCTCCGGCGCGCGAGCGGACCGCGGAGGAGGTGCCCCGGCAGGGCCCCGGTGGGCTTGCCTTCGCGCAGGATCGTCTCGCCGTTGACCACCGTGGCGGCCACGCCGCGGCAGCGCTGGACGAGGCGCTTGGCGCCCGCGGGCAGATCCGCCACCAGCTCCGGCATTTCGGCCCCGATGGTATCGGGATCGAAGACGACGAAGTCGGCGGCCATGCCCTGGCGAATGAGCCCGCGGTCGGCGAAGCCCCAGAGGGTGGCCGGCACGAGCGTCAGCATGCGCACGGCCTCCGGCAGCGTGAACGCCTGCTTCTTGCGCACCCAGTGCGAGAGCAGGTGCGTCTGCAGCGAGGAGTCCATGAGCTGCGTGACGTGGGCGCCCGAGTCCGAGAACGTCACGCACGCGCGCGGGTGCTTCATGATCTCGAGCGCGTGGTCCTGGTCCTCGTTGGCGACCGGCATCAGGAAGAACAGCTCGAGGTCCTTTTCCATCGCCACGTCGATCATGGCCTGGGCGGGATGCACGCCGCGCTCGGCCGCCACCTCCGCCACCGAGCGGTGCGGGCCCTCGACGGTGTCGAAGACGAACAGCCACTCGTACGGCTGCGGCCGCGCCTCGGTGCCGAGCGCCTTCTTGTCGGGCGTCTCGTTGGTGGCCTCGACCAGCTTCTTCACGTACTCCGGATCGCGGAGCTTCGCGCGCTTCTCGGCCAGCGGCAGCTTGCGCAGCTCCTTCCACACCGGAAGCCGGTCGAAGGGCATCTGCGTCTTGAACGAGAGCAGCGCCGAGAGCGAGCGGCTGTGGGCCTGGGCGAACATGCGCCCGCCCGCCGCCGCCGTCTCGTCGAGCAGCGCCATGTACTTGCGCCAGACGTGGGGCGCGGTGCGGCGTCCGAACACGCCGAAGGTGATCGGGCGGCCGCTCTCCACCGCGAGGGCCTTGAGGCGGCGGTGATAGTCGGGCAGCCCCGGGTTGTCGGACTCGCGGTCCACGTTCTCCCCGGCGATCTCGAAGATGCCGGCGTTCAGCTCGCCCATCGTGTTGACGAGGCGGCGCACCTCGTCCCAGTCGGCGACGCGGCTGGCCACCGGCCGGTGGTCGGGCGTCTCGTGGCTCGGCGAGCGGGAGGTCGTGAAGCCCATGGCCCCGGCGCGCAGCGCGTCGCGCAGCTCGCGCTCCATGGCGCGCAGGTCGTCCTCCGTCGCCGGCTTCTCGAAGGCGCGCTCGCCCATCACGTAGGTGCGGAGCGCGGAGTGGCCGATGTAGCCCGCGTAGTTGATGCCTTTCGGGAGCCCGTCGAGCGTGTCGAGGAACTCGGGGAAGGTCGTCCAGCGCCAGTCGATCCCCGCCTCCATCGCCTCCGGTGGGATGTCCTCGGCGCGCTGGAGGTTCCGGACGACGAAGTGCTTGTCCTTGGCCGGGCACGGCGCCAGCGTGAAGCCGCAGTTGCCCATCACGACCGAGGTGATGCCGTGGTAGCAGGAGGAGGTCCCGAGCGGATCCCAGAAGATCTGGGCGTCCATGTGGGTGTGGCCGTCCACGAAGCCCGGCGCGACCACGTGGCCCTCGGCGTCGAGCGTCTCGCGGCTGCGCTCGCGGATGCGCCCGATCGTGACGATCTTGCCGTGCCGCACGCCCACGTCCGCCCGGAAGCCAGGCAGACCGGAGCCATCGATGACCGTTCCGTTCTTGATCACGAGGTCGTACGGCATGTGGAGGCCTCCCTGGTCTGGTTGCTCCGTATCGTACTCCAGGGAGACGGAGGCGCGAAGCTACGCCGGGAAGATCGGAACGACGATGGCGAGCCAGATCGCGGCCGCCACGATGAACCGGAACGAGAAGATCCTCATGCCCTGTTCCTCCCGCCCCTTGAGAATGCATGGCCCAGGCCAGAGACAGCGGCAGGTCTGAAACGATCTTTTTATCAGGTAGTTACCCGCCATTGGGGGCGGCGGAGGTGGAGGCCGGCTGGCGCGTTCCTGACCGCCCCGGGCGGCCAGGGTTCGCCCAGGTCAGCGGCGGAAGAAGTCGCCGATCCGCGTCGCCACGAAGTCGAGCATCTCGTCGGTGAGCCCGGGATAGACGCCGACGAAGAACGTGTCACGCATCACGCGATCGCTCCGCTCGAGCGTGCCGTGCACGCGGTGCGCGATGCCGCGATAGCCCGGCTGGCGCAGGATGTTGCCCGCGAAGACCTGGCGCGTCTCGATGTTGGCCGTCTCCAGCCACGCGACGAGCGCGGCCTTCGACACGCCCTCGCGCACGGTGAGCGTGAAGCCGAACCACGAGGGCTCGCTGCGCGGATCGCGCGTGGGCAGGATCAGCCGGTCCTGATACGGCTCGAGCGCGGCGTAGAGCCGGTCGAAGTTGCGGCGGCGCGCGGCCACGAAGCCGGGCAGCCGCTCGAACTGGGCGACGCCGATGGCGGCCTGGAGGTCCGTGGGCTTGAAGTTGTAGCCGAGGTTCGAATAGATGTACTTGTGGTCGTAGCCGCGCGGCAGCTCGCCGAGCTGCCAGCCGAAGCGCTTGCCGCAGGTGTTGGCCTCGCCGGGCGCGCACCAGCAGTCCCGGCCCCAGTCGCGCACGCTGCGCGCCACGCGCGCCAGCCGCACGGTGTTGACGAAGACGCCGCCCCCCTCGCCCGTCGTCATCTGGTGCGCGGGGAAGAACGACACGGTGGCCAGGTCGCCAAACGTGCCGACTTTGCGGCCCCTCCAGGTCGCGCCGAGAGCGTCGCAGCAGTCCTCGACCACGTAGAGATCGTGCTGGCGGGCGAGCTCCATGATCACGTCGAGGTCGCACGGCACGCCGAGCGTGTGCGGCACCATGATCGCGCGCGTCTTCGGCGAGATGGCCCCGGCCAGGAGCGCCGGGTCGACGTTGTACGTGCCCACCTCGCAATCCACGAACACGGGCACGAGCCCCGCGTGCACGATGGGCGCGAGCGTGGTGGGGAACGTCACGGCGGGCGTGATGACCTCGTCGCCGGGCTTCAACGGCCGCTCCGTCTCCGGCGCCGTGAGCGTCATCACCGCGGTCAGGTTCGCGGTCGAGCCGGAGTTGACGGACACGAAGTCGCGCGCGCCCATCCAGTCGCGCATGCGCGACTCGAAGAGGTCGCCCCACGGCCCCAGCGTGAGCCAGAAGTCGAGCGACGCGTCGACCAGGTTGGTCAGCTCCTCGGCGCCGAAGACGCGGCCCGAATAGTTCACGCGGCCCTTGAAGGGCGCCCACGGCTCGCGCGCGTGAGCCACCGCGTGGTAGCGCCGCACGGCCTCGAGGATCTCGCGCTTGAGCCGCGCGGCCTCGTCGGAGGCGGCGCGCGGCGCGATGGCCTGGTGCGTGTCGGCGCGCCACGCGCGGCGGAAGCGCTTGAGCGCTTCCCCGAGGCCCAGTGGCGCGGTGCCGAGCCGTGACTCCAGCCGCGTCATCACCAGGCCGCCCTGGAGCGGGCGCGGCGCCTTCTGACCGAGCTGCGCGGTCGGCGTGGGCACGACGAGGGCGGGGTCGAGCGCCATGGCCCGGGCCAGCGCCTGGCCGAGCTCGGCGCGCGTCATGCGGTCGGCGCCGGCGACGTTGACGACGCCCGTGGCGCCGTCCTGCACCAGCCGCAGCGTGGTCTCGGCGAGGGCGTCGGCCAGCGTCGGGTTGCACCACTGATCGCTCGGGGCGCGCAGCGTCTCGCCCGCGGAGAGCCGGTTCCACACGCTCATCGCGAAGTTCTTCGAGGCGCGGTCCCAGCCGAAGACGGCGGTGGTGCGGATCACGAGCGCGCCCGGCTCATGGAGGGCGAGCGTCTCGGCGTCGGCCTTCGCGCGGCCGTAGGCGCTGATCGGGCGCGGCGCGGCGTCCTCGGCGTAGGGGCCGGCGGCGCCGTCGAAGACGTAGTCGCTCGAGACGTACACGACCCGCGCGCCCGCCCGCCGCGCGCACTCGAGCACGCGGCGGAGCCCGTCCACCTCGAGGGCGCGGGCCTCGGCCGGCTCCGCCTCGCAGCCGTCCACGCCGCCCGGCGCGACGACCGACCACACGACGACGTCGGGCTTGGCCGCGTCGAATGCGGCCTGGACGGAGGCGGCGTCGCGCACGTCGACCCGCACGCCGTTCGGGATCGACCGCGAGTGATAGGCGGGAGTCACGGGGACGTTGCCGCGCTCGAGGACGCGCGCCAGCGCCCCGCCCACCAGGCCGGAAGCGCCGATGATCAGCACCTTCATCCGTGCTTGAGGCTCCAGTCGTACGGGATCTTCGGGCTGAACGGGTCCAGGCGCACGATCTCGTCGGGATCGTGCGGCAGGTCGGCGCAGTTGGCGACGATGGCGGGCGTGGCGCCGCAACCCTTGAAGCCGTTCCAGATCCCGGGCGGGATGGACACGAGGGCGTAGTTGGCGTCGCCCGTGAAGATCTCCTGCAGCTCGCCCTTCGTCGGCGAGTCGTCGCGGTCGTCGTAGAGGGCGAGCTTGATCATCCCGCTGACCACCGCGTAGTTGAGCGTCATGCGCTTGTGCAGGTGCCAGGCCTTGATGGCGCCGGGGTAGACGACCGAGAAGTAGATCTCGCCGAACTCGCGAAACCACGCGGCGTCGCGCCGGAGCATGTGCTTGACCATGCCGCGCTCGTCGGGAATCTGGCGCAGCGGGTGGATCTCGACGCCCTTGATCATGCCGCCCGTCACGCGGTCAGGTGCTGCCGGTACCAGGCCACGGTCTCGCCGAGGCCGCGGTCGAGGTCGTACTCGGCGCGCCAGCCCAGCACCGTGCGCGCCTTGCCCGCGGCGAGGTGCTGGTCCTTGATCTCGCCCTTGGCGGTGCCCAGCACCTCGGGCTCGAGGTGCGTCGCGCCCATCACCTTCTGGATGGCGCGCACCATCTGCATCACGGTGACGGGCGACTCCGTGGAGAAGTTGAAGGCCCCGCCGCGCACGCGGGGGTCGTCGAGGCCGTCGCAGAGGGCGAGGTACGCGCCGGCGGCGTCCTTCGCGTAGAAGTAGTCGCGCACGTAGGTGCCGTCGCTGCGCACGACCGGCCGCTCGCCGCGGAGCAGCGAGCGGATCGTGCCGGGCACGATGCGGTTCCAGTTGAGGTCGCCGCCGCCGTAGATGTTGCCGCAGCGGGCGACGGCCAGCGGCAGGCCGTACGTCACGTGGTACGCCCGCGCGATGAGGTCGGCGGCGCTCTTGCTCACGTCGTACGGGTGGGTGCCGACGAGCGGCGCGTCCTCCGTGTAGGGCAGCGTCTCCTGCGCGCCGTACGCCTTGTCGCTGGAGGCGATGACGAGGCGCTTCACGAGCCCGGCCTGGAGCCGGCAGGTCTCGAGCACGTTCCAGGTGCCGCGCACGTTGGTCTCGAGGGTGGCGAGCGGCGCGCGGTACGCGGCGCCCACGATGGGCTGCGCGCCGAGGTGGAAGACCGTGTCGGTCTCCTGCGTGACCACCGCGCGCTCGACGGCGCGGACGTCCTCCAGGTTGCCGTTGACCACCGCGCACCGGCGGACGTCGCCGCTGCGATAGAACTCCGTCTGGGGGTCGTCGTCGAGCACGAAGGCCACCACGTGGGCGCGCCGCGCGAGCAGCGCCTTCACGAGCCACGAGCCCACCATGCCGGTGGCGCCCGTGACGAGCACGCGGCGGCCTTCCCAGCCGGCGCTCACGCCGTCCAGGTCTTCCAGGGAGCCCGGCCGGTCTCCCAGAGCGTCTCGAGCAGCTTCAGGTCGCGCACGGTGTCCATGCACTGCCAGAAGCCCTCGTGGCGATGCGCGACGAGCTGGCCGTCCTTGGCCAGCCGCTCGAGCGGCTCGCGCTCGAGGTACGTGTCGTCGCCGTCGACGTAATCGAGCACGCCGGGCTCGAAGACGAAGAACCCGCCGTTGATCCACCCCTCGCCCACCTGCGGCTTCTCGGTGAACTCGGTCACGAGGTCGCCCTGGAAGACGAGGCCGCCGAAGCGCGCGGGCGGACGCACGGCCGTGACGGTGGCGAGCTTGCCGTGGCTCCGGTGGAAGCGGAGCAGCCGCTCGGGGTCCACGTCCGACACGCCGTCGCCGTAGGTCAGCATGAACGGCCCGCCGCCCAGCCAGGACTTGAGCCGCCGCAAGCGGCCGCCCGTCTGCGTGGTGAGGCCCGTGTCCACCAGGCTCACGCGCCAGTCGTCCTGCTGGCCGCCTTCCGCGGTCACGGCGCCGGTCCCGACGTTCACGCTGAGGTCGCGCTGGAGATGGTAGTAGTCCAGGAAGTAGCGCTTGATGACGTCGCCCTTGTAGCCGAGGGCGAGCACGAAGTCCGAGAAGCCGTGGGCGGCGTAGCCGCGCATGATGTGCCAGAGGATGGGGCGGCCCCCGACCTCCACCATGGGCTTGGGCTTGACCTCGGTCTCCTCGCGCAGCCGGGTGCCGAGACCGCCGCAAAGAATGACGACTTTCATCACCGCGGAGGCATTTTAGCGCACGCGAGCGCCGAAGCCCTAGCGCGACTTCAGCGGGTGGCGGCGGAGGGCGTCCAGACCACGTCGATCGCGGTCGCGTCGAGCGCCGCCACGGCCTCGGGCCTGGTCGCCGAAGGCGTCGAGCCGGGCGAGGCGGAGGGCACGGGCGCCACGCGGATCACCACCTCGGCCCCCCGCTCGAC
>DASYTM010000075.1:0-2095 GCA_036002345.1 Candidatus Methylomirabilota bacterium | reverse complement strand
TTGCGCGACTCCGTCCACAGCTGCGTGGGATCGACGCCGAGCTTGCGTCCGGCCTCATGCGAGAGCGCGGCCGCTTCCTGGGCATCGGGCACCTTGGCGAGCATCAGGGCGGCCTTGGCGAACGCGTTGGCGGGGCCGCGCCCGGGCACGAGCGGGCCCGGCCCGTCCGCGAGCACCCGATCGAGGGCGTAGGACAGCAGGCTGCGGGCGGTGGCGATGCGCTCGGCGAAGGGCCCCGCGCCCTCGGCGCGCAAGAACGTGTCGGGGTCGTGACCGGCGGGCAGGAGGGCGACCTTCATTCGCAGCGCGCCCGAGGCCACGAAGGCGCCGGAGCGGTTGATGTCCCAGCCTCCGCCGTACGCCGTCGACTCGAGCAGCTCCTCGGCGCGCTCCGCGGCCTTCTGGCCGGCGGCATCGGCGTCGAAGAAGGTGACGACCTCTTCGCAATAGCGCCGCAGCAGACCGAGCTGCGCCCCCGTGAAGGCCGTGCCCAGCGCGGCGACCGTCTCCGTGAAGCCGTGTTGGTGCGCCATCAGGCAATCGACGTAGCCCTCGACGAGGAGCGCCCGGTTCTTGGCCTGGATCGTCGGCCGCGCCTGATCGGCCGCGTAGAGCAGGTTGCCCTTGCTGTACAGCGGCGTCTCGGGGGAGTTCAGGTACTTCGGCTGCTCGTCGCCGAAGGCGCGGCCTCCGAAGGCCACCACGCGGCCCTGCAGGTCGCGGATGGCGAACATCAGCCGGCCGCGGAAGCGATCGTAGAAGCCGGTGCCGCTCTGCCGGGGCAGCACGAGGCCGGCGCGTTCCAGGACCTCGGCGTCGACCCGCTGGCCACGCATGAACGCGAGCAACCCGTCCCAGCCGTCCGGCGCGTAGCCGAGCGCGAAGCGTCGGGCGAGCTCTGGATCGATCCCGCGGCGCTCGAGATACTCGCGCGCGCGGGCGCCGCCGGGCGCCCACAGCGCGTCCGCGTAGAACCGGCCGGCCATGTCCATGACCCGGACCAGCTCCTCGCGGCCCGAATCTCCGGCGCGCGGGGGACCGTCCTCGGCCAGCGTGATGCCGGCGGTCTTGGCCAGCGCGCGCACCGCCTCCGGGAAGGAGAGTCGATCCTGGCGCATGAGGAACCCGAACGCGTCACCGCCCACGCCGCAGCCGAAGCAGTGGAAGATTCCCTTGCGGGGATTGACCATGAACGACGGCGTCTTCTCGGCGTGGAACGGACAGAGGCCCTTCCAGTTGACCCCCGCCTTCTTGAGATTCACGAAGCGCCCGACCAGGTCGACGATGTCGACTGCCGCCCGGACCTCGTCGAGCACGGTCGGTGAATACCCCGCCATCAGCTGACCTTCAGCGCCGCCACGGTGGCGCCGGCGCCCCCCTCGGAAGGCTCGCCGTCGCGGAACGATTCGACGAGGGGATGGGCGGCGAGCAGGGTGCGGACCGTCTTGCGCAGCGCGCCCGTGCCCTTGCCGTGCACGAGCCGGACGATCGGCAGCCCGGCCACGAAGGCGTCGTCGAGGTATTGCTCGACCAGATCGCGGGCCTCGTCCGTCGTGCGTCCGAGCAGGTGCAGCTCCGTGGCCACGCCGGTCTTGTCCGGCACGCGGATCGTGGCCGGCGTCCGCGGCGCGGCCGCCGAGGCCACCGGCCGCAGCGCGGCCAGCGGCACACGCACGGTCACCGCGCCGGAGCGCACGGTCGCGGTGGCCCCGGCGATGGCCGCGATCTCACCGCGGACGCCGAGATGCTCGGCCACGACGGTGGCGCCGGGCACGAGGGCCTCGATGTCGGTGGCGGTCGGCGAGGTGTCGGGGGCGGGCGGTGCGATGCGGGCGGCGGTCTCGTTGAGGCGGCGTCGGCTCTCCTCGAGAGACCGCCGCGAGCGATCCGCGCGCTTGAGCTCCTCCCACTCCGCCGCCACCGCGCGCCGCACGTCGGCGACGAGCCGCGCCGCTTCGTCCTTGGCGCGGCCGACGGTCTGCCGGGCGCGCGCCTCGGCCTGGCTCTCGTGCTCGCGCGCCCGCGCGAGCCGCGCCGCCGCCTCCTGCTCGCGCCCCTCGACGGCACGCGTGCGCTCGGCTTCCGTGCGGCTCTG
>DASYTM010000074.1:0-19025 GCA_036002345.1 Candidatus Methylomirabilota bacterium | reverse complement strand
CGCCGGCAAGCAGGTGGCCGCCGTGCAGGGCGGCAACGCCGGCCCGAACCTCCTGAAGGTCCAGCCCAAGGCCGTCCTCGTCCAGTTCCAGGAGCAGACGGAGGCCCTGCTGGCGCTCAAGCAGAAGAAGGTCGACGCGGTGGTCAGCGACGACGTGCTCAACCAGTGGTGGGTGAAGAACAATTCCGACCTCATGCTCGTCGGCAAGCTCTACACGATCGAGCCCTACGGCATGGGCGTGCGGCAAAACGACTCGCGGTGGCGCAACGCGATCAACCAGGCGCTGATGGAGATCTGGGACTCGGGCCGCTACCACGAGATCCACTTCAAGTGGTTCGGGCAGAAGCCGGAGTTCGACATCCCGTGGTATCCGAAGTGAGGACGCGCGGCTGATACGCCGACAGTGGTTCGAGACCCCGCGCGAGCGGCGCGCGTTCCTGCTCGTGTGGGGCGGCATCACGGCGCTCGTGGTCTGGTATTTCTTCTTCGGGCCGCGCGCGAACTACGACTACAACTGGCGCTGGCACGTCATCTGGCAGTACCGCCGGTTCTTGTTGTGGGGGATGGGGACCACGCTCTACATCTTCGCGTGGTCCCTCGTCTTCAGCCTCGTGCTGGGCATCTTCTGCGGCATCGGCCGGAGCACGAACGTGCGCTGGGTGCGCGCGCTCTCCACGGGCTACGTCGAGATCTTCCGCAACATCCCGCTCCTGGTGCAGATGTGGTGGGCGTACTTCGGCCTGCAGCAGATCGTCAACGCGCTCGTCAACGATCCCCTCGGCCTGCGCATCCTGATCCCCAGCACGTTCGCCTGCATCCTGGCGCTCTCGCTCTACACCGGCGCCTACATGGGCGAGGTGGTGCGCTCGGGTATCCGCTCCATCCCGCGCGGCCAGTGGGAGGCCGCCACCTCCACGGGGCTGTCGCGCCCGCAGGCCTGGCGCCACGTCGTGCTGCCGCAGGCGCTCGTCATCGTGATCCCGCCCATGGCCAGCGAGGTCCTGAACATCATCAAGAACTCGGCCATCGCCATGACCATCGCCATCACCGACCTCATGTTCTATTCGCAGAAGATCGAGGAGGAGACCTTCGCCGGCTTCGAGGCCTACACGGCCGGCACGCTGCTCTTCCTGCTGCTGACGCTGCTCGCGGTGGGGGCGATCTACGTCGTCCAGTGGTTCTTCGGACTCAAGGTCCGATCGGCGACCTGAGGACGCCGCCATGGAATCGTTCTGGAAGTGGAACGTCATCCCCGAGAATCTCGGATTCTTCGCGCTCGGCTTCCGCCTGACCCTCGCGCTGTTCGTGCTGGCCTGGGTCGGCTGCTGGGTGTTCGCCGTGATCTTCGGCGCCATGCGCCACTCGTCGCGGCCGTGGCTGCACTACCCGGCCGCCGCGGTGGTGGAAGTGATCCGGGGGACGCCGGGCCTCATGTTCGTCGTCTGGGTGTACTTCCTCAGCCAGCCGCTGGTCGGCTACGCGCTGAGCCCCTTCTGGGCGGCGGTGTGGGCGCTGATCATCCATCAAGGCGCCTACGCCGCCGAGGTGGTGCGGGCGGGCCTCAGCTCGGTGCCGCGCGGACAGGTGGCCGCCGGCTACTCGACCGGCCTCGGCTATCTCTCGATCATGGGCTTCATCGTCCTGCCCCAGGCCCTGCGCAACATGGCGCCCGCCGTCGTCAACCGCTCGGTCGCCCTCTTCAAGAACACGTCGCTGGCCTTCGTCATCGGCGTGATCGAGTTCTTCCGGGCGGGCACGATCGTCAACGGGCGCGAGAACGCCTCGTTCTCGGTCTTCACCTTCCTCGCCGCCGTCTACTTCGTCTGCTGTTTCTCGCTGTCGCGTCTCGGCAATCGGCTGGGGCAGCGGCCGGGCGTCATCGAGGACACCACCGCGGTGTGAGGCTCAAGGCCGCGGCGGCGTCGGAACGATCGCCGCGAGGCCGGCGGCGCGGCAGCGCTCGTTGAAGGCCGCCACGTCCTCGGTCAGGCAGCGCTCGAGCTTGGCCAGCTCCGCCTCCGTTCGCGTCGCCAGCGCCTCGGTCAGCTCGCGCAGCGCCTGCGTGGGCGCGGCGTCGGAGTAGTCGATGAGCGGGACGAGCGTCGCCACGCGCGTGTTCAGCTTCGTGGGGAACATCCGGGGGTCCTCCGACCGGACCTGGATCAGCTCCTCCTCGATGGCGCGTAGCGTCCGGACGAGCGCGCGGGCCGCGTCGCGGATGGCCGGCGTCTCCACCCGGCCCGCCCACGCCTCCGCCTGGCTCCGCACGTCGCGCAACCGGAGGACGGCGTCGTGCACGCGCGTGAGCAGGTCGTGGTTCTTCCGGGCCAGCGCGTACGCCTCGCGCAGGTCGCCGTCCGCGGCCGCGACGCGCGGATCCCGGACGAGCTCGAACGGCTGGGTGAGAGTGTGCGCGCCCACGGTGAGCCGCACCTGATACCGGCCCGGCGGCACCCGGGGCGCCGTCAGCGAGTCGACCGTTCCGCCGCGGCCCTTGTTGTCCGGCAGCTTGGTGGCGTCGGGGCCGCGCAGATTCCACACGAAGCGGTTGGCGCCCGCGTTCTTCGTCGGCCGCGGCTCCTCGTCGCTCGCGTCCTTGGGCGGCCGCGGCTCCTCGCCGCCGCCGGCGGCCGGCTCGGCCGATGTGCCCGTCGCGGCGGGGCCGGCCGGCGGCGGCTCGCGGCGGCTCGTGAACGAGCGGATCTCGCGGCCGTCGGCGTCGAGGAACGTGAGGCGCAGCTCGCCCGCGGGCGCCGTCTCGAGCCAGTAGTGGACGATGACGCCGTTCGGCGGGTTATCGCCGGCGTCGAGCAGCATCTCGCGCTTTTCGCCGGTCGGGGTCTCGACCTGGCGATAGCCGTAGCCCACCGAGCCCGCCATCCGGTACGCCACCTCGCGCCCGGGCCCGGGCTTCATGCCGTGCCCCTTGTAGGCGCGCCAGCGCACCGTGCGGCGCGGCGCGAACACGTGCGCCTCCGCGTCGGCGCTGGCCGCGCTCAGCTGGTGCAGCGGCGTCAGGTCGTCGAGGATCCAGAACGCGCGGCCGTGGGTGGCCACGACCAGGTCGGTGTCCTTCACGATCAGGTCGTGGATCGGCGCCACCGGCAGGTTGACGCGCAGCCGCTGCCAGGAGCCGCCGTCGTCGAACGACACCCACACGCCGGTCTCGGTGCCGGCGTACAGCAGTCCGCGCCGGCTCGGGTCCTCGCGCACGACACGCGTGAACTCGGTCTCGGGCAGGCCGCTCGTGATGCGCTTCCACGTGCGGCCGTAGTCGGCCGTCTTGAACAGGTACGGGCGCGTGTCGTCGTGCTTGTAACGCGTGGCGGCGACGTAGCACGTGGCGGCGTCGTGCGGCGAGGGCTCGAGGACGCTGATGAGCGCCCACTCGGGCAGGTCGGGAGGCGTAACCGGCGTCCAGGACTTCCCGCGGTCGCGCGTGAGATGCACGAGGCCGTCGTCGGTGCCGGCCCACAGGACGTCGCGCTCGTGGAGGGACTCGGCCAGCGCGAAGATCGTGCAGTAGACCTCGGCGCCCGTGTTGTCACGCGTGATGGGGCCGCCCGAGAGCCCGAGCTTCGTCGGATCGTTGCGCGTGAGGTCCGGACTCACGGCCTCCCAGGCGTGGCCCTCGTCCACCGAGCGGAACACGCGGTTGCCCGCGGCCCAGAGCTCCGCCGGGTTCCAGCGCGAGTAGAAGAGCGGGAACGTCCACTGGAAGCGATAGCGGTGCTCGACCGGCGCGATCCCCATGCCGTACTGCTCGGGCCACACGCTGATGACGCGCTCCTGGCCCGTGCGGTGATCGTAATGGATGAGCCGGCCCATGCCCGGGCCCGTGCCGATGGAGCCGCCCACCACGATGTTCGGGTCGCCCGGCTTGACGGCGATGTACCCGCTCTCGCCGCCGCCGGGTTGCACCTGGTCGATGGTCGTGATCACGCCGCGATGCGACTGGCTCGGCAGGCTGATCGCCCAGTTGTCCTGCTGGGAGCCGTAGATGCGGTACGGCTGCTGATCGTCGGCGCACACGTGGTAGAACTGCGCGGTCGGCTGGTTGTAGATGCTCGACCACGACTGGCCGCCGTTGAACGACACGCACGCGCCGCCGTCGTTGCCCTCGATCATCCGCCGGGGATCGGCGGGATCGATCCAGAGATCGTGGTTGTCGCCGTGCGGGGTGGCGACCTCGCCGAACGTCTTGCCGCCGTCGCTCGATTTCCACAACGAGTAGTCGGCGGCCCACACCGTGTCGACGTCGCGCGGGTCGGCGAAGACGTGCATGTAGTACCAGGGACGCCCGCGCAGCCCCGGCTCCTCGCTGCCGCGCTGCCACGTGGCGCCGCCGTCGTCGGAGCGGAACAAGGCGCCGTCCTCCGCCTCGACCACCGCGTAGACGCGGCGCCCGTCGGCGGGCGAGACCACGACGCCGATGCGCCCGAGCACGCCGCGGGGCAGCCCGGGGTTACGGCTGATGTCGGTCCACGTGTCGCCGCCGTCGGTCGTCTTCCACAGCGACGACTCGGGGCCGCCGCTCGACATGCTCCAGGGCGTGCGCTGCGCCTGCCACACGGCGGCGTAGAGCACGCGCGGGTTGTGCGGATCTATCGAGAGATCCACGGCGCCGGCGCCCGCGCTCTTGAAGAGGACGTGCTCCCAGCGGGCCCCGCCGTCGCGCGAGCGAAAGACGCCCCGCTCGCGATTCGGGCCCCACGCGTGGCCGAGGGCGGCCACGTACACGAGGTCGGGATCGCGCGGGTCCACGCGCACGCGCCCGATGTGGCGCGAGTCGCGGAGCCCCACGTTCTTCCACGTGCGCCCGGCGTCGGTGGAGCGGTAGACGCCGTCGCCGTGCGAGACGTTGCCGCGGATGCAGGCCTCGCCGGTGCCGGCGTAGATCACGTTGGGATCGGAGGCGGCGACGGCGAGCGCGCCCACCGCGGAGGTCTCGAAGAAGCCGTCGGAGACGTTCTCCCAGTACGTGCCGCCGTCGGTGGTTTTCCATACCCCGCCCGCGCAGGCGCCGAAGTAGAACGTCATGGGCTCGCGAGGATCGCCGGCGACGGCCACGACGCGGCCGCCGCGGTGCGGCCCCACGAGACGCCACTGCAGGGAATCGAGCAGGCGGGGATCGAGGGTCATTCCGCTACTCCCTCCGCAGACGCGGGTCGAGGGTGTCGCGCAGGCCGTCGCCGAGGAGGTTCAGGGACAGGCCGGCCAGCGTGAGGGCCAGGCCCGGGAACGCGCTCACCCAGAACGCTTCGCGGATGACGTTCTTGCCGCTGGCGATGACGTTGCCCCACGAGGGCACGTAGGGCGGCACGCCGACGCCGAGAAAGCCCAGGATGGCCTCGGCGAGGACGGCGTAGGCGAAGATGAAGGTGCCCTGCACGAGCAGCGGGCCGACGCAGTTGGGCAGGATGTGCCGGAAGGCGATGGCAAGCCCGCCGCGTCCGAGGGCCTGCGCGGCCAGCACGTAGTCCAGTTCGCGCACGCTGAGGGCCGTGCTGCGGATCAGCATGGCCGTGCGCGGCAGGTACACGATCGAGAGCGAGAAGATCACGTTCCACACGCCGGGCCCGCGGACGGCCATGAGGGCGATGGCGAGCAGGATGGCGGGGAACGCCATCAGCCCGTCCATCACGCGCATGATCACCAGATCGAGGCGGCGGTAGTAGCCGGCCACGAGGCCGATCAGCACGCCGCCGAGCGACGTGAGCACCATCGTCACGCCCCCCACCAACAGCGAGACGCGGCTGCCGTGGAGCACCAGGCTCGCGATGTCGCGCCCGAACTCGTCGGTGCCGAGCAGGTTCGAAAGACTCGGCGGCTTGAGACGCTGGGCCGGGTAGAGCCGTGTGGGGCTGTACGGGGAGAGCGCGTCGGCGAACAATGCGACGAGCACGAGCACCAGGAACACGCTGCCGCCGATCACCACGCTGTGGTTGCGCAGGAGGCGGCGCACCAGCCGCGTCCGAGCCCCCGCCGCCGTCACGGGCGCCCCCGCGAGCACCGCGCTCTCGTTCACCGCGACGCTCTCAGGCATAGCGGATGCGCGGGTCGATGTAGGCGTACACGACGTCCACCATGAGGTTGATCAGCATGTAGGCGGCGGCCGTGAGCAGCACCACCCCCTGCACGACCGGATAGTCCCGCCGGAGGATCGCCGAGATGATGAGCCGCCCGAGCCCGGGGATGTTGAAGACGATCTCGGTGACCACGGCGCCGCCGATGAGAATGGCCATGGTGATGCCGATCACCGTCACCACCGGCACCAGCGCGTTCCGGAACGCGTGCAGGAAGATCACGCTGCGCTCGGCGAGGCCCTTGGCGCGCGCCGTGCGGATGTAGTCCTGCCGGAGGACCTCGATCATGCAGGACCGCGCGATGCGGGCGATGAGGGCGGACTGGTTGAAGCCCAGGGACACGGCGGGCAGCAGCATGTAGCGGGCGGCGGCCACGGGATCCTGCAAGACCGACGCGTAGCCCGCCACGGGCAGCCAGCCGAGCCGCACCGAGAACAGATAGATGAAGTTGAGGCTGAGCCAGAAGCCCGGCACGCACACGCCGAGCAGGGCCAGCGTCATGAGGCCCCGGTCCCACCACGAGCCCTGATACGCGCCGGCCACGATCCCCGTCGGCACGCCGATCAGCACGGCCACGAACAGCGCCGCGGTCATGAGCACCAGCGTGGGCTCGGCGCGCTCCCACAGCGCCTGCGTCACCGGGCGATCGAGGAAGTACGAGCGTCCCAGATCGCCGCGGAGCAGGCGCGCGTAGAAGCGCAGGAGCTGCTCGTGCAGCGGCCGGTCGAGGCCGAGCTCACGGCGCGCGTCCTCGATCTGCTGGGCGTTGGCCTCCGGCCCCAGGATCACCGCCACCGGATCGCCGGGGATCAGGTGGATGAGCAGGAACACCACCGTGACCACGACCAGCATCACCGGCAGGAGCGCCAGCAGACGCCGGAGGAGATAAGTGGTCAGCGGCTACTTGTCCAGCCAGACGTTGTGGAAGCGCGGCCGCATGAGCGTCGTGTCGAAGCCCTTGACGTGGGCGCGGCTGGCCCGCAGCCCGAAGAGGTCGCCGTACCGGGCCACCGGCACCTTGTCGTAGAACGCGCGCGTCACCTGCTCCCACAGCGCGAACCGCTTCTTGTAGTCGCCCTCGCCGGCCAGCTCGGCGAGCATGCGGTTGAGGTCCTCGTCGTCGGTCCAGCCCGGCCAGTTCGGGCCGAGATAGATGTGGTGGGTGGGATCGTAGAAGTTCCCCATGCCGGTGGTGAAGGCGTCGTACTCCTTGTGGTTGTTGCGCCGCTTGACCAGCGTCGCCCAGTCCACCACCTGGAGATCGATCGTGAACCCCGCGTCCTCGAGCTGCTGCTTGGTCAGGAGCGCGAAGTCGTACATCCACTTGTACTCCTGGGTGGTCATGAAGCGGATGGGCTCGCCCTTGTAGCCGGCCTCGCGCAAGAGCCGCTTGGCCTTGTCGCGGTTGTGCTCGTTCCACGGCAGGCCCTTGATCTTCGTGTGCCAGGGCGCGTTCTCGACGAAGGCCAGGCTGGAGTCCAGCCGGTACAGCTCGGCGTGGCCGCCCGCCACGTTCTTCATGATCGGCTCCATGTCCAGGGCCGCCTGCCAGGCCTGGCGGAGCTTCTGGTTCGTCATCAGGCCTTCCTTCTTGTTGAAGACCGCGACGAGCCAGTAGTAGGGCTTGGCCACGATCGGCTGAACCCCGGCCGTCTTCTTGAGCCGGTCGTAGGCGTTCAGGTCCAGGTCGTCGGCGAAATCCAGCTCGCCCGTCTCGATCTGGGCCACGCGGGTGGCCGCGTCGGGAACGGGCATCCAGAGCAGCTCGTTGATGTGGACGACCTTGCGCCCGCCGTAGCCGGAGGCCGCCTCCTTGCGCGGCTGGTAGTCGTCGAAGCGCACCATCTTGATGTGGCGGTCCGGCTTCCACTCCACCAGCTTGAACGGGCCCGTCCCGATCCACTCCGTGGCCTTCTCGGCCGGCTTGAACTTGTCGATGACCTCCTTGGGATAGATGGCCGCGAAGTTGTTGGGGATGGCCAGCGAGATGAGGACGGTGGCCGTCTTCTCCTTGAGCTGCATCTGCACGGCGTACTTGTCGACGGCGCGCACCTCGGCCACCCGCGCGTAGAGTCCCTTGCCGTAGGTCGACTGCGCGCCCCAGCGGTTCAGGGAGGCCACCACGTCGGCGGAGGTCATCTCCTTGCCGTTGTGGAACTTGATCCCCTGGCGGAGCTTGAAGGTGTACGTCAGCCCGTCCTTCGACACCGCCGGCATGGCCTCGGCGAGCATGGGGATCGGCTGGGACCTGGCGTCGAGCGCGTACAGGCCCTCGTAGAGGTGGTTGGTCAGCACCTCGGTGATGGTGGCCGTCGTCCAGTGCGCGTCCAGGGTGGGCGGCTCGCCCAGGTTGCCGACCTTGAGGACGCCGCCTTTCTTCTGGGCGGTGGCGTCAAGAACCGAGATGAGGCAAAGCGCGACGACCGCCACGATGATGGCGGCCCACGTGGTCTTACGCTGGCGCATGGGGCACCTCCGGGAAGGTCCGAGGATCTTACGTCAGAGGATCTTGTCGAGGAAGCGCTTCGTGCGCTCCTCGCGGGGGCTGCCGAAGAAGGTCTTGGGGTCGCCGGTCTCCACGATCACGCCCTCGTCCATGAAGATCACGCGGTCGGCGACCTCGCGCGCGAAGCCCATCTCGTGGGTGACCACGACCATGGTCATGCCCTCGCGGGCGAGGTCGAGCATCACGTTGAGCACCTCGTGGATGACCTCGGGATCGAGCGCGCTGGTGGCCTCGTCGAAGAGCATCACCTTCGGGCGCATGGCCAGGGCGCGCGCGATGGCGACGCGCTGCTGCTGGCCGCCCGACAGCTCGGCGGGATAGCTGGCCGCCTTGTCGGGAATGCCGACCTTGCGCAAGAGCTCGTGGGCGACGGCCTCGGCCTGCGGGCGCGCCTGCCGCCGCACCTTCATGGGCGCGAGCGTGATGTTCCGCAGCGCCGTCATGTGCGGATAGAGGTTGAAGGACTGGAACACCATGCCCACCTCCGCGCGCAGGCGCTTGAGGTCCGTGCGGGGATCGCGCACCGACATGCCGTCCACGACGATGTCGCCGGCCTGGATGCGCTCGAGCCCGTTGATGCAGCGGAGCAGCGTGCTCTTGCCCGAGCCGCTCGGGCCGCAGATGACGACCACCTCGCCCTCGTGGACGTCGAGCGAGACCCCGCGCAGGGCCTTGAAGGCGCCGTAGTACTTCTCGACGTCACGGGCCCGAACCATCACTTCGGGCACGGCTTGCACTCTCCCCGCGGCATGTTCTCCTTCGCGGTCCCGCACTCCTTCGGCGTGTCGTAGGGCCCGAGCGTCATCCCGTTCGGCAGGACGACGCAGAGGTTCGCGGAGACGGCCGGCTTCGTCGGCGCCTCCTCGCCGCAGCCGGCGAGCAGGAGCGACCCGACGACGAATGCCCAGCGCGCGAGCCTCATGCCAGGGTCCTCATCCCGTGGTCCGCTGATTGTACGAGATGGAGTACGCGGCCGACCGGACGAGGAGCACCGGGTCGTCGGAGAGGTCGATGCCGTCCGTGAGGTTCACCGGGTCGAAGACCAGCCGGCGCTCGTCCGCCGCGCCCGTCGGCGAGATCGCCGTGATCTCGAGACGGCCGAGCGCGACGGTGGGCCGCGCGGCGGGCCAGAGCGCCGTCGGGTCGTTGGTGGGATCGCCCGCCTCGGCCAGCTGCAGGACGAGACGGAAGACGGCCGGCGCCGCCTTCAACCGGCGCTCGAATTCGTCGCGCAGGAAGTCCGCGCCGAGCTTGCCCGCCTCGTCGGGCGACAGGTAGGCCTCGCCCGCCTCGGGGATGAAGTGGTAGCGGCCGAACCGGCGCGTGCCGTCCGCGGCCGTGAAGCGAAACGCGTGCTCCGCGTGGTAGGACGCGCGCGCGTAGCTCGCGGGAATCGCCCGCGGCCCGAGGCGCGCGACGAAGTCCCGCGCGGCCGGATGGCTCTCGAGGTATTTCGGAAACGTCTCGGGCGTGAGCTGGGCGCGGAAGAATTCCAGCGTCTCTTCCGGCGTGCGCGCGACGAAGCCCTCGACGGAGTTGGCCAGGACGTCGGCGTCCTTGCCGGCCGGCAGCCGGAACTTCACCGACATCGACCGCACGCCGGGCGTCCCGTCGCCGATCGCGGGGTTGCCGCTCGCGTTGGCGAAGCGCACGACGACGGCGACCGGCGAATCCTGGAAGTGCGCGGCCCGGGTCACCCGGCGCGCCTCCGGCGAGGGGCGGAACGTGCCCGCGCAGAGGAGGCCCTTGGCGTGGACCGGGCGAAAGCCCGGATGCTTGCCGGCCAATTGCCGCATGACCTCGACGATCTGCGCCGCGACGCCCGCCGACTCCGGCATGGCTACCTCCTTTGGCCTATACTCCGGCCGTGATGGTCTCACGAGCCGTCGTCGACAATCTCAAGAAGGCGTCGTGGATCCGGCGCATGTTCGAGGAGGGCGCGCGGCTCAAGGCCGAGCGGGGCGCCGACAAGGTCTTCGACTTCACGCTGGGCAATCCCGAGATCGAGCCGCCGCCGGCCGTGCTGGCCGCCGCGCGCCGCGTGCTGGACAGCAAGGACCCGCACCTCCACGCCTACATGCCCAACGCCGGGCAGCCGCGCGTGCGCGAGGCGGTGGCCAAGCGGGTCAGCGCGGCCACGGGCCTCCCCTACACCGCCAACCACGTCCTCATGACCGTCGGCGCGGGCGCCGCGCTCAACACCGTGCTCAAGGCGCTGCTCGATCCCGGCGACGAGGTCATCACGGTCGCGCCGTTCTTCGCCGAGTACACCTTCTACGCCGAGAACCACGGCGGGAGATTGGTCGTGGTGCCGCCCAAGGCCGACCTCACGCCGGACGTCGCCACGATCGAGGCCGCCATCACGCCGAAGACGCGCGCGCTGCTCGTGAACTCGCCGAACAACCCGAGCGGCGTGATCTACCCGGCGGCCGCGTTCGTCGAGATCGAGGCGGTGCTGCAGCGGGCCGGCCGGCCCATCGTCCTGATCAGCGACGAGCCCTACCGCGCCCTGGTCTTCGACGACGTCCCCGTGCCGCAGGTGCCGCCGCTGGTGACGCGCGCCATCGTCGCCACGTCGTGGTCGAAGTCGCTGGCCATCCCCGGCGAGCGTATCGGCTATCTCGCGTTCTCGCCGCGGATGCCGGAAGCCGCCGAGCTGTTCGAGGCGTGCACGTTCACCAGCCGCGTGCTCGGCTTCGTGAACGCGCCGGCGCTGTGGCAGTGGGTGGTGGCGGAGGTCGGCGACCTGGTCATCGACGTGGCGCCCTACCGCGAGAAGCGCGACCTCATGTACGAGGGGCTCACGCGCATCGGCTACCAGTGCGTGAAGCCGCAGGGCGCCTTCTACGTGTTCCCGCGCACGCCGATCGCCGATGACGTGGCCTTCGTGCGCCTGCTCGCCGAGGAGGGCGTGCTCACCGTGCCGGGCTCCGGCTTCGGCATGCCCGGCCACATCCGCATCTCTCTCACCGTCGAGCGCGACACCGTGGTGCGCGCCCTGCCCGGCTTCGAGCGCGCGTTCAAGAAGGCGCGATGAAAGCGAGAGACGTCATGAAGATGCAGCGCGTGACCAGCCCGCACGTCAAGGAGCCCGCCCCCGGCACGTGGTCGAACTGCCGCGTCTACGGCAACCAGGTGTTCATCGCCGGCATGACCGCGGGCGATGGCAAGGGCGGGCTGCTGGGCGACGGCTCCGTGTACAGCCAGGCCAGGGAGACGTTCACCAAGATCAAGCACCTCATCGAGGCGGCCGGCGGCACGATGAACGACATCGTCCGCGTCGACATCTACGTCACCGACATCAAGCAGCGCGAGGGCGTGTGGAAGGCCCGCCAGGAGTTCTTCACGGGCGACTTCCCGGCCTCGACGCTCGTGGAGGTGCGGGCGCTCGCCACGCCGCAGCTGTCCGTGGAGGTGAACGCCATCGGCTTCCTCGGAGGCAGCGGCGGCTGAGGCGGGCGCCGTGAGCGCCGTCGTCGCGCTGGAGCCGCGGCCCTCGCTGCTGAAGCTCGCCCACGTGATCTACGGGCTGCACGCGTTCAGCCTCGTCACGGGCATCGTGGGCGCGGCGACCATCGTCGGCGCGTTTCTCACCGGCTGGCCCTCGATCATCGCCGTGATCCTGAACTACATCTACCGCGGCGAGGTGCGCGGCACCTGGCTCGAGTCGCACTTCCGCTGGCAGATCCGAACGTTCTGGTACGGTTTCCTCTGGGTCGGTCTGTGCCTGGCGTTCGTGTTCATGACGCTGGGCATCGGGTTCTTCATCGTGTGGCTGCCGCTGGCGGTCGTGAGCATCTGGTTCATCTACCGGATCGCGAAGGGCTGGCTGCGGCTGGTCGACCGGCGGCCGATGTACGACGCGACCTAGCCGTAGAGCGCCGCGGCGTTCTCGTTGAGGATCCGCGCGGCCGCCCACTCCGCCTCGGCCCTCGCCAGATCGCCGTCGGCGACGGCGGCCTCCAGCACCTCGCCGAGCACGCGGCGGCCCCAGCGGGCGGCGAGCCAGAACGTCTCCGGCGTTCGTTGTGCGTCCGTCGACAACAGCACCTTGGTCACGGGCGCCAGGTGCATCGCCTCGTGGAGCGCCGTGCGCATCGCGTGCACGCTGGCGTAGGGGACGGTGAGGCCGAGGTCCACGTACGCGCCCGGGTAGACGCTCGCCAGATAGCCGGCCTCGCGGACGAACGGATAGGAGTGCAGGAAGACCACGGCGAGCCCGCGCAGCTCGCGCGCCTCGAACAGCGGGCGCAGGTGGAGCGGGTTGGCCAGGCGCAGGTCGAGATGGGGATCGCCGAAGCCCGTGTGGAACTGCACGGGCCGGCGGGCGGCGGCGGCGATGGGCAGGACGGTCCACAGCATGGTGTCGATCAGCGGCTTGCTGACGAGGCGCGGCGGTGTGCCGGGCACGACGGCCCGGCGCACGGCCGTGAACGCCGACTCCACCTCCGCCGACGCGTGGCGCCCGATCTCGAGCCCGCTGCGATACGCCGCGATGCTCTTGAACGCCGCCACGTCGGGCGCCAGCTTCGTCACGCGCTCGGCGAAGGCGGTGAGCAGGCTGCCCGCGCGATCGTGCTGCTCGACCAGCGTGGCGAGCTCGACCTCCAGTCTCATGATCCGCCGCACGGGCACGCCGGGGACGAGGGCCGCGCACTCCCCGAGGCTCAGGAGCTGATCGGTCCACAGCCCGTCGTCGACCAGCCAGTGGCCGATGCGCGCCTCGGCGAACATGCGGCGCACGAGGTCCCCGTAGTCGGCGCGGCGCCGGGCCTCGAGGACGGCGTCCACGCCCGGCGCGCAGCCGTAGAAGCCCGCGAGGTCGCGGATGCCGCGGCGGAAGTTGAGCGTGTCGCGGCCGAAGCGGCTCAGCTGGTCCGCGTCCTCCGCCTCGCTGAAGTACGGCTCGAGCGGCGCGCCACGCCACGCCGCCTCGCCGAACAGCGCGTGGGCGTGGTGGTCGTAGAGCGGGATCGCCGAGAGATCCATCGCGCTCAGTACCGCTCGGCGAGGAGCGCGACCTCGTCGGCCAGCGACAGATCGCGCAGCGCCTCCCACTCCATCCGCTTCACGGCCATGTAGGCGCGCGCGCGCGCGGACCCGAGCGACTCCACCAGCGTCTTGTCCGCGGCCAGCGCGTCGAGCGCCTCGCCGAGGCTCCGCGGCAGCGGCGCGATGCCGCGGCGCCGGCGCTCGTCGTCGGACCAGTACCCGGGATCCACCGTGACCTCGGCGGGCAGGTCGAGCCCGCGCCGCACGCCGTCCAGCCCCGCGGCGATCAGGGCGCCCAGGGCCAGGTACGGATTGCACGTGGCGTCGCAGGTCTTCAGCTCGAAGCGCGCGGCGCCCCCGGGCGCGCGCGTGACGCGGATGGCCGCCTCGCGGTTGTCGCCGCCCCACACCACGAACGCGCCGGCCCAGAAGTGCGGCAGGAGCCGCCGGTACGAGTTGCGGCTCGGCACGGTGAGCGCGGCGAGCCCGGGCAGATGCGCGAGCACGCCGGCGATGAACCGCCGCGCCACCTCCGAGAGCCCCGTGGCGTGCCGCGGATCGCTCATCACGTTCTCGCCCGCGCCGCGCTTGCCGCCCGTCCGCTTCCCCGGCCCCCACAGCGAGAAGTTCAGATGGCAGCCCGAGCCCGCCGCGCTCTCGTGGATCTTCGGCAGGAAGCTCGCCACGTAGCCGTGGCGCACGGCCACGCCGCGCACCGCCTCGCGATAGGTGACCTGGCGGTCGGCCGCGTCGAGCGGCGCGGCGTGTCCGATCGAGATCTCCTGCTGGCCCGGCGCGGACTCCGGGTAGTAGAACTCCGGCGGCATCGCCAGCGCCTCGAGCGTCGCCGTCAGCTCGGTCACGAACGCGTGGTGAAGATTCATGCCGCCCGTGGCCGCGTAGACCGTGTCGTCGGCGGGGAGAAGTCGGTCGCCCGCGCGGCGCAGGAGGAAGAACTCGTTCTCGAAGGCGGCCCGCGCCGTGAAGCCGGCATCGGCGAGGGCGCGCACCTGGCCGCGGAGGTACTCGCGCGGGCAGTGCTCCCACGGCGCGCCGGCCACCCGCATGTCGCCCATCACCTGCGCGTGGCCCGGCGCCCACGGCAGGACCGCAAGCGTGCTCCAGTCGGGGACGAGCCGCGCCTCGCCGATCGGGCCGAGCCCGCTGTCGGGCGCGACGGCGTCGAACATCACGGGCAGCGCCTGCTGGGCCACGGTGATGCCGATGCCGTCGGGCAGGCCTTTGTCGAGGAGCCGCCGATGCGCCGCCTTGGCGCGGATGAGCCCGGCGTGATCGCACCAGACGATGCGGAGCCAGCGCACGCTGCCCGCGTCGAGCCGCTTGAGCCAGGTCATCGCGTTCCCGCGGCGAGGGCGGAGGCGGTCGCGCGCGCCGTCGCGGCGCCGCGCTCGGCGAACTGGCGACAGAGTCCCGTGTACCGCGCGGGATCGAGCAGGGCCTCGACCTCCGCCGCCGTGAGCCCGGCGCTCACGTGCGGGTCGGCGGCCAGCATCTCGCGGAACGGCCGTCCTTGCGTGACGGAGGCCTGGGCCGCGTCGTAGACGGCGTCGTGGGCGCGCTGCCGTCCGATCGTCTTGCCCAGCTCGAGCATGAGGGCCTCGGCCATGATGAGACCGCCCGAGAGGTCGAGGTTCTCGCGCATGCGCTCCGGGAAGACCTGCAGCCCGTCGAAGAGCGCGATCATGCGCGCCAGCACGTCGCCCGTCAGCTCGCAGGCCTGGACGATCGCGCGGCTCATCATGATGCTGGTCGTTCGGTCGGCCTCGTGCTCGGTCTGCATCGCGTCGAGCGCCAGGGGCACGAGGGCGCGGATCTGCGCGGCAGCGGCGATGATGTCCTGCGAGAGCTTCGGGTTCCGCTTCTGCGGCATCGTGCTGCTGCCCACCGTGCCCGGCGGCACCGGCTCTTCCACCTCACCGAACTCCTGCTTCATGAGCGTGTAGATCTCGCGGCCGATCTTGCTGCAGGTCGCGGCGAGCATGCCGAGGAGCAGGACGTATTCGGCCTGGTGATCGCCGATCGTCCGTGCCGGCACCGGCATGGGGCGCAGGCCGAGGCGGGCCGCCATCCTCTCCTGCGTGGCGAGGCCGGCCTCGCCCAGCGACGCGAGCGTGCCCGCGCCCCCGCCCAACATCGCCACAAAGACTCGTCCTTCACAGCCGCGGAGCCGCTCCACGTGGCGGCAGAGCTCGTCGATCCACACCGCGACCTTGAAGCCGAACGTCGCGGGTACGGCGTGCTGGCCGTGCGTGCGCCCCGGGAGCAGCATGTCCTTGGTGCGCTCGGCAAGCCCCGCCAGCGCGGTGAGGATCGTCGCGAGCTGGCGCAGGAAGATGTCGTGCGCGCGCCGGACTTGAAGGAGCTGCCCGGTCTGCGTGACGTTCTGGGTCGTCGCTCCCCAGTGCACGTATCCACCGGCGTCGCCCTCGCAGGCGCGGTCGAGGGCCCACACCAGCGGCACCAGCGGATGGCCCGTCTTCGCCAGGCCCGCCCGCACGGCCGCGAGGTCGAGGAACGACAGCGTGGCCTTGCGGGTGATCTCGCGCGCGGCGGCGTCAGGGATGATCTTCAGCTCGGCCTGCGCCAGCGCCAGCGCCGCCTCGACGTCGAGCCACGACTGCAAGCGCGCGGCCTCGGTGAACAGGGCGCGCACGCCCGGGTCCTCGATCCGCAGGGAGGTCGGCTCCTCCAGCATGGACGCGCCCTCAGCGCGCGCGGCGCGCGGCGCCCGGCGCGTAGACCTCGGGATTCACGACGTTGAGCGGGCGCTGCCCCGTCAGCACGCGCGCGATCTCCTCGCCGCACCGCCGCGGCACCGCCGCGACGGCGGCCGTGGAGAAGTACGCCGCGTGCGGGGTCGCGATCACGTTGTCCATCGCCAGGAGCGGGTGGCCGGCGGCCACGGGCTCGTTCTCCCAGACGTCCAGCGCCGCGCCCGCCAACCGCTTGTCGCGAAGCGCGCGCTCGAGCGCCTGCTCGTCCACCACCGGGCCGCGCGAGGTGTTGATCAGGATGGCGGTGGGCTTCATGCGCGCGAAGAACTTCTCTCCGATCAGGTGGCGCGTCTCGGCATTCAGGAGCGTGTGGACCGAGACGTAGTCCGAGCGCTCGGCGAGCGCCTCCAGCGTGACGCGCTCGACACCGAGGGCCGCGAAGTGACGGTCGTCCACGTACGGATCGTGGGCGATGACCTTCAGCTCCAGCGCCGCCGCGCGCTTCGCGAACGCGCTGCCGATGTTGCCGAGGCCCACGACGCCGACCGCCTCGCCGTGGAGCGAGCCCGCGCCGCCCGGCACGCCGCCGCTCCAGACGCCGGCGTGCACCTGCCGGTCGAGGACGAGGAGCTTGCGGTTCCACGCGAGCAAGAGCCCGAGCGCGTGGTTGGCGACCTCGCGGATCCAGATGTCCGGGATGTTGACGATGATCACGCCCAGCTCGGTCGCGGCGGGGACGTCGATCACGTCATAACCCACGCCGGTGCGCACGACGACGCGGAGGCCCTCGAGGGCGCTCATCACGCCGCGGGTGACCGGCGTGAACGTGCTGACCAGCGCGTCGGCGTCGCGCGCCCGCGCGATCAGCTCGTCGCCGGTGGCGATGAACGGCAGCGTGGTCATGCGCGCGCCCGTGGCGGCGAGCGCGGCCGCGCAGTCGCCCCAGTCGCGCTCCGTCTGGCCCTGGACGACGTAGACGGACGCGGGCCGCGCGCTCATGCGGGCGGGAGCCCGCTCACTTGATCAGCCCGTAGAACCGTCCGGCGTTCTCGCAGGTCATCTTGTGCGTGACGTCGTCCGGCAGGTGCTTGAACTGCTCGCTGATGTACTTCGCCGACTCCGGCCACACGCCGTCGGGGTGCGGGTAGTCCGAGCCCCACATCAGGGTCTCGACGCCCATCTCGTCGATGAGCTTGGTGCCCACGCGGTCGTACTGGAACGTCGCCTTGCACTGCCGCCGCCAGTACTCGCTGGGCTTCAGCTTGAGCGGGAGGTCCTTGTACTGGTCCTCGTACTCGAAGTCCATGCGGTCGAGCACGTAGGGGATCCAGCCGATGCCGCTCTCGCCGAAGGCGATCTTGAGATTGGGATAGCGCTCGAACACGGCGCGGCCCATGAGCGCGGTGAGGATGTTGGCCAGCGTCATCTGGAACAGGCAGAGGCCGCTGTACATGAGCGCGCGCTGGGTGAGCCCCGTGTACTTCTCGCGCAGCTCCGGCGGGACGGAGGGGAACGTGTGGAAGTGCAACGGGATGCCCACCTCGTTGATGGCCGCCCACAGCGGCTCCCACTGCGGATGCCACATCGGCTCCATCTCCCACGAGCACGACAGCTCGATGCCCTTGAAGCCGAGCTTGGCCACGCGATGGACCTCGGCGACGGCGGCGTCGATGTCGCCGTAGGGCAGGTTCGCGAGCCCGATGTGACGGTCGGGATAGTGCCGGCAGAAGTCGGCCATCCACGTGTTGTAGATGCGCACCATCTCGTTGGACGCCTCGATGTCCTTCAGCTTGGCGGCGGCCGCGAGGATGCCGTAGATGACCTCGGCGTCCACGCCGTCGCGGTCCATCTCTTTGACGCGCAGGTGCGGATCGCCCGGCCGGCGAATGCCCTTCTTGCCGTCGTCGTACAGCCCGGTGGAGGCCATCACGTCGACGCGCAGCTGCTTGCCGGGGACGTGCTTCGTGCCGGAGGCTCCGACGCCGCCGGCGATCCCGAACTTGACGCCGTTCTTCGCGACCCACCATCGGTCGCCGTCGGGCCCGTCGGCCACGTATGGCATGCGGTCCTTCAGGTGCGCGGGCGCTTGGGACGTGAAGAGGTCAGGAGGCAGCCAGATCAGGTCGAGATGGCAGTCCGCCGAGATCCGGTTGTAGCGCATGATGGGCCTCCTGTCGGCGCTCAAGATATCACCGGGGCCCCAGGACAACTAGGAAGCGGGGGGCATGGTGGACACGTGGGCGCTGATCACCTTCCAGCCGAGCTCGGGGAGGCGCACCCACGTCTGGCTCTGGCGCCCGATGGCATCGCGGCCGCGCACCTTGAACTCGAGGTTCACCGTCGCGAGATCGCGGCCGAGCGTGAGGATCTCGAGGCGGATCCGCCGCTCCTTCGTGCCCGGCCCCGGCGGCCGCGCCACCCGGTGGGCGTGGATCTCGTGGAAGCCGTAGCCGTTCTCGTTGATCCCGTAGCGGATCGTGTGCGGGCTGTCCCAGAACGTCGCGTCGAGTACGTCCACGTCCTTGTCGATCAGCGCCTGCTCGTAGCGCTCGAAGCGCGCGCGCACCTCCGCCACCACCTCGGGCAGGTTCGGCGTCACATCCATCGTCAGGTCCTCCGCGCCTCAAGTATCCTTCAACCCACCGTGAGGGACACCGAGGTCCGGCCGAGCGCGTGGCGCGCGGTCGCGGCAGGCACCGTGCTCAA
>DASYTM010000073.1:0-12876 GCA_036002345.1 Candidatus Methylomirabilota bacterium | reverse complement strand
GCCGGGGCGTGACGAACGGTGGGGGTTTGGGGGCCATTTCGGGGCCCCCATCTACAAAGTGTAGGTTTTTTCCTGCTCGAGGATCGTGATGCGCGCCGGGTCGATGTGCGACAGCTCCTCGGCGATCTCGTCGTAGAACTGCGGCTTGATGTGGTAGATCCACACCGGCATGTCGTCGGGCAGCTTGTCGAGCTCGCGCCGGATGCGGTCCGGCGTCATGTGCCCGGCCAGCTCCGCGAGCTTGAGCATGCGATTCGGGAACGCGCACTCCACGATGGCCGTGCGCAGCCCGCGCGTGCCGCGCGCCGCCTTCCACAAGGCCTCCGTGGGGCCGGTGTCGCCGGAGAAGATGAAGCCCGTGCTCCCGTCGTGGACGATGAAGCCGGTGGTGGGCACGGTGTGGTTCACGAGCACCGGGGTCACCCACAGCTCGCCCACGCGCTGCTCGGCGTCCTCCACCAGCGTCCGATACTTCATGACGGGCTTCTCCGGCGGAATCTGCGCGAAGTCGGGCCAGGCGATGTTGTTGAAGACGCCCTTCTGGAGCGCTTCCACCACGGGCTCGAGACTCGCCACCGTGAGCGGCTCGCGCCGCGGCTGCTCGCTGGCCGTGAAGGCGAGGGTCTCGGTGAGGAAGGCGAGGCCGCCGACGTGATCGAGGTGCGAGTGCGTGATGAGCGCGTGCTCGATCCGGTTCTGCTCGGGCATGGTCAGTGCACCACCCACCGTGCCCGCGTCGATCAAGATTCTGTCGTTGACGAGGAAGGATGTGGGGCGCTGACCGAGTCCTTCGGCTCCAAAGGCGCCGAGTACTCGTATCTTCATTCCCGGCCGATACTAGCATAGATTGTTGGGGATGACCGTTCCGTGGGCCCGGATGCGTGAGGTCGCCCGCAAGCATCTGGCCGGCATCCTGGCCGGCGTGGCCGTGGTCGGCCTCGTGCAGGTCGGCTGGCTCGAGACGGCAGAGCACTTCTCCCTGGGCAAGCTCTTCGAATGGCGCGGGTCCCGCCAGCCCAGCCTCCCCATCGTGATCGTCACCATCGACGAGTCCACGTTCACCGAGATGGACGAGCAGTGGCCGTTCGCGCGGGCCCGGCACGCTGAGCTGATCATGCATCTGGCCGAGGGCCAGCCGCGCGTGATCGGTGTGGACTTGATCTTCGACGCGCCCTCGTCGCGCGGGCCGAAGGACGACGAAGCGCTCGGCGAGGCCGTCGCGTTCGCGGGCAACGTCGTGCTGGGCGCCGCCTATACGAAGGACATCCAGCCCTATACCAAGCGGGAAACGTTCAACGTCCCGCTGCCGATGCTGCGCAAGGGCGCCGCGGGCATGGCGCCCGTGAACATGGACGCCGACCCGGACGGCCACGTCCGGCGGGTGCCGGTGAAGATCGTGCCCATCGATCTCGACCCGATGCTCGCCTTCGACGCCACGATGCACGCGCTCCTCGCGAAGTCCGGCATGGCCGTCGCGCCGCTGCCGAAGGCGGCGTCGGTGCTCATCAACTTCCGCGGCGGCCCCGTCACGTACCCGTGGGTCTCCTACCACCGTGTCGTGCGCGGCGAGATCCCGTCCAGCTACTGGAAGGACAAGATCGTCCTCATCGGCCCCACCAGCGAGATCCTGCACGACCAGTTCCCCACGCCGTTCGCCCCCGGCGGCAACATGCCGGGCGTCGAGATCCACGCGAACGCGCTCGAGACGCTCGTGCGCGGCAACCCGATCCGCGAAGTGCCGCGAGTCATCTCGACCGTGCTCGCCGTGGTCGCGGGCCTCCTCGGCTCCGCGCTGGTGGTCCGACTCCGCGCGCTCCGCGCCCTGATCGCGGCCCTCGCCCTCGTGGCGCTTTTGACCGCCGGCGCCGTCGTCGGCTTTGCGATGGCCGACGTGTGGATGCGCGGGATGGCCGGCCTCCTCGCCCTCGGCCTGGGCTACGGCGCCACCGTGGTCGAGCACTTCGTCCGCGAGCAGCGCGAGCGGCGTCAGCTCTCGCGGTTCTTCTCACCCTCCGTCGTGAAGGAAGTCGTGCGACACAAGGACGATGGCAGTCTCACCACCGCGCGCCGGCTCGTGACCGTGCTCTTCTCGGACATCCGCGGCTTCACCACGCTCTCCGAGCAGCTTCAGCCCGAGCAGGTGGAGGAGATGCTGCGCGAGTACCTCACGGAGATGACCGAGATCGTCTACCGCCACGGCGGCACGGTGGACAAGTACATCGGTGACTGCGTGATGGCCCTCTACAACGTCCCGTTCGAGGATGCCGAACATGCCGTCAAGGCCGTGCGCACCGGGCTGGAGTTCCAGGAGCGGACGCTCGCCGTGAGCAAGCACTGGGAGCAGAAGCTCGGGATCGCCATCCGCAACGGTGTGGGCATCAACACCGGCGACGCCGTGGTGGGGACGCTCGGCTCCAAACAGCTCCTCCAGTACACGGCCATCGGCGACACCATCAACCTCGGGGCGCGGCTGGAGTCGATCACCAAGGAGTACAAGTCCAACATCATCATCAGCGAGTCCACCTACGAGCTGGTGAAGGGGCAGTTCGTCACCAAGGAGCTGGGCGAGGTCACCGTCAAGGGCAAGACCAAGCCCGTGAAGATCTACTCCGTGCTGCCCAACAACATCCGCAAGCACCCGCGGGCCACGCTGGAGGCGGCGGCCACGCTGACGCTGGGCGCCGACGGACGCTCCATCAGCGTCGCCACCCGCGACATCAGCGAGGGCGGCATGGCGCTGAAGGGCGTGCCCGAGGACTGGGAGAAGGGCCAGACGGTCCAGATCCGCTGCGAGGGGGGCGCGCTGCCGAAGCCGATCGTCGCCGAGGCCACCATCGCGTGGCGCAAGGGCGACGAGGTCGGCCTGACGTTCACCTCCCTCGACCCCGACTCCGCGCCGACCGTCGCCGACTACCTGTCCAGCCGCGCGAAGTGATTGCCGCCCCCGCGGCGGCGTGTTAGAACACGAGTGAACCCCAGCGCGGGAGGCGCATGAGCGAGCCGTTCGACTATCCGAAGATGTCCCGGGCGCTGATCATCGGCGACAAGGACACCGTCGCCGCCAAGACCCGTGAAGGCCTCGCCCTCTCGATGGACCCCAAGGACCTCATCTTCAAAGGCCTCATCCCGGGCATGGACGTGGTCGGCGAGAAGTTCCGGCGCAACGAGTACTACGTGCCCCAGGTCCTCCTCTCCGCGCGCGCCATGTACGCCGGGCTCGACCTCCTGAAGCCGCTCATCACCGCCGCCGCCAAGGCCGACGACTACCACGGCATCGTGGTCATCGGCACCGCCCAGGGCGACCTCCACGACATCGGCAAGAACCTCGTGGCTATGATGCTGGAAGGCGCCGGGTTCAAGGTCGTGAACCTCGGCCGCGACGTGGCGCCCGAGAAGTTCGTGGCCGCCGTGGAGGAGCACAACGCCAACATCGTCGGCATCTCCGCGCTCATGACGACCACGATGCCCGGGATGAAGCGCACCATCGACGCGCTGGTGAAGGCGGGGCTGCGCGAGCGCGTGAAGGTCATGATCGGCGGGGCGCCGGTGAGCCAGGCCTTCTGCGACGAGATCGGCGCCGACGGCTACGCCAAGGACTCGACGCTGGCCGTGGTGAAGGCCAAGGCGCTCGTCGGCGTGAGGGTGGGGGCATGAAGCCGAGGGGCTGGGAGGTCGTGGAGCGCGTGAAGGCGGGGGAGCGGCTCGTCTTCGACGGCGGCTACGGCACGATGCTCTTCGCGGCCGGCCTGCTCAACGGTGACTGCCCCGAGCTGTGGAACGACACTCACGCCGACGTCGTGGCCGGCATCCACAAGGGCTACTTCGACGCGGGCAGCCAGATCGTGGAGACCAACACGTTCGGGGCGACGCCGCTGAAGCTGAAGGAGTACAACGAGCGCTACGGCCACGACATGGGCGGCCGCGCCCGCGAGCTCAACGAAAAGGGCGCGCGCCTGGCGCGTTCGGTCGCGCCGCCCGGCGCCTACGTCGCCGGCTCGATCGGCCCCACCAGCGCGGTGCCGTTCGAGTTCGGCGTAGGCGACAACGTCGCCACCGACGAGGAGTACCTGGTCACGTTCACCGAGCAGGCGGCGGCCCTCGCCGCCGGCGGCGTGGACATCTTCGCGGTGGAGACGATGATGTTCCCGCAGGAGGCGGCGGCCGCCATCCGTGCGTGCAAGGCCGTGGCGGACCTGCCCGTGATGGCCACGATGTTCTTCGCGTACGAGCTCGCCAACGACCGCGACCGCACGATGTGGGGCGAGAGTCCGAGCGAGGTCGCCCGGACCCTGCTCGCGGCCGGGGCCGACGTAATCGGCATGAATTGCGGCGACGGGCCCGACCGGGCGATCGTCATCATCCAGGAGATGCGCAAGGTCACCGATGCGCCACTGGTGGCCTATCCCAACGCCGGGCTGCCGGTGCCGAACACCGATCCCGTGGAATACCGGCTCGGCCCCGAGGCGATGGCGAGCGAGTACCCGGCGCTGCTCGACGCCGGGTGCAACATCGTCGGCGCCTGCTGCGGCTCGAACCCCGAGCACATCCGCCTGATCGCCGAGGTCGTGCGACGCCGCAGCGCGCTCGGCGCGCGAGGCTAGCCTGTGTGGGGCGTGCGACGCCGCAGCGCGCTCGGCGCGCGAGGCTAGCCTGGGGCGTGAGACGCCGCAAGAAGTAGCGCTGCCCGCCGGCGGCCAGGTCTGGGCAGACCTGCCGCTCGCCATCGATCCCGACGAGGTCCTCCGCTTCCAGGGCTACAAGAAAGGTCGCGACGTCCCATCCGCCGACGTGCGCGCGCTCTTCGACGAGGCGCTGGCGGAGGGCGAGCGGCTGATGGCGCCGCGCGCCGCGGTGCGCTGGCTGCCGGTGACGGCGAGCGGCCCGGACACGATCACCGCCGGCGGCGAGACGCTAACGATTCCCGCGACCGGCGAGCGCTGGGGCGCGGTCGAGCACGTCGCGGCGGCTGTATGCACGATCGGCGAGGCGCTGGAGCGGCGCGTGGCGGCGCTGTGGGAGGCTCGCGAGCTGCCGCTGGCGTCGATGCTGGACAGCGTGGGCTCGGGGGCGGTGGAGAGCCTCGCCGAGTACGTGAACGATGCGCTCTGCGCCCAGGGGCTCGCCGCCGGGCTCCGCGTAACCAACCGGATCAGCCCGGGCTACGCCAACTGGGACGTCGTCGAGCAGCACGCGCTCTTCCGCCTCTGCCCGGGCGAGCCCGCGGGCGTGAGCCTCAACGCCGCGTGCTTCATGACGCCCGGCAAGTCGATCTCGCTCCTCGTGGGCGCCGGCGCCCGCGCGCGCGTGGATCATTATTTCAGCCAGTGCGCGCGCTGCTGGATGCGCGACTGCGCCTATCGCCGCGCGCCCGCCCGCCGGACCGTTCATCGCTGACGGCCGGTATCATAGGGGCGTGGCCATTCCCTCCCGGCTGCCGTGGCCCATGGTCTTCCAGGTGCTCGGGATCGCCGCCGCCGTGGTGCTGGTCGTCGCGACGTGGCAGGTCTGGCTCCTGCTCTTCACCTCGCTGATCATCGCCGCCGCCATCCTGCCCGCGGCCCACGTCGGCGAGCGCTGGCGCATCCCGCGCGGCCTCGTCGTGCTGGGCGTCTACGTCGCGGTGGCCGGCGTGTTCGCGCTGATGGGGCGCCTGGTGTGGCCCGCCCTCAGCGAGCAGTGGACCCAGTTCATGGACCAGCTCCCGAAGCTCATCGACAACGTCCGCGGCTGGCTCGGCAACCTCGACTACTGGCTGGGGCAGTGGGGCGCTTCGCTGCCGTCGCCGAAGGGCGACAAGGTGGAGGGGATCGCGGGCACGCTCCTCGGCAACGTCATGAAGATCACCACCGGCGCGGTGGGCGCGGTGTTCGAGGTGCTCGCCATCCTCGTGATCGCCGCCTATCTCGTCATCGATGCCCGCGAGATCGGCCACACGCTGCTCGCGCTTCTGCCGCCCGCGTACCGGCCGACGGCCCGGCGGCTGGCGCCCGCGGTGCTGGACCGCATCGGCGGCTACGTCCGCGGCCAGCTCGTCTCGAGCTTCTTCGTCGGCGTCCTCATCGCCATCGTGCTGTCCCTCATCGGCGTGAAGTACGCGCTCCTCATCGGCGCCCTCGCCGCCGTCCTGAACATCGTGCCCTTCGTGGGGGCCACCGTGGCCGCCGTCCTGGCGGCCCTGTCGGGCCTCAACGACGGCGTCCTGAAGGCCGGGATCGCGCTCGTCGTGATGATCGGCTGCCAGACCGTGGAGGGGAAGCTCTTCGCGCCCTACTTCGTCGGCCGGGCCACCGGGCTGCACGCGCTCGCCGTGCTGGTCGCGCTGCTGGCCGGGCTGCACCTGGGCGGGTTGATCGGCGGCCTCGTGGCCGTGCCGTTCCTGGCGGGGCTGTGGGAGGTCGTGCGCACGCTCTGGGTGGAGCCTCAGCGCGATCGCGCGTCCTGACGCGGCGCGGGTGGCAGTGGCCGCGGCCGCGACACGGCCGTGCTCGACCACGCAAATCGACACTACGTTGCGCCTGTTGACGTGCACCGAGTCCGAGCCGGGGCCGACGCGATACCCGGAACACGGGTCGCGCACGACCGCGCCGCGCCCGCGGCCACCGCCACCCGCGACCCGACCGCCGCGCGCATGCCTGCGCCACCCACGGCGGCACCACCCACATCGACGGTCTTCGGCCCGTTTCGGGCGCCGCCCCGGGCCGGTCTCCGGCACGCCGGATCGCGGGCGCGCGGGTGATAGGATGGCGTGACATGGCGGCGGATAACGTCATTATTGTGGGGTTCATGGGGGCGGGGAAGTCGGTGTGCGGGCGGTTGCTCGCCAAGCGCCTGGGGCGCTGCTTCGTCGAGACGGACGACATGATCGTCGCGCGTGACGGGCGCTCGATTCCCGACATCTTCCGCCAGGACGGTGAGGAGGCGTTCCGCCGGCTGGAGGGCGAGGTCCTCGAAGCGCTCGCGCTGAAATCGGGCGACGTCATCGCCACCGGCGGCGGGCTGCCGTGCCGCGACGACCGGATCGAGGCGCTGCGCGCGCTCGGCACGGTCGTGTGGCTCCGCGGCGACCTTCCGGAGCTCCTGAAGCGCGCGCAGCGCATCGGGGGCCGGCCCATGCTCGAGCGCTCGCCCGTGGAGATCGAGACGCTCTACCGCGCGCGCGAGCCCTACTACGCGCGCGCCCACGTCACCGTGGACACCGCGGGGCTCGGCGTCGACCAGGTGGTCGCGCGCGTGCTCGCGGCGCTGAGGCAGACGCATGCCGCACGCGTTTAGCGAGCGCCTCGCGGGCGCCCCGCTCCTCTGCGACGGCGCGATGGGCACGGTGCTCTACGCGCGCGGCGTGCCGCTCGACGCCTGCTTCGACGTCCTCAACGTCAGCAATCCGCGGCTCGTGCAGGCGGTGCACGCCGACTATATCGCGGCGGGCGCGGACGCCATCGAGACCAACACGTTCGGCGCCAACCGCTTCAAGCTCGCCGTCCACGGCCTGGAGGCGCAAGGGCGCGAGATCAACCGGCGCGGCGCGCGGCTGGCGCGCGACGTGCGCGAGTCCGCCGGGCGCGACGTGTGGGTGCTCGGCTCCATCGGCCCGCTCGGCAAGTACCTGGAGCCGCTCGGCACGGTCACCGCGGACGAGGCGCGCGAGGCGTTCCGCGAGCAGGCCGAGGCGTTGCTCGAGGGCGGGGTGGACGCGTTCGTGGTCGAGACGTTCTCCGACCTCGCGGAGATCGCCCTCGCCATCGAGGCCATCCGCGCCATCACCGACCTGCCCGTCGTCGCGCAGGTGGCGTTCACCGACGAGGGCGTGACCTTCATGGGCCGCCCGCCCGCCGAGGTGGCGCGCACGCTGCGCGCGCTCGGCGTGCAGGCGCTCGGCGCCAACTGCTCGGTCGGCTCCTCCACGCTCTACGACGTGCTGGAGCGGATGGTGCCGGAGGCCAGCGGGGTGGCGCTCGCCATCCAGCCCAACGCCGGCCTGCCGAGCCGCATCGGCGAGCGCCTCATCTATCTGTCGTCGCCCTCGTATATGGCGGACTACGCGGCGCGGATGGTGGAGGCGGGCGCGCGGCTCGTGGGCGGCTGCTGCGGCACGACGCCGCAGCACACGGCGGCCATGCGCGAGGCGCTGGATCGGATACGACCGGGCGCGCGCCGTGTCGAGGCGCGCCCCGCCGCCCCGCGGCCGGCGGTGGTCGAAACGCCCGGCATCGCCCGCACGCTGCCACCGACGCTGCTCCAGCGCCGGCTGGAGGCCGGCGAGTTCGTGGTGACGGTGGAGCTCGACCCGCCGCGCGGCCACACGGTGGACAAGCTGGTCCAGGGCGCCAAGCTCCTCAAGGAGAAGGGCGTCGAGATCGTGGACATCAACGACGGCTCGCTCGGCCGCGTGCGGATGTCGGTGCTGGCCACCGCGCTCTTGATCCGCGACCACACCGGGCTCGACGTCAACATGCACTTCACGTGTCGCGACCGGAACCTCATGGGCATCCAGGCCGACCTGCTCGGCGCGCATGCCCTCGACATCCGCAACATCCTGGCCATGACCGGCGACCCGCCGCGCACGGGCGACTATGCCAACGCCACGGCCGTGTTCGACGTGGACGGCGTCGGCCTCATCGGCATCCTGCGCCGCATGAACGAGGGGCTGGACGCGACGGGCAACTCGATCGGCGACCCGACGGCGTTCTGCATCGGGGCCGCGCTCAACCCGGCCGCGGAGGATCCCGACCGCGAGATCGAGCGTATGCACCGGAAGATCGAGGCGGGCGTGCGCTGGCTGCAGACCCAGCCCGTCTACGACCTGGAGGCCCTCGAACGCTTCCTGGCGCGCGCCGGCCACATTCCCGTGCCCGTGCTCGTCGGCCTGCTGCCGCTGCACTCGTCGCGTCACGCGGAGTTCCTGCACAACGAGGTGCCCGGCATCATGGTGCCGGACGCCGTGCGCGCGCGGATGCGCGACGCCGGGGACCAGGCGCTGCGCGCCGGCATCGAGATGGCGCAGGCGCTCGTCGCCGACGTGCGGCGCCATCACGCCGGCGCGTACTTGATGCCGTCCTTCGGCCGATTCGAGGTCGTCGCGGAGGTGCTCGATGCGCTCCACTGAGCTGGGGGTCCAGGCCGCCGCGGCGGCCGTGAAGTCGGGTGAGGTGACGTCGCAGGCTCTCGTGGACGCCTGCCTCGAGCGTATCCGCGCCGTGGACGGCACGGTGAAGGCGTGGATTCACGTGGACGAGGCCGGCGCGCGGGCGGCCGCCCGCGCCGCCGACGCCGCGGTGCGCCCGGGCGCCACGCTCGGCGCGCTGCACGGCGTGCCGGTCGGCATCAAGGACATCATCGACGTGGCCGGGCTGCCGACGACGGCGGGCGCGCGCGCCTTCGCCCACCGGACACCCAGCGTCGATGCCACCTGCGTCGCTCGTTTGCGCGCCGCCGGAGCGGTCGTGCTGGGCAAGACGCACACGACCCAGTTCGCCTATCGCGATCCCGCGCCCACCGCGAACCCGTGGAACCTCGGCCACACGCCCGGCGGCTCGTCCTCGGGCTCGGCGGCCGCCGTCGCGGCGCGCATGGTGCCCGTCGCGCTCGGCTCGCAGACGGTGGGCTCCATCCTGCGTCCCGCCGCGTACTGCGGCGTGGTCGGCCTCAAGGGCACGAACGGCCTCGTGCCGCTCGACGGCGTCGTGCCGCTCGGCTACTCGCTCGATCACATCGGACCGCTCGCGCGCTCGGTGGAGGACGCGGCCCTCGTCCTGGGCGTGATGGCGGGACGCTCGCTGACACCCGAGCCGGTGGCCACGCCGCGGCTGGCTCTCGCGCGCGAGCTGTTCGACCGCGCCGAGCCCGAGCTGCGCGCGCATCTGGAGGGCGTCGTCCAGCGCCTCGCGAAGGCCGGGGCGCGCGTCGAGGAGGTCCGCCTGCCGCCGTCGTTCGCCGACCTCGCCGACGCGGCGCTGGTGATCCTCGAGGTGGAGGCCGCGACCTATCACGAGCCGACCTTCGGCAAGCACGCCCCCGACTACGGCCCGGGGATGGCCGAGATGCTGGCGCGCGGGCTCAAGCGCGTGGGGATCGAGTACGTCGCGGCGGACCGCCGGCGCGCGCGCTTCCGCGCCGACGTGCTGCCGCTGCTCCGAGGCTACGACGCGCTGCTCTCGCCGACGGCGCCGCAGCCCGCGCCCGCCGGTCTGGCGTGGACCGGCGACGCCTCGCTCTGCCAGCCCTGGTCGTCGATCGGCGCGCCGTCGATCTCGCTGCCCTCGGGCGTCTCGGCGGCCGGGCTGCCGCTGGCCCTCCAGCTCGTCGGCGCGCACGGCGACGACCCGCGGCTCCTCGGCACCGCGCGCTGGACCGAGCGCGCCCTCGACCCCGCCCCCGCGCCGCCGCTCGCCTGATGTTGGACCTCAAGATCGAGGGCGCGACGGTCATCGACGGGACGGGCGTGTCGGGCTCTCGCGTGGACGTGGGCGTGACCGACGAGAAGATCACCGCGATCGGCGACCTCCACCGCGAGCACGCGGGCACCACGCTGAACGCCACCGGCAAGGTGCTGACGCCCGGCTTCATCGACATGCACTCGCACTCGGACTGGCGGCTCTGGGGCAATCGCCGCGCGGAGTCCAAGATCCGGCAGGGCGTCACGACCGAGGTCGTCGGCAACTGCGGCTTCTCGCCGGCGCCGGTCTCCGCCGAGTTCCGCGAAGACCTCCGCGGCTTCGCGCTCTACGTGCCGAAGGGCATGACGTTCGAGTGGGCGAGCTTCGGCGACTACCTGCGCGCCTTCGACGCCGACGGCACCGCCCTCAACGTCGTCCACCTCGTCGGCCACGGCACGCTGCGCATCGCGGCCATGGGTTTCGCGCGCCGCGCGCCCGTCACCGCCGAGCTCGCGCGCATGCACCGCCTCATGGCCGACGCGATGGAGGACGGCGCGTGGGGGCTGTCCACGGGGCTGATCTACGCGCCGGGCTCGTACGCGACGACGGAGGAGATCATCGAGGTCGCGCGCGCCGCCGCGCGGCTGCGCGGCTTCTACGCCAGCCACATCCGCGGCGAGGGCGCGACGCTGCTCGCCGCCGTCGCCGAGGCGATCAGCGTCGGCCGCGCGGCCGACATGCCGGTGCAGGTGAGCCACGTCAAGGCCGCCGGGCGCCCGAACTGGGGCAACGTCTCCAAGGCCCTCGCGCTCATCGACGCCGCGCGCGCCGAGGGGCTGGACGTGCGCGGGGACGTCTATCCGTACACGGCGTCGAGCACGACGCTCCGCACGCTCCTGCCCGACTGGGCGCTGGAGGGCGGGATCGACGCGATGCTCAAGCGCCTGGCGGACCCGACCGAGCGGGCGCGCGTGCGGGCGGCCGTGGAGTCGCCGTCGGCCGAGTCCATCGTGAGTCGCGTGGGCTGGGAGAACGTGATGGTGTCCTACTGCGCCAAGCGCAAGGACGCCGAGGGCAAGCGGCTGTCGGAGATCGGCGCCGCGCGCGGGATGGACCCCATCGACGCCGCGCTCGAGATCATCGCGGACGAGGCGGGCAAGGCCTACATGATCCTGTTCCAGCTCGACGAGGCCGATCTCAAGGCCGCGCTCGCGCACCCGCACGTGATGATCGGCTCCGACGGCTCGGCGCTCGCGCCGTACGGACCGCTCGGGGAGGGCAAGCCGCACCCGCGCTCGTACGGCACGTTCCCGCGCGTGCTGGGCGAGTACGTGCGCGAGCAGCGCGTGCTGCCGCTGGCCACGGCCGTCCACAAGATGACGGGCCTGCCCGCCACGCGGCTCGGGCTGCGCGATCGTGGCGTGGTGCGCGTGGGGGCGCGCGCGGACCTGGCGGTCTTCGACGCCAAGCGCGTGGCGGACCGCGCCACGTACGAGGACCCGCACCGCTATCCCGAGGGCATCGAGCACGTCATCGTGAACGGCCGCTTCGTCGTCAAGCACGGCGAGCACACGGGGAGCCTCCCGGGTAAGGTGTTGACGCCGCCATGACGCCCCCCGCGCGCGCCGGCCTCCTGACACCCCTGCTCACCGCCGGGCCGGTCGAGGCGGCCCTGTCGCGCGTGCTGCGGCAGGAGGTGGCGCGGGCCGGCGCCGCCGCCGGCGCGCTGGTCTTCCGCCCGTCCCGCGGCGCCCCGATCGTCGTCACCGCCGGCGCCCGCTCCGCGACCCGCGCGCTCCTCGACGCCACGTCCGCCAAGGCCCGCACGCTTCGCGTTCCGCTCACGGCCAACGGCCGGTCCGTCGGCCACCTGGTCCTCCTCGGCCGGAGCCGCGCGCCGCGGCGCGCCGCGCTGCCGGCGGGCCTCGGGCGCGATCTCGGAGCGGCGATCGACGGGGCGTGGCGGCGGGAGCGCCGCGCGCTGCGGACGACCGTCCTCTCGGAGATCACGCGCCTGCTCGGGTCCAGCGACTCGCTCGACGACGTGCTGAGCGCCTTCGCCGAGGGCCTGGCGCGGCTCGTGGACTTCGACTCCGTGGCGGTGTCGCTCGTCGACGCCGAGCGCAGCGAGTTCGAGGTGCTCGACGTCACCGCGCGCACGGTGCCGAGCCGCATCGCGCGCGACGTCCGCCTGCCGCTGGAGGGCACGCTGCTCGAACGCGTGGTGGCCTCCGGCGAGCCGGCGCGCGTGGACGACCTCGCGGCCGCGGCGGTGCCGGCGGCGAGCCGCGCGACGCTCGGCGCGCGCGGCTGGCGCTCGGTGGTCGTGGTGCCGCTCGTCACCCAGGGCGGCGTGTTCGGCGCGGTGAGCCTGGCCTCGGCCCGGACCGCGGCGTTCGACGAGGCCGACGTCGAGAGCGCGGCGGAGCTGGCGCAGCCGCTCGCCTCCGCCATCGAGCAGCGGCGCCTGCTCGACGAGGGCCGGCGGCGCGCCGAGGAGCTG
>DASYTM010000072.1:0-18783 GCA_036002345.1 Candidatus Methylomirabilota bacterium | reverse complement strand
GCCGATCGATGCCGTAGCAGCCGATGGCCTTGCGCACCCGCAGATCCCCGAAGATCGGGTGCGGCGCGCGGTCCGGCGACATGGGCTTGTTGTCCTTGGGGATGGTGACCTTCATGGCCGCCATCATTGGCGTCGTTTCCTTGCCGGTCATGATCTGCGCCTTTGGATTCTGGGCCTTCATGGTGTCGACGTGCTCCGGCGAGAACGAGGCGATGAAGTCGATCTCGCCGTTCTTGAAGGCCGCCATCTCCGTGACGGGATCCTTGATCACGCGAACGATGACCTTGTCGAGGTACGGCAGGCCGGGCACGAAGTACTTGTCGAACCGCTCCATCAGGAGGTGGCTGCCCTTGATCCACTCGACGTATTTGAAGGGGCCGCACCCGACGATCGATCCCGGCTTGCCCTGCTTGCGGTCCTCGACCGTGAACTTCTGGATGGACTGCGGCGAGAGCAGGGTCATGCCGGTGCGGTAGGCGGAGATCATGTGGAGGAAGAACGCGTAGGGATGCTTGAGCCGCACCTGCACGGTCTGCGGGTCGACGACTTCCACGCTGTGCACGGGCTCGTAGAAGGGCCGCATGCCGGACTTGGTGGCCGGGTCCTTCATCCGCTCGATGGTGAACTTGACCGCCGCCGCGTCCACGGGCGTGCCGTCGTGAAAGAGGACGTTCTTCCGCAGCTTGAAGGTGTAGAGCAGGCCATCGGAGGACGTGGTCCACGATTCGGCGGCGTCCCCCACGAACTTGCCGTCCGGCGTGATGTTCGTGAGGCTGCAGCCGACGTTCATGGCCACCCACATCATTTCGTAGCCGGGGGCCGTGTGGAAATCGAGGTTCGCGATCTCGTTACCGTACGAGACCCGCAGCGTGCCGCCGCGTTTCGGTGTCTGTGCGTCGGCGGCGAGAGTCCAGGAGACGATGGAGGCGATGAGAACCAGGCTGGCCATCGAAAAACGCGCTGAGCGCATGTCGTTTCCCTCCCAGGTCGGGCTATGACGCATCCGGGAACGGGTCAGGCGATAGTTCCGCGTACTTTACAGCAGTCCCTGCCTGTCAACAACCGAATGTGGGCGGGGGTTTCAGGCGGGGCCGAACTCCTGCCGCAGCAGCCGGGCGGCCGCCACCATCGCCGCCAGCTTGCCGTCGGCGACGTCGCGCGGCAGGTATTTCATGCCGCAGTCAGGGGCGAGAATCACGTGCTCGGGCCGCACGTACGCCAGGGCGCGCTTGACGCGCGCCACCACCGTCGCGGGCGTCTCGACGCTCATGTCGTTCAGATCGAGGCAGCCCACCATGATCTGCTTACCGGGCAGCTTCGCGAGCACCGCGCAGTCGAGGTTGGCCTGCGCGGTCTCGATGGACACCTGGCGCACCGGGCACCCGGCCAGCTCCGGCAGGAACGAGTAGCCCGACGGCCGCTGATGGATGATGGCGGCGTAGCCGAAGCAGATGTGCACGGCGGTCGTCCCCTTCACGCCCTCGAGCGCGCGGTTGAGCGCCGCCAGCCCGAACGCGCGCGCCTTCTCCGGCCGCGCCTGCATGTAGGGCTCGTCGACCTGCACGACGTCGGCGCCGGCGGCGAAGAGGTCGCGGATCTCGGCGTTGACGGCGACCGCGTAGTCCATCGCCGCGGCCTCCTCGCTCGGATAGTGGTCGTTCTGCGCCTGCTGCGACATCGTGAACGGCCCAGGCACGGTGACCTTGATGGGCCGGCTCGTGTGCGCGCGCAGGAAGCGCACGTCCTCCACCTGGACGGGGCGCCGTCGGCGGACCGGTCCGACGATGCGCGGGACGGGATTGGGATGCCCGGAGCGATCGAGCGCCGTGCCGGGATTGTCGACGTCCACGCCCTCGAGGGCGGTGGCGAAGCGGTTCGAGTAGCTCTCGCGGCGCATCTCGCCGTCCGTGATGACGTCGAGCCCCGCGCGCTCCTGCGCGCCGATGGCCAGGCGCGTCGCGTCGTCCTGGGCCTCGGCCAGCCACGGCTCGGCGACGCGCCACAGCTCGCGCGCCCGCACGCGCGGCGGGAAGCGCCCGGCGAGCTTCGTCCGGTCGATCAGCCACTCGGGTTGCGGATAGCTGCCGACGAGCGTGGTGGGAAACAGCATCCGCGGACTCCTTACGCGAGGTCCGGATCGGTCACGGCGTCGTGCTAGGGTACACCGCGAGCGGCCATGAAGATGATCGGAGGCAGAACCAGGCGTCGGGTCGCGGATCGGACCGTGCGGGAGCCGCTCGCGCGCGCCTCGGTCTATCGCGCGCTTCGAAAACTTCGGGGCAAGCTACCCTGGAACGGTGACGTCGATCGCTTGCGACGCCCGCGCCGGTAATCGTCGCGGGCGATGCAGGGCGCAGCGCGTCAGCGCTGGGGCGCGGGCGCGGCGGCCAGCGGCGCCGTCGCCGCGACCGGGATCCGGCCGGGCAAGAGCGCCACGCACAGCGTGGTGAAGGCCGAGATCCCCGCCATCACGGTCAGCAGCGTGCCGAAGCCGGCCGCCTTCACCGTCGGGCCGAGCAGGTAGACGGCCAGCGAGGCGACGCCGAACGACACGGTCAGCCGCATACCGGCCACGCGCGAGCGCATCCGGTCGTCCACGTACTGCACGATCATGGCGTCCACGAACGGGATAGCACCGAAGACGAAGACCATGAAGGCCAGCACGGTCACGTAGAGCGACCAGCCCCCGGCGGGCGCGGCGAGCAGGAAGAGCGGCACCTGGGCGGCCACGATCGGCAGGTACACCCACTTGAGCGGGTAGCGATCGATGAGCTTGCCGACCACGAGCTGCGCGAGCGAGGCGATCGTGTAGACCACGGCGAGCAGCACGCCGAGCGTGGCGGGATCGTCGACGAGCCCGCGCAGACGCTCGGTCAGGAGCTGGCCGTTGCCGTTGGTCGTGAAGTTGAAGATGAGGCTCGACGAGATCGCGCCGAGCGTCATCACCGTCAGCACGCGCGCGATCACGCCGCGCGGCATGTCGACCTGCTTCTTCGGCCGCCTGGCGGGCGCCATCTCCTCGCGCGGCACGAGGAGGAGGAACAGCACACCGCAGAGAATTGCCAGGAGGGCCGGCACCGCGAACGCCGCGCGCCAGCCCGCGTGCTTGACGAGGAAGCCGGTGAGGATCGCGGCCACCGCGATGCCGAGGTTACCGAAGAGACCGTTCACGCCGATCGTGAAACCCGGGTTCTTGCTCCCCTGCACGAGCATCGGGATGCCCACGGGATGGTAGATCGACGAGAACACGCCCATCAGCGTGAGCGCGGCCGCCAGCGACCACACGCCCGACGTCGTCGCGATGAGCAGGCCGGCGGCGCCCATGCCCATGAAGAAGATGACCATCATCACGCGCCGGCCCCAGAGGTCCCCGAGCCGGCCCGCGGGCAGCGAGCCGATCCCGAACATCACGAACGCGCCCACCGTGTAGGGCATCAGGTCCTGCCACACCATCCCCCAGTCGGCGGCGATGGCGCCGACGGCGGTGGCGAAGATCAGCAGGAAGAGATGGTCGAGCGCGTGGCCGGCGTTGAGGAGGAGCGTGGTCGGTCTGCCCGTGGACATGACGTGAATTCTACCGCACCATGGGCGCATCGCCCGACTCGCTCTCTTTCGCCTTCCGGATTTTCGACGGCTCGCGGCCTCGATCCTCGGCAACTCCCTGGGGATGATGGGCGAGAACGTCGTGCTCGGCTGGCTCACCCTCGAGCTCACGAATTCTCCCCTGCTCGTGGGCGTGGCGTTCGGCGTGCGGACGATCCCGCTCTTCTTCGTCGGCGTGCCGGCGGGCGCGCTCGCCGATCGCATGCCGCGCCGGCTCCTGCTCCTGGTCACGGGCGCGGGCCAGGCGCTGACGGCGGCGGCGCTCGGCCTCCTCGTCATCGGCGGCTGGGTGACCTTCGCCCACGTGCTGGTGCTCACCCTCGTGGCGGGAACGCTGCGCGGCGTCGAGCACGCCGCGCGGCAGAGCTACACGCACGACGTGGTCGGTGGCGCCGCGCTCGTGCCCGGCATGGCCGTGCTGGGCGTGGCGATGCGCACGGGCTGGCTCGTCGGCTCGCTCGGCATCGGCACGCTCATCGCGCGCTTCGGCTCGGGCCCCGCCTACCTCGCCGTCGCGGCCGGCTTCCTCCTGGGCGCGCTCCCGCTCCTCGGCGCCGGCGGCCGCGAGCACCTGGCGCCGCGCGCGCCGGGCTCGGTGTGGCAGGGCGTGGTCGACTTCGTGGCGGCCACACGCACCGACCGCACGCTCCTGGTGCTGATGCTCCTCACCGCCGGCGCGGAGATCCTCGGCTTCTCGCACCAAGTGCTGCTGCCGAGCCTGGCGCGCGACGTCCTGCACGCCGGGCCCGAGGTCCTCGGCACGCTGAACGCGGCGCGCGCGGTCGGCGGCATCGCCGGCCTCGCGGCGGCGTCCGCGCGCCGCGGCGGCGGGGCGTTCTTCGTCGGCGTCCTCGTGGCCTTCGGCGTCAGCCTGCTCGTGCTGGCGGCGGCGCCGCAGATCGTGGGTCTCTGGGGCGTCGTCCTCGTGATCATTGCCGTCAACGCGATGGGCGCGCTGGCGGACCTCCTCGCGCAGAGCCTGCTCCAGCTCAGCGTGCCCGCGCACCTGCGCGGCCGCGCGGGCGGTGCCTGGGTCGTCGCCATCGGGCTGGCGCCGCTCGGCCAGCTCCAGATCGGCGCGCTCGCCTCCGCGTTCGGCGTCGGCGTCGCCTTCGGCGTCCACGGGCTCGCCCTCGTGACGCTCGCCGCCGCCACCACCCTGCTGTACCCGCGCGTGCGCCGGCTTTAACATCGACACCCGATGACGACGCCCGCCATGCTCGGCGCGATCGAGGGACTGCTGCCGCCGCTGCTCGACACCCTCGAGCGCATGGTCTGGGTGCAGCGCTTCCTCTATCCTCCGCTCGCCCCGCGGCTGGCCGACGCCCTGAGCCCGCGGATCGACGCCGTCGCCGCGGCGCTGCCGCCACTGGAGGAGGCGGACTGTCCCGACGAGGCGCGCTTCATGCGCGAGCGGCTCCTGGACGTGGCCCGCCAGACGCTCGAGATGCTCACCGCGTTCACGGCCGCCGCGCGCGGCTCCGACGACCCCTTCGATCTCTACCGCGCGCTGCGGCGCTTCGCGCGCGTGCAGGAGGCGCTCTATCCGCTGGCCCCCGCCTTCGACCCCGTGAGCCGCTGGTTCCTCGACCCCGCGCACCGCGAGGACGACGCGCTGGTGGAGCGGCTGCGGGAGGGCACACTGCGCGAGGACGAGCAGGGGCGCCGCATCGGCGTGCTGCACGCCGACAACGACCGCGACGCGCGCGGCGGGTTCTCCTTGTATGTGCCCGAGACCTGGGAGGGCGCCGCGGCGATGCCGCTCGTCGTCGCCCTCCACGGCGGCCACGGCCACGGCCGCGATTTCCTGTGGACCTGGCTGCGCGAGGCGCGGGCGCGCCACGTGCTCGTGCTCTCACCCACGGCGGTGGGCCGCACGTGGTCGCTCATGGGCGACGACACCGACGCCGAGCCGCTGGTGCGGGCCGTCGAGTCCGTGGCCGCGCGCTATCCGGTCGATCGCAGGCGCGTGCTGCTCACGGGGATGTCGGACGGCGCGACCTACGCGCTGATGCAGGGGGCACGCCCCGGCGGGCCCTTCACGCACCTGGCCCCGGCGTGCGGCGTGCTGCACCCGATGCTGCTCGAGGCGAGCGCCCTCCACGTCCTGCGCGACCGCCCGATCTATCTGATCCACGGCGCGCTCGACTGGATGTTCCCGGTGGAGACCTCGCGGCTCACGCGCGACCTGCTCGGCGCCGCCGGCGCGCAGGTCGTCTACCGGGAGCTCGAGGATCTCTCGCACGCCTACCCGCGCGACGAGAACCCCGCGATTCTGGAGTGGCTGGCGGGCTAGGCCCCGGCCATCGCCTTCAGCGCGGCGAGCAGTTTCCCGTCGGCGCGCGCCAGCTCGTCCACGATCGAGAAGTGGTCGTGGCCGGCGATCGGCAGGTAGCGACCGCGCAGGCCGCGTCCGAGCCAGGCCTTGGCGAAGTCCTCCGACTGGCGGATCAGCTCGGGCAGTTCGTCCAGGCCAACGGTCACCACGAGCGGCGCCGCGCGCGCCGGCAAGTGGTGAATCGGGCTGTTGCGCTCCGCTTCCGCCTCGTCGAGGCCGAGCTTCTCGTTGAGATAGTTCAGGCGGATCGGCTCGAGGTCGAAGAGCCCGCTGATGGCGATGCCTCCCGCCACGCGCTCGTCCGACATGGCCATCGCCGTGAGGTGGCCGCCCGCGGAGTTGCCCGACACGAACACCCGCGCCGGGTCGCCGCCCCACTCCTTGGCGTGGCCGATGGCCCACGCCACCGCCGCGCGCACCTCGGCCACGATGGCGTCGAGCCGCGCCGCGGGCGCCAGCGTGTACTCGACGTTGACGAGGTGAAAGCCCGCGGGCAGGAGCCCGGCGCCGACGAACGCCATCGGCTCCTTGTCGTTGGTCTGCCAGTAGCCGCCGTGGATGAAGACGAGCGTGGGCGCGCCGGGCACGCCGCACGGATGCACGTCGAGCCGCTGCCGCGCGCCCGCGCCGTACGACATGTTGCGCCAGCCGGGATGCTCGGCGCGGAAGGCGTCGCTGCGGCGCGTGCGCTCGGCGGCGTAGGCGTCGCGCTTGGCGGGGCCGACGGCGGCGCCGTTGTTGTACGCCGCGTCGAGGGCGGCGCGATCCATTCCCCGGTAGCTCATGGCGGTCTCCTCAGCGCTCGCGCGCGGCGGCGAGTCCGGTCTTGGCGTACTTGAGGTCGCGGTAGGCGCCCGAGCGCACCGGCGCGTGCCGGGCCGGGCCCTGCGACGCCAGGCACTCGATCGTGACGTCGTAGTTGGGATGGTTGAAGAACGCGATCGACAGCCGCGCGCGGCCGTCGCCCGCGGGCGGGTTCACCACGCGGTGCAGATTCGAGAGCCAGCGGTCGTTGGTCCAGCGCATCAACAAGTCGCCGATGTTGACGACGAAGCGGGTGGGCGTCGTCGCCACGTCGAGCCAGCGGCCATCACGCGCACAAATCTGAAGTCCCCCGGGCACGTCCTCGCCGGAGAGGATCGTGAACCCGCCGTAGTCGGTGTGGGCGCCGGCGCGCAGCTGGCCGGCGGCCGGCATCGCGGTCTGCGCGGGATAGTAGTTGAGGCGCATGGTGCCGATCGAGCGGTTCACCTTGTCGTCGAAGAATGCCTCGTCCACCGAGAGCGCCAGCGCGGCCAGCCGCATCAGCTCGAGGATCAAGGCGCTCATCGCGCGGTAATACGTCGTCGCGGCGCGCTCGAACCCCGCCGGCGCCGCCGGCCAGATATTCGGCGCGAAATGCTGGCGCCCCTCGGCGCCCGCGTAGTAGGGGTCGGCGCCGACGTCCACCGGGCCCACGTGGAAGAACTCCTTGAGATCGGGCGGCGCCGGCGCGTCCATCGCGGCGGAGAGGGCCTCGCCGCCGGCCGGGTGATAGCCGCGGTTGGTGCCCGGCACCGGATGGCGCGCGGCGAGCTTCTCCGCCGCGGGCCGCCCGAAGAACGCGTGGGCCACCCGGCGCAGGTCGCTCACGACGGTCTCGGGCACCCCGTGGCCGTCGATCGCGAAGAAGCCGATGTCGCGGCACGCGGCGTCGATGGCCGCCGCCACGTCCAGCCGCGCGGCGCGCCCTCCCGCGCGCGCGGGCGCCAGATCGATGACGGGGAGGCTCACAGCGTGGAGAACACCGAGCCGCCGTTCGCGGCGTTGTTCACGAGGACGTCGACGGCCCCGAAGCGTTTCACCGCCGCGTCGACCATGGCGCGGCGCGCGCCCTCGGCGAGGAAGCGGCGCGCGTAGGCGAAGCCGAGGCCGGCGGCGCCGCCGGTGACGATCGCGACCTTGCCGGAGAGCCGCATGACTAGGGCTTGAGGATCACCCGCGTGGCCGCGGTGCCGGTGTTCTTGCCCTGCCACTCCGCCATCTCGAATGCCTTGTTGACGTCGGAGAGCGGGAAGCTGTGCGAGACGACCTTCGAGAGCGGGTACTTGTCCTTGGTGCGCACGAGGAAATCGAGGGCGGCGGGCATGATCCACGGATCGTAGTGCATCAGGCCCTTCCAGGTGACCTGCTGCGTGATCACCTTGGTGGCGGGCAGCGTGATCGTCTGCGGCACGATGTTGCCGATGTCCACGAAGGTGCCGTTGACGCGCACCATGTCTAGGCCCTCGAGCGTGGCGGCCGCGATGCCCACCACCTCCACCACCACGTCGGCGCCGCGGCCGTCGGTCAATTCCTTGACTCGGGCGACGCGCGCCTCGGCAGTCGGGAACTCGTTCATGTCGATGACGTCGGTGGCGCCGCAGTTCTTGGCCATGGCCAGGCGCGGCGCCTGCTTGTCGATGGAGATGACCCTGGACGCGCCCTTCTCGGCGGCCACCGCCGCCGCGTAGATGCCGAGCCCGCCCGCGCCCTGGATGACGATGACGTCGCCGAACTTCATGCCCGAGTACTCGATGCCGTGGAGCACCTGGCACAGCGCGCAGTTCACCGGCGGGATCGCCTCGTCGGGCAGCACGTCGGGCACCTTGAACACGTAGTGGCCCGGGCGCAGGTAGTAGTACTCGGCGTAGCCGCCGTCGCAGTACGGATATTCGTTCAGCGTGAACTGCTGGCTCATGCGGTGGCGGTGCGGGCACGCGTGGTGCTCGCCGCGCACGCACCAGTAGCAGCGGTTGCACGGCGTGAAGAACGGAAACGCCACGCGGTCGCCTTCCTTCAGCGGCCGGCGCAGCGAATCCGTCGTGACGCCCTTGCCCAGCGTGTGGACGTTGCCCGTGAACTCGTGGCCGGGCACGCGCCGGATGTCGGGGCCGCTGTAGTTGTTGTCGTTGCGCCAGTAGTGGAGATCGGAGCCGCAGATGGCGGCGGCGGTGTTCTTGATGAGAACCCCGCCCGGCTCGACCTCGGGCGTGGGCAGCATCTCGAGCGCGAGCGGCTTTCCGGGCTGCAGCAGGACGGCGGTCAATCCTCTCGGCACGTTCAGAGTCTCCCTTCGTCGATGGGCAGGCCCAGCCAGTGGCGGCCCACCAGCTCGTAGTGGGCGAGCCTTCCTTGTAGATGCTGCGTGATGACGTGGATGTCCTGGAAGTGGCGCTGGATGACGTTGCCGTCGTAGGCGGCGGTGGCGCCGGAGGCGTTGTACACGGTGTCGATGATGTTTGCCGCGAGCCGGATGCCGTGCGTGGTGGCGATGCGGAGGTTCGCGCGGTGCTCCAGCGTCACCGCGTTCCGCAGCGCGGCGTCCCAGATCTCGCGGACGGCCTCCATGAGGAACGCGCGGCCGGAGCGCAGCCACGCCTCGCACTGGCCGACGTTGACCTGGACCATCGACTGCTCGCGCAGGAGGTTCGGCATCGCGCGCGGCGTCTTGGAACCGGCGAGCTCCGCGAAGGTCTCGAGGGACGTCCGCGCCATCCCGAGCGCCACGGCGGCGTCGCCGGAGGCGAAGCAGAGCGTGCGCGGGACCTTGTAGAGCGGCCCGTCCTCGAGCAGCGTCGCCGTCGCCGACAGCACGGTGCGCTCGTCGGGGACGAAGACGTCGTGCACGTTGAAGTGGTGCGTGCCGGTGCCGCGCATCCCGCGCGTGTGCCAGGTGTCGAGCAATTCGGCCTCGCCGACGGGCACGAGCATGTAGCGCGCCTCGGGCGTGCCGTCCTTCTCCAGTCGCGTCTTGCCGTTCTCGATCACCTGGGCGTGCGCCGCGACCCACGTGGCGTGGCGGCAGCCGGTGCTGAAGCCCTGGCGCTCGGCGGTGACGCGATAGCCGCCGGGGACGACGGTGGCCTTGCCCGTCGCGGCCGGCGTGTTCGCCACGACGGCCCGTGGTGGGTCGATCCAGATCTTCTTGGCCGCCGCGCGCGGCATGCGCGCGGCGTACGTGGCGTAGATCGCGCCCTGGTTCACCACCCAGCCCGTGCTCGCGTCGGCCTTGCCGAGCTCCTCGATGACCTGCACGTAGGTCGGCAGGTCGACCTCGCCGCCGCCGATGGCGCGCGGCACCGCGAGGTGGAAGAGCCCGGCGTCGGCGATGGCCTCGAAGACGGCGCGCGGCAATTCGCGGTTCCGGTCGATCTCGTCGGCGCTCGCACGGATCTGGGGCGCGAGCTTGCGGGCGGCTTCGAGCGGCGCCTGGCTCACGGGCTCAGTCCTCGCCGGTCATGAAGTTCGCCGCGTCGGAGGCGAGGAAGATCACGGCCCACGCGATCTCCTCGTTGGTGGCGATCATGGCGTCCCACTCCGCGCGGCCGAACTCGTCGCGCGCGCGGCGGTTGCGGCTGCACGCGACCACGTCGGCGCCGACCTTGGCGAGCTCCAGCGCGATGGCGCGGCCAATACCCTGGCTCGCGCCCGTCACGATGGCCACGCGGTCGCGCAGCGTATCGGCCGAGAACGCGGATTGCAAAACGTCGCCACACGTACCACGATCCGCCGGTTCGGGCAACTTTGGGGCCGCCTTGCTGCCGTCTGGCCGGCCCCTTATGCTCGTCTCGCCGTCGATGTTCTCGTCGCTCGAAAGGAGCCGATAATGCCGAACACCGTCCGATTTCACCGCGTGCTGCGTGCCGCACCCGAGAAGGTCTATCGGGCCTTCCTCGACGCGGACGCGATGGCCAAATGGCTTCCGCCGAATGGATTCACCGGCAAGGTTCATCAAATGGACGCCAAAGTCGGCGGCACCCACCGGATGTCGTTCACGAATTTCACCACCGGCCGCAGTCACTCCTTCGGCGGACAATATCGCGAACTGGTGCCACACGAACGGATCAGCTACACGGACAAATTCGACGATCCGAACCTGCCCGGCGACATGCAAACGACGATCACCTTGAAGAGCGTGTCCTGCGGAACCGAGTTGAACATCGTGCAGGAGGGCCTGCCGGAGGTCATCCCACCCGAGGCATGCTGTCTCGGCTGGCAGGAATCGCTCACGCTGTTGGCGAAGCTCGTCGAGGCTGAGATTCCCGATTAGCCCCACACAGTGAACACGATGAAGCTCGACCATGTGGCGATCTGGGTTGTGGACCTCGAGCTGATGCGCGCCTTCTACGAGAAGTACTTCGACGCGCGGTCGAACCCGAGATACGAGAACGAACGTAAGAGGTTCACGTCGTACTTCCTGACGTTTCCCAGAGGCGGGCGGTTGGAGCTGATGCACCGCCCGGACATTCAACGGATCCCGGATGCACAGAGCTCGCGCGAGTTCATCGGGTACGCCCACCTGGGTGTGGAGGTGGGCTCTCGAGCCGCCGTCGACGCCCTGACGCAACGACTGCAGGGCGACGGGTTCGCGCTGCTCGACGGGCCAAGACGGACGGGCGACGGATACTACGAAAGCATGATCGCGGATCCCGAAGGTAACCGGATCGTGATCGCCGAATGAGCGCCGGGCGCCTCGTCAGCTTCGACATCGACGGCACGCTGGAGTGCGGCGAGCCGCCGGGCATCGTTCCAGTCGCGCTCGTGCGGGCGGCCAAGCGGCTCGGCTACCTGGTCGGCTCGTGCTCGGATCGCCCGATCACCTTCCAGGAGGCGCTCTGGGAGCGGCTCGGCATCCCGGCGGACTTCACCGTGCTCAAGCACCGGCTCGCCGACGTGCGGGCGCGGTTCGCGGCGACCGCCTACTACCACGTCGGCGACACGGACACCGACGCGCGCTACGCGCTCGACGCCGGCTTCCGCTTCCTGCACGCCGAGGCGGCGGCCCACGCGCAGTGGGCCGTCGAGCTCTTCGCGAGGAGATCCCCATGCGTCAACGGCGACTGAGAATCGTCACCCTCGTCGGCACCCTCACGCTCCTGCTCGGCGTCCCCGTGCTCGCCCTGCCGCCGGGCTCGGGCCCCCTTCCTCAGTTCACCGTCAGCCTCGTCTCGACGAGTCCTGTCGTCGGCGGCGCGCGTGTGAATGGGCGAGTGAGGCTCTCGACCCCCGGGGACGTCTCCGTCGGGCTCTCGACGAGCGACCCGGCGGCGGCCACGATCGCCCCCGCCTCCGTCACCGTCACGGGCCGGGCGGGGACGACCGCGGATTTCACCGTCAACACCCTGCCGGTCGGGCAATCCACCACGGTCACCATCCGCGCCACCGCTGCCGGCGACGTGAACGTGACCAAGACCGCTCAGCTGACCGTGACGGCTCCCGTCCTCTCCTCCATCGCCCTCACGCCGAAGACCGTCACCGGCGGTCAAAACGCCCAGGCGCAACTGAGCCTCAACGGCCCGGCTCCGTCACGGTTCGTCGTCGAGCTCTCGAGCAGCGACCCCGCCGTGGCCGCAGTCCCGCCCTCCGTTCCCGTCCGGGAAGGGGCGAGAGTGGCGAGCTTCCCGGTCACGACCGTCAAGGTCGGGCAGCCCGCGACCGTCACCATCACCGCCAGGATCGGCAAGGGCCACCGGAGCGCCGCGCTGAAGGTCAACCCGAGCCCGACCGTGCAGTAGCGACGCTACTGGATGACCGAGTGCGGCGTGGCGACGATGCGCTGGACCTTGATCTGCTCGCGGTCGATCAGCCCGCCGACCTTGGGCCCGATCTCGTTCTTCCAGTAGTCGCTCTGGTAGACGAGGTCGTAGAGGCGCTTGCGCTCGCCCTCGTTCTCGAAACGGCGGATCCACACGTACACGCTCTGGTCTTCCTCGCCCACGAACGAGCCCAGGATGACCATGCCCATCTTCACCTGGAAGGGGATGATCTCCTCCTCCATGCACTTCACCCACTCCTGCTGCTTGCCGGGACGGACGACGTACTGCCGCAGCTCGAAGAACATGAGGCCTCCTTTCACACGATCGGCCAGCGCGAGCGCGGGAACGTGATGCCGGTGCGCGCCTGGAGCTTCTCGCCGATCTCCTGCACGGTGGAGAACAGCTTCGCCTCGTCCACGAACGTCTGGCGGAAGTCCTCGACGACGACGCGGCCGTCGATGACGACGCTGTGCACGCTGCGCCCGTCGGTGTTGTAGACGAGGTTGTTCACGGGGTTCCACAGCGCCTGCCACTCCGGCCGCCGCGTGTCGAAGAGCACGAGGTCGGCGCGCCTGCCCGTCTCGATGGCGCCCGTCTCGTCGCCCAGGCCCAGCGCGGCCGCGCCGAGCCGCGTGCCCATCTCGAGCGCGCTCTCGGCGGGCACCTGCTTGATGTCCTGGCGCGCGTCCTTGTACTGGATCGCCGCCATGTTCATCGTGCGGACCATGTCGAGGTGGTTGGAGTTGTTGGGCGAGTCGCAGCCGAGCGCCAGGCGCACGCCCCGCGCGAGCAGGTCCGGCATGCGGCCGAGCGCGGCGGCGCCGCGGGCGCCCTTGGCGGCCGTGACGGGGCACATCGTGACGGCGGTGCCGGTGCGCGCGATGGCGTCGATCTCGGCGTCGTCGATGCCGAGGGCGTGGGCGAGCAGCACGTTTCCCCCGAGCACGCCGAGGCCTTCCAGGTACTCGGTCGGGCTCTTGGCGCCGCGGCCCTGGTAGTCCTTGCGCGCCTGGGGCCCGCTGCCGTGGTGCAGCGTCAGGCCCGTGCGCCGCTGGTCGGCGACGCGCTTGAGCGCCTGGAGCAGCTCGGCGCTGCACGTCTCCGGCGAGAACGGCATGGCCCACGCCCGCAGCCGGCCGTCCAGGCGGCCGTCCCAGCGGTCGATGAACGCCGCCGTGCGCGCCACGGCCTCCTCCATCCCGTAGCGCGGCAGCGGGAACGGCGCGTCGCGGTCCGTCACGCACTCGCCCAGGATCACGCGCAGGCCCGAGTCCTCGTAGGCCTGCAGGCACGCGTCCGGGAACTTCGTCGAGCCCGGATCGAGCAGGCAGACGGTGCCGTTGCGAACGAGCTCCACGAGCCCGAGGAGCGTGGTGTGGTACTCCTCCTCCTCCGTCATCGCCATCTGCAGCGCGAACACCTGCTTGAGCGGGCTGCCCAGGTCGTCAGGGAAGATTCCGCGCACCGGGTGCGCGTAGCTGATGTGCATGTGGCCGTTGAAGAAGCCCGGCGTCACCACGAAGGGCCGCGCGTCGATCACGCGGTCGGCGCGCGCGGCCGCGAGCTCGTCGGCCTTGCCCACGCGCGTGACGCGCCCGTTCTCGACGAGGATGGACCCGTCGCGGATGATGCGGCGCTCGGCGTCCACCGTGATGACGTAGCGCGCGCGGTCGATCTTGAGGGTTCCCTGGGCCATGGCCGCCCACGATAGCACGGGCCCGGTGTTACCATCGGCGCCGCATGGCCCTCCACATCGGTGTCGTCGGCGAAGGCGCGTGCTCGCGCGCGACGGCGCGGCGTGCCGAGCGGGTCGGCGCCGCCATCGCCCGCGCCGGCGCCGTGCTCTTCTGCGGCGGCCGCACCGGCGTCATGGAAGCCGCCTCGCGAGGCGCCGCGCGCGCGGGCGGCACCGTGGTCGGCGTCCTGCCCGGCTTCAGCCGCCGCGATGCCAACCGCTGGATCACCATCCCCGTCGTGACCGGCATGGACCAGGCGCGCAATGTCGTCCTCGTCCGCTCCTGCGACGCCGTCATCGCCGTCGGCGGCGCCTACGGCACGCTGTCGGAGATCGCGCTCGCGCTGAAGCTCGGCGTGCCCATCATCGGATTGTCGACGTGGCGGCTCGGACCGCCCGAGCGGCGGCGGGTACCGCTCACGCGCGCGCGGACGCCGGAGGACGCCGTGCGCGCCGCCATGCGCGCGGCGATGCGCGCGGGCACCCGCAAGGCGCGCACATGGCTGTCGTGACGGCCGCCGTCCCGATCCGCGTCACCGGCGCCGTCAAGCGCTACGGCGCCGTCGCGGCGCTCGGTGGTGTCACGCTCGACTTTCCCGCCGGCCGCCTCACCGCCGTCCTCGGCCCGTCGGGCTGCGGCAAGACGACGCTGCTGCGCGGCATCGCCGGCTTCCTGTCGCTCGACGGCGGCAGCGTGCACTTCGGCGACGACGACGTCACGCGGCTGGCGCCGCAGCGGCGCGGCACGGCCATGGTGTTCCAGAGCTACGCGCTGTGGCCGCACATGACGGTCTTCGACAACGTCGCCTACGGCCTGCGGCTCAAGAAGGTCGCGAAGCCCGAGATCGCCAAGCGCGTGAGCGCCGCGCTGACGCTGGTCGAGATCGGCGACGTGGACGCCGTGGCGCGGCGCAAGCCGGCCGCGCTCTCCGGCGGCCAGCAGCAGCGCGTGGCGCTGGCGCGCGCCCTCGTGGTCGAGCCCCGCGTCCTGCTGCTCGACGAGCCGCTGTCCAACCTCGACGCCAAGGTGCGCCAGCGGCTGCGCGTGGAGATTCGCCGGCTGCAGCGCCGCGTCGGCATCACCACCGTCTACGTCACCCACGACCAGGAAGAAGCGCTCGCCATCGCCGACCGCGTCGTGCTCATGAGCGCGGGCCGCGTGGTGCAGGCCGGCAGCCCGCAAGACGTCTACCTGCGGCCCGCCACCGAGTTCGCCGCCGACTTCCTCGGCGTCGGCACCCGCGTCGAAGCGCAGGCGGAGGCCGGAATGCTGGTGCTCACGGACACCGGCCAGCGGCTGCCCTACGCGGGTGACGCGCGCGGCCCCGTCGTCGTGGTGCTGCGCTCCTCGGACCTGGTCCTCGGCGACGTGGGGCTCGAGGGCCGGCTCGAGGAATCGCTCTTCCTCGGCGACCGCTGGCGTCACTACGTCCGGCTCGGCGACACGCTCGTGATCGTCGACGGCGATGCGTCACATCCGCCGGGCCCGGTACGCGTGAGCGTGCCGCCGGACCGGCTTCGCGTCTATCCCCGAACAGGAGGTCCGCCATGCTGATGCGTGTCCTGGTCGTGCTGCTCGCTCTCGTCGTGCCCGCGACGGCGGCCACGCGGCTCAACGTCGCCATCGGCGCCGACGTCAACGTGGTCGAGGTCCACAAGACGCTCCTCGGCCCCGGTTTCAAGACGCAGGTGCCCGACGCGGAGCTCAACGTCGTGGGCACCGGCACCGGCGAGCCGGCCAGCCGCGCCATCTACACCAAGATCAAGGCGCAGGCCGACACCGGGCGCGCGCCGTGGGACATCGACGTGGCGCTGGTGAGCATGGCGGTGGCCTCGCAGATGGTGAAGGAAGGCCTGCTCCACCGCTACGTACCGCAGATGAAGAACGCCGCGCTCGTGAAGGGCGCCGAGGTCAAGGAGGCGTTCGGCGTCAAGGTGGACGGCTACGTGGTGCCGATGTTCCAGAACCAGATCGCCATCGCCTACAACCCGGCCAAGGTCGCCACGCCGCCGAAGACGTTCGACGACCTCGCGAAGTGGGTCGCCGCCAATCCCGGGAAGTTCGCCTACAACGGCATCAAGGGCGGCGTCTCCGGCGTCGGCTTCACGATGGGCTGGGTGTACTGGAAGACCGGGCTCTACAAGCAGCTCACGCAGGGGCCGTTCGACAGGTCCAGGGAAGGCGCGATCCGCGAGGCCGTCGGCGCGCTGCGCGACTTCAACAAGCACGCGCTGATCACCAACGGCAACGCCGGCACCCTCGACGCGCTCAACCGCGGCGAGGCCTGGATGGGCGCGGTGTGGATCGACCAGCTCGTGGCGTGGAAGAACGAGGGGCGCATGGATCCCTCGATCACGCCCGTGCTCCCCGCGCCGGGGCTGCCCATCTATCCGCTCTACCTCGTGATCCCGCGCGAGGCCGCCGCCAAGGAGGCCGCCACGCGCTACATCGACTACATCGCCACGCCCGAGGTGCAGGCCAAGGCCATCGTCGAGAAGTTCGGCTGGTACCCCGGCGTGGACGCCGACAAGGTGCTGCCGCTCATCAGCGCCAAGAGCCGCGAGCTGCTGTTCAAGGGCGTCTCCGCGGACGACCTCGCGAAGAACTCACGGCAGATGCCGATCAAGGAGTACCACGACCTCATCACGCTGGCGTACGAGGAGATCGTGCGCTGACGCGCGCCGAGCGCGTCGGCTGGACGGCGGCGTGCGCGGCGCCGCTCGCCGTCCTCGGCGCCGTCTTCCTGTGGCCGCTCGCCGTCTCCATCGGCGCGAGCTTCACGCGCGAGGGCTTCCTGACCCTCGCCAACTACGAGACCGTGTGGCGCCTCTACGCGCGCGACGTCCTCTACACGCTCGGGGTGGCCGCCGCCGGCACCGCGCTCACGTTCGCGGTGGCCATCCCCGTGTGCGGCTGGCTGCGCGCGCGCGCCTTCGGCCCCGTCGAATTCTTATTGAAGGTCCCGCTCTTCGTGCCGTTCGTGGTCGTGGGCCACGCCCTGCGCGTGTTCCTCTCGCCGTGGGCGCCCGGGCTCGCGGGCTCGTGGGGCGGCATCGCGCTGGCCCTGGCCTGGAAGCACCTCGGCCTCGCCGCCCTGCTCCTGCTCGGCGCCTTCCGCGCCGTGGACGAGCGCCACCTCGAGGCCGCGCGCAACTTCGGCGCGGGGACCGCGCGCGTCACCCGCGACGTGCTGGTGCCGATGGCGGGCCCCTCGCTGGCGGTGAGCGCGGTGCTGATCTTCTCCTCGATGCTCGCGTCGTTCTCGATTCCCCTCATGATGGGCCGGGGCGGCGGCGCGCAGATGCTGATGATCGACGTCTACTACCGTTTCGGCCAGCACGGCGACTTCGAGACGGCCGCCGCGCTCGGCGTGATGGGCTATCTCATGGCGATGGGCGCCGCCCTCGTCTATCTGAAGAACCTCACGCGATGATCGGGATGCTCGCGCGCGCCCTCGCCGCCGCCGTGGCCGCCTTCGTCGTCCTCGGCCCGCTGGCCAGCCTCGCGGTGTGGTCGTTCGCCGAGCGCTGGACGGCGGCGAGCCCGTGGCCCCAGCGCTTCGGCCTCAAGTACTGGACGCGGATGCTCACCGCCGACTTCCTCGAGCCGCTGCGGCTCGGCGTGATCATCGCGCTGGTCGTGACGGCGCTGGCGCTCGTCCTCGCGATCCCGCTCGGCTACGCGCTCGCGCGGCTGTCGTTCCCCGGGCGCGCCCTCGTGCTGCTGGCCTTCCTGATGCCGCAGGCCTTCCCGCAGCTGCCCGTCTTCGCGAGCGCGACGCGGGAGTTCTATCGCTGGGGGCTCGCGGGCACCGTCACCGGCGTCGTGCTCGTCCACCTGGTCGGCGCCCTCGTCTTCGCGGTGTGGACGATGACGGCCGTCTTCCGCGCGCTGGCGCCGGAGCTGGAGGAAGCCGCCTGGAACCTCGGCGCCTCCACGACGCGGACGTTCCTCTCCATCGCGCTGCCGCTGGCCACGCCGGGCGTCATCGCCTCCGCGGTGCTCGTCTTCCTCTATTCCCTCGACGAGTTCACCGGCACGCTCCTCGTGGGCGCGCCGTTCGTGACGACGCTGCCCGTCTACATGTACACGGCGAGCCAGGGCTACGAGCTCCAGATCGCCTCGGTCACCGCGCTGGTCCTGATGCTGCCGGGCGCGGTGCTCCTCCTGGCCCTGGAGCGCTTCCTGAAATCCGAGTACCTCGTCTTCTTCGGCCAGCTCTGAGTAGTAGAATCCCATGGCCATGGCGCACCTGACCGTCCGCACCCCCACGCTCGACATCGCCTACGAAGCCGACGGCCTCACCGCCGGGTTCCCGATCATCCTGATGCACGGCTTTCCTGACGACGCGCGCGCGTACGACCACGTGTCGCCGGCGCTGGCCGCGGCCGGCTACCGCGTGTACGTGCCCTACCTCCGCGGTTACGGGCCGACGCGCTTCCTCGACCCGGCCGCACCGCGCATGGCGCAGCAGGCCGCCATCGGCCAGGACGTGCTCGATTTCATGGACGCCCTGGGCCTCGCCGCCGCCGGGCTGGCCGGATACGAC
>DASYTM010000071.1:0-22471 GCA_036002345.1 Candidatus Methylomirabilota bacterium | reverse complement strand
GCCTTCGTGTACGCCTCGACCGCCTGGTCGTAGAGCCGGCGCGGCGCGGCGAGGAAGAGGTCGCCGAGCGCCTTGAGCGGCTCCGGCTGCGTCGGATCGATCTGGGTCGCGGCGCGGAACTGCGCGGCGGCCTTCCAGCGGTTGCCGAGGGCCTGGTGCACGGCGCCCAGCGTGTACTGGGCGACCACGAAGTTGGCGTCCACCTCGATCGCGCGCGAGAGCAGGTCCACCGCGCTCTCGTTGGCCTCCTGCCCGCCCCGCGCCGCCGCCATCTGCGCGCGCGAGAACAGCTCCAGGGCGCGGGCCGACTTCGTCGGGGCGGCCGCGCGCTCGATCTTCCGGGCCTCGGCGTCGGTGAGCGCCACCTTCAGCGTGCGCGCGTACGCGGTCGGGAGCGCGGCCAGCCGGACGAGCAGGTCGCTCTCGCCCACCGTGACGGGCTCCATCGAGACGGGATCGCCGCTGCCCCCCTTGAGCTCGAGGATCCGGGGCTGGAGAACGAGCTGGCCGGCGGGGCGTGTGACGCGGCCGTAGAGGGCAGCGTCCACGCGCAGGCTGCGCGCGGCCTGGAGCACGGCGGCCTCACCCCACGCCTCAGGCGTCCCGAAGGCGCGCAGGCGTGCGCGGTCCACCTGGACGAACGCGGGCGACTGCACGAGGCCGAGGGCCACCGTCTGCGCGACGCCCTCGCCGATCCACGCGTCGTCGGCGGTGAGGCCCGCGGTGTCGAACGGCACGACGAGGATCGTCCGGGTCTTCACCGCGGCATCGGTCGGTACGACCGCGACGAGCGCGCAAAGCGCCAGCAGCGTGACCACCATCCCGCGTCGGCCCATCATGTGCCCTCCTCCGGTCACTCCGGAGCCGGTGGTGCCCGGCGCTGGAGTTTCCGGCTGACCCAGCCCTTGATGCGCGTCAGCGCCCCCGGCCCCAGCCGCCGGAGCGCGATGTCCGGCACCATCATGAGCGCCACGAACCCCACCAGCCACGGCCAGATCTCGACCGCGATCCGCGAGCGCCGCCTATCTTTGAGGAACGCGTCCGCCGGCGCCTGGAGCGTCCCGCCTCCCGTCAGCTCGGCCAGCTCGCGCAGCAGCGTCTCGTCCACGCCGAGGTCGCGAAGCTCCTGTGCATACGGTACCACCAGGCCTGCCAGCTGTGAGCCGATCACGCGCTCCTGCTTGCGCTGGGCCATCCCGACCAGGTAGACGCCCTCCTCGGGCGCCGGGAACCGGCCGCGGTACCGGCCGGGGCCGATCTGCTCCAGGTCGACGACGGAGCGCTCGCGGTTGGGGGCCACCACCCCGAGCTGGGTGTCGAGGAAGTTGATGAACTCGCCCTTGCCGTCCACGGCGTCCACCACGACCTCGCCCGTCTGGTCGATGCGCTGCACGATGGCCGTGGTGTCCGAGCGCGAGCCGCTGCGCAGGGTCCAGCGCGTGAGCTGCGCCCAGAACTTGTTGAAGTCGCCCCAGCGCAGCCAGAGCACGCCCCACTTGGACTTGGCGTCGGAGGTGAAGGCCGCCGCGCGCCCCAGGCCGTAGCGCCAGGTGGCGAGGACGGGGTCCTCCTGGTGGCTCATGAGGACCAGCTCGGCGTTCTGCTTCACGGTGGTGGCGACGTAGCCGCCCAGCGGCGGCACGGCCCTCCAGTTGATGTCCTGCATCGCCTCGTGGTTGGGCGCGGTGAGCTGCGGCTTGAACGGCTGCTCCACGAGCGAGGCCTTGGAGGCCAGCTGGGTCTCCAGCGTGAAGATGCGCGGGATCGTCTGCGAGTCCTCGGTGTAATAGAAGCGGCCCCGGCCCCACTTGGCGATGTCCACCATGAGCTGGACGTCGGCGTCCTTGCCGATGGCCACCGTGGACACCGTGATCTTGTCCTTGGCCATGCGGCGCAGCAGGCCCTGGAAGTCGCCGCGGGTCATCTGGCCGTCGGACAGGAAGATGACGTGCTTGAGGAGGGCCGGGCGGTCGAAGAGGATCTGGTAGGACTCCTTGAGCGCGGGGTAGCCGTCGGTGCCGCCGCCCGCCTTGATGGTGGCGATGGCGTGATGGATGGCGCCCTTGTCGCGCGCGCCGCGCATCGGCGAGTCCCAGATGAACTCCGTGTCCCACGACTGGACGCCGACCTCGTTGCGCTCGTCGAGCAGGTCGACCACGAGGTGGGCCGCCTCCTTGGCGAGGTCGAGCTTGGTGACCTTTTCGTCGGTGGACATGGCCATCGAGCCCGAGCGGTCGATCGAGAGCACCACGGCCAGACTCGGGATCTCGACCTTCTGCTTGACCTCCATCGTGACCGGGAGCGCCTCCTCGACGGGCGTCCGGTAGTAGCCGCCGAGGCCGAACGACTCCTCGCCGCCGATCATCATGAGGCCGCCGCCGTGGTCGCGGACGTAATCGCGGATCTGCGCCATCTGCGGCCGCGTGAGCTTCAGCGAGGAGACGTTGGAGAGCACGACGCCGTCGTACTTCTGCAGCCCGGCCACGTCCTTGGGGATCCCCGCGGGCTCGACGACGGTGACCTCGATGTTCTGCGAGCGCAGTGCTCCGGCCAGCGACTGCGCGTGCGAGCGGTCCTTGTCGGCGAGCAGCACCTGGGGCCGCCCGCGCACGACCACGGTGCCGACGGCCCGGTTGTTGTCCTCGATGGTGTCGCCCTCGACCTCCAGCGCGGCCTGGTAGACGTGGATGCCGCTGGTGTCGAGCGCCTGCCGGTACGCGAAGACGTTCTTGCCCGCGGTGAGGCGCACGATCTGCGAGCCGAGGAACTCGCCGTTGCGGAAGAGCGAGAGCCGGCCCTGCGTCTCCTTGTGGCTCCAGGCCACCACCTTGGCCTGGAACGGCTCGCCGTACTTCACCTCCTGCGGCAGCAGCATCGACTCCGCCACGACCTCCTGGCTGAAGGTCAGCGGAGCCGGCACGTAGAAGATGTCCGCGCGCGCGTCCTTGGCGGCCTGGGCGCCGGCCAGCGCGTTGCCCGCGTTCTGGCGGCCGTCGGTCAGCATCACGAGGCGGTTGGCGTGGCCGGGCGTCACGGTGGCCAGCGCGAGCTGGATGGCCTGGAAGATGTTGGTGCCGCGCCCGCTCACGGAGACCTTCGGCCGGTCGACGAACGGCCGGTTCGAGAGCGGCTGGTCGACGATCGCCTCCTCGCCGAAGACGATCACCTCGTGCCGGTCGCCGCTCTTGAGGTTCTTGACGGCGTCGGCCACGAACCGGTAGGCGCGCTCGCGCGCCACCAGGCTCACGCTGTCCGAGTGGTCGAGCAGGAACACGACGTTGAGCCGGTCCACCCAGCGCGGCAGCGTCGGGCGCAGCAGCGTGACGAGCAGCACCACCACCAGCGCGCCGCGCAGCGCGAGCGCCCACTGGTCCCCGGTCACGGCCGGCAGCCGCAGCCGCCCGCCCGTCTGGCGCCGCCAGTAGAGCAGGCCCTCGAGGGCCAGGAGGATGGCGGCCACCAGCACGAAGAGCGGCCACAGCTCGCGCTGGATCGGCACCGGCATCGAGGCCAGGGCGCCCTGCGCGGGCGGCGCGGGCAGCGGGTGCGGCGTGATGTCGGATTCGTCCCCGTCGCCGAGGTTCACGGCGAGCTTCAGATCGCCGCGCGCGGTGGACAGGGTGTAGATGCCGACCTCGTCGGTGTCGGTGAACGACACCACGCCGCGCGTGACGGGGGCCCTGATGGCGCGGCCGCTCGGCGTGTTCACGGTGGCCGACGAGATGCCGTGGGCCACGGGCAGGAGAATGCCCTGCCCCGACGCGAGCTGCAGGCTCGACTGCTCGAGGGCGGCCGGGTGCAGCCAGCGCAGCGTGTTCGACAGGATCAGCGGGAAGGCCACGCGCAGCGGGAAGTCGGTCTTGAAGAGGTCGAACCCGATGAAGATCGCCTTGCGATCCGGCTCCTCCAGCGCGTAGAGGAGCGGCCCGCCCACCGCCTCCACGAGCGCGCGCCCGGCCGCGAGCGGCCGCACGCGCATGGCGTCCTGGATCGCGACCTTGGCGAACTCCACGTGGCGCATGACGGGGTGCGCGCGGTCCCAGTCCATGACCGTCGGGCCCTCGATGCGGCCGAGCACCTCCAGCGGCACGTCGGGCGGCACGGTGTTGACGAAGACGTAGCGGCCGGGGCCCACCTTGGGCGGCGCCGAAGAATCCAGGACGACGACATCGGCCTCGCCCATGCCACCTTGATATTGCTCGGGCGTCTTCACCTCGAGCGCCACCGTCGGGTCCGTGCGCAGCACCTTCTCGAGAAAGAGGTTGCCGGGACTCACGAGCGTGACGGCGATCTTCTTCGGCGGCGGGATGACCGCGTACGCCACGTTGTCGGTGGCGAGGTCGTCGTTCACGCCGATCTTGGCGGTGACGGTGCCGCCGCCCTGGTGGGTGAAGGGCAGCACGATCGAGCGGCGCACGTTGGGCTCGAGGGTCAGGCTCTTCTCGGCGATCGTCTTGCCCTCGAGCGACATCCCGAAGTCGAAGGTCTGCGCCTCCGGCGAGTGGTTCACCAGCGAGACGAAGGCCTGGTACCCGAAGGTGTCGTGGTACGTCTTGCGGATCGACAGGCTCACGATGCCGACGTTGTAGCCGCGCCGCCCGACGCCCACCCAGCGCACGCGCGGGTCGGTGGTCTCCGGGGTCTCCCCGAGCGTGAAGGCGCCGTCGGTGAAGACGTGGATCTCGGCGCGGGCGTCGGCGCCCACGAGGGCCCGGGCCGTCCGAATCGCCTCCGGCAGCCGCTGAGGCAGGTCGCGCGCCTCCGCGGAGCGAATGGCGGCCAGCGCGCGGTCGCGGCCGCGCCCCAGCGCGGCGGTGACGCGCGGCTGCACGCCGGACTCGATCACCATGATCTCGGCGCCGTCGCCCAGCCGGCGCACGAGGGCGGCGGCATCGGCGCGCGCCACGTCGAACCGCGAGGGCGACACGTCGCGCGCCTTCATCGACGCGGAGGTGTCGAGCACCACCACGACCTTGCGCGCGCCCTCGCCGGTGACCGTCACCACGGGCCGCGCCAGCGCCACCGCCAGCGCGATGAGAGCCAGGAGCTGGAGGATCAGCAGCGGATCGCGCTGCAGCCGCTGGAAGAACGCGGAGGCCTCGCGGTCGCGCAGCTCGGTGCCCCAGAGCATGAGGCTCGAGACCCGGCGCTCGCGCCGCCGCACCTTGAGGAAGTAGAGGAGGACCAGCGGCGCGGCGACGCCGAGGATGGCGAAGGCGAGCGGGCTGAGGAAGCTCACGCGACCACCCGCCCGCGCAGCTGCGCGATGACGAACTCCTCGACGGGCGTCTCCGTGCTCACGCGGTGGTAACCCACCTCGTGACTGCGGCAGAAGGCCTCGACGCGCTCGAGGAACTTCGCGAGCCGCTCACGGTAGCCGCGGAGCGTCTCGCCGTCCACCGTCACGTCGCGCGCCTCGCCCGTCTCCGCGTCGGTGAGCCGCAGGTCGCCCCCCAGGCCGGGATTGAGCTCGCCGGGGTCGAGGAGGTGGACCACGTGCACGTCGTAACGCCGCTCCAGCAGCGCGCGGAGGCCGGCCTCGAAACCCTGCGGGTCGAGGAGGTCGGAGACGAGCACGGCGAGGCCGGGCTCGCGCGCGCGCAGCGCGTACTCGGCGAGCGCCTCGTTGAGCCGCGTCGGCCCCCCCGCCTCCACGCCGGTGAGGAAGTCGAGCAGCGCGACGACCTGGTTGCGCCCGCGCGCGGGTGGCCAGCCCTCGACCGCGCGCTCGCGCAGGATGCCGACGCCGACACGCTCGTGGCTGACCAGGCCCACGAAGCCGAGCGCGGCGGCCAGCCGCACCGCGTACGTGAGCTTGGACGGCGCGCCGAACTCCATGGACGCGGAGGCGTCCACGAGCAGGTGCAGGCAGAGGTCTTCCTCGTCCACGAACAGCTTGACGTGCAGGCGGTCGAGGCGGCCGTAGATGTTCCAGTCCACGTAGCGCAGGTCGTCGCCGACGCCGTACGCGCGGTAGTCCGCGAACTCCACGGAGTGGCCGCGGCGCGGGCTGCGCCGCTCGCCCTTCACGGAACCGCGGAAGGCTCGGCGCGACAGCAGCGAGAGACGCTCGAGCTGCGCCAGGAACTCCGGGGGGAAGAACGCGTGCCGCGTGTCGGCGGGCACCGCGCTATCTCTCATCCAGGGCCTGGAAGTAATCCTTGATCTGCGAGTGGTAGTCCCGCGGGATCGCTTCCCGGGTGATGGCGTCCTCCATGAGCTTCCTGTACTGCCCGATGACGCCGAGGTAGTGCAGGCGCGAGGCCATGGGGCCGCCGCGGCCGGTCATGTTGGTGTCGTAGCCGTCCTTGCGGCCGCGACGCGACTCGCCCTCGACGCCGACGTCGTAGGGGCTCGCCGAGAGCCGCCGCGTCGCCTCGCCCTTGGGCGAGGTGCTCCGGCCCTTGCCCGGCAGGAGGCCTTCGCCCTCGCCGAAGTCCTCGCCCTCACCGCCGCCTTCGCCGCCGCGGCGATCGCGGCTCGAGCCGCCGCGATCCTGGTCGCGGCCGCCGCGCAGGTTCTTGCCCGAGCGCGAGGCCTCGTCCTGCGCGCGCATCTTGTCGAGGGCCTTCTGCATGGCCTCCATGGCCTTGTCGGTCTGGCCGCCCTCGAGCGCCTCCATGCCCTCGCCGACCTCGCCCGTCCAGTTGCCGCCCTTGCGGCCGAGCCGCTCCATCTCCTCGAGCAGCTCGCGGAGCTTCTGCGGCGAGATCTGGTCGGGGCGCAGGCCGCTCGTCAGGGCCTTGGACTTGCGGAAGACCATCTTGTACTGGCTCGTCGTGAAGTCCGACGCGAGGTCGGGCAGCCGGTCTACCTGCTCGAGCAGCTTCAGCCGCTCGTCGCCCTTCTTCAGGAACGAGTTGAAGTCCGGGCGCTGTGACGAGAGCGCGGTGTCCTTGAACACCGCCGACAGGTCGCCCGCCGTGCCGGCGCTGGGCGAGCCGCTGCGCGCCTGGAACTCGCGCTCCTCGAACGCGGGCGGCCGCAGGCGGTCACGCGCGGTGGGCTTGCTGCGCTCCTCGAGCAGCCCCGAGCCGGTCCGCGACTCCTTCTCCTCTTCCTGGCTCCCCGTCGAGAAGTCGGGCAGGTGCGGCACGGGCAGCGGCAGCGCGGGCGCCAGGGTCAGGGCGAGCGCGACGACCAGCGGCACGGGCAGGAAATGCGCCTCGCGCGGCAGGATCCGGCCGACGATCTGGCGCGGCGCGAGCTTCTCCACGCGCGCCGTGGCGTCGGCGACCAGCGAATCCACGAGCGGGGTGCGGTCGGGCCGCTCCGCCCACTCCATCGCGGTGGCCACGCGGTCCTCGAGACCGAACGCGCGATCGGCGAGCCGGGCGGCGTCGGCGCGGGAGGTGCGCTTGAAGGCGCCCCACACGGCGCCCGTCAGCGCGCCGCCCACGAGGAGCACGGCCGCCGCCGGCAGCGCGCGCGCGCCGAGCGGGCCCTTGAGGGCCAGCAGGAGGACGGCGGGCAGCGAGCCCCAGAAGAAGCCGCGCAGCGCGTAGTGCTCCACGCGCCGGCGCCGGACCTGCGCGTGCACGCGCCGGATGAGCCGGTCGAGCGCGGCGCCGGGCGTCATCGGACGAACGGCTCGCGCGCCTGGGTCGTGCTCGACTCGACACGCTCCACGATCTGGTTCACGAGCGTGTCGGTGTCGATGCCCTCCGCCTCGCCCTCGAAGTTCAGGATCACGCGGTGGCGCAGCGCGGGCGAGGCGAGCGCCTTCAGGTCCTCCGCGCTCACGTTGTAGCGGCCCTCGGCGAGCGCGCGCACCTTGGCGCCCAGGATCAGCGCCTGCGCTCCGCGCGGGCTGGCGCCGTAGCGGACGAACCGGCGCGTGACCTCCGGCGCGTCGGCCCACTGCGGATGGGTCGCCATCACGATGCCGGAGGCGAAGTCGCGCACGTGGGCGGCCACGGGGACCTCGCGGATCAGCTCGCGGTAGGCGAGCGCCTTGGCGCCGCTCATCACGCGCTCCACGGCGACCTGCCGCGACTGCGTGGTGCGGTCGATGATGGCGTTGAGCTCCTCGATGGCCGGGTAGCGGACGCGCAGCTTGAGGAGGAAGCGATCGAGCTGGGCCTCCGGCAGCGGGTACGTGCCCTCCATCTCGATGGGATTCTGCGTGGCCAGCACGAAGAACGGCGCGGGCAGCGGCCGCGAGACGCCGCCCACCGTCACCGAGGCCTCCTGCATGCCCTCGAGGAGCGCGGACTGCGTCTTCGGCGTGGCGCGGTTGATCTCGTCGGCCAGCACGATGTGGGCGAAGAGCGGGCCCTGCTGGAACTGGAAGTGCTTCCGGCCGTCCGCGTCCTCGACGATGATGTTCGTGCCGATGATGTCGGCCGGCATCAGGTCGGGCGTGAACTGGATCCGCGAGAACGACAGCTCGAGGCTCTCCGCGAGCGTCTTCACGAGGAGGGTCTTACCCAGGCCCGGCACGCCCTCGAGCAGCACGTGGCCGCCCGCGAACATGCCGATGAGGACGTGATTGATGATCTCGCGGTGGCCGACGATCACCTTCTCGACCTCCGCGCGCAGCGTCTCGAACGCGGTGACGAACTCCCGGACCCGGCCGTCGTCGGTCATCGCGGCTCCTCTCTCTGGATGACGTCGCCCGGCCCTGCGTTCCCCGGGCTCATTATAAGGACCGGCGTCGGACCCGACCAGCGGCGCAAATCTCGTGGTCCCCGGCGGTGCAAGCAACACGCCAAACGTGAACGTACGGACCGCACCCGCAAGCGCGCGTCGGCGTGATCGCCGAGCGCGTGGGCCCCGCGGCGTCGTGGCGCGGGGTGCCCATCCAAGGAGCGGGCATGCTCACCCTTGCCCGCGCCCGCGGCATCGAAGCGGCGAGTTGGATCGACGGTGCGGCCCCCCTGCCCGCGAGGATGCCTGAGGTTCGCGCGAGTCTCAAGCACGGACTGGGATCAACCGCCGGTAGACCTCCAAGTATCCCGCGATCTCCCGCTCCGGCGGATACCGCTCGGCGACGCGCGCCTGTCCCGCGGCGCCCAGCCGCGCGCGCAGCCCGGGATCGCGCGCGAGACGGAGCGCCGAGCCCTCGAGCTCGGCGTCGGTCGTGAACAGGAGCCCGGTGACCGCGTGCTCGACGAGCGCGCGGTTGCCGGGAATGTCCGCGGCCAGCACGGCGCGGCCCAGGGCCTGGGCCTCGAGGACCGAATTGGCCATGCCGCCCTCGGAGAGCGAGCAGTTCAGCACGACGTCGGCGCGCGCGAGGAGCGCGGGCATCGCCGCGTGGGGCACGGCGCCGAGGCGGCGCGCCCAGGGCCGGCCGCGGAGCGCGGCGGCGAGCGCCTCGCCCTCGGCCGGATCGAGCACGGGGCCGACGTAGAGCAGGCGCACGCGCGGGTCGGCGGCGACCACGCGATCGAACGGTGGGAGCGGCCGCAACGGCGCCTTCACGGGCCGGATCCCCGCGGGCAGCGCGAAGAGCACGCGGTCGGCGGGCAGCGGCCAGCGCGCGTCGAGGTCGAACGGCGCCGTGGCCGGGAAGCGCGCGGCCTGCGGCACGGTGACGAGGCGCGGGCGGAGGTCGGGCAGGACCGCGGCCACGCGCTCGGCGATCGACGCGTCGAACACGGTCACGGCCGCCGCGCCCTCGAGCACCCGGCGGACCATCGGGGCGTTGGCGGGATCGAGCAGCTCGTGATTCGCGTCGGTGCCGGTCAGCGTGACGACGAGCGGGACCTCGAGCCGGCGCGCGAGCCTGAGCCCGAGCGGCCCCGTGCGGAGCGCGTGGAACGCGTGCACGAGCGCGGGCCGCTCTGCCTCCACGCCCGCCGCGACGTCGGCCTCGGCGGTCGTCGCGAAATCCCACAGCGAGACCTGCGCGCCCCGCTCCCGCAGCCCCGCGACGATGCGCTCGGCGGTGATGGCGTTGCCGCGGACGGAGGGAGAGGCGAACGGCGTCAGGACCGCGACCCGAAGCACGGGGCGAGCATACCGCGCGGGGGGCGGCTCCGCCCGGCCGATCCCGTGCCGCCCCGCGTCAAGGGCTCCGAATCGAATGCCTCGCTCGCCGCATCTCTTTATAATGGTGGGCGATGGGTGAGTGCGGCTCGAGCGGTCCCTCCGAGATCGAGTGCCGGCAGATCGCCGAGCTGCTCGGCGACTACTTCGACGGCACCCTTGCCAAGCATCTCCGCGAGCTGCTCGAGTGGCACATCGACGGCTGTCAACCGTGCGTGGCGTTCATCAATACCTACCGCCAGACGATCTCAGCGACACGCCGCCTGCCCGAAGCCCCGATGCCCGCGGAATTGAAGAAGCGACTCGTCGCCTTCGTGAAGTCAGCCCGCGACCCGAACGAAACCCGCTCCTAGCCCCCCTCTCAGGACAGCCGCAGCACCGCCGCCGGCACCACGTCGCCGATCTCCCACGCCTCCTCGCCTGCCGCGCGAAACGTCTCGCGCACGGCCGCGACGCGGTCGGGGCGCACCGAGAACAGCAGGCCGCCGGAGGTTTCGGCCTCCATCAGCAGTGAGACGACGACCGCGGGCACGCCGGCGCCGATCTCGAGCCGCGTGCCGAACACGCCTTGCACGTGGCGCTGGTTCCGCTTCATGCCGCCGCTGAACTGGCCGGCGTCCGCCAGCGCGCGCGCGTGGGGCAGGAACGGGAGCTTCGCGGTGTCCACGGCGATTCCCGCGCCGGAGGCGAGCACCATCTCGCCGGCGTGACCGAGGAAGCCGAAGCCGGTGATGTCGGTCGCGCCGGTGGCCCCGCCCGCCTGCGCGGCCCGCGCGGCCACCCGGTTCAGCCGCAGCATGCTGGCCACGGCCGCCGCCAGCGCCTCGGCCGGAGCCTTGCCGTCCTTGCCGGCGGTGGTGATCACGCCGGTACCGAGGGGCTTGGACAGGAACAGCCGGTCGCCGGCACGCAGCCCGCCCTTGATCAGCACGCGATCGGGATGCACCCGGCCGGTGACGCAGAGGCCATACTTGGGCTCGTTGTCCACGACGGTGTGGCCGCCCGCGATCACGCCGCCCGCCTCGGCGACCTTCTCGGCGCCGCCGCGGAAGACTTCGGCCACGATCGCCTTGTCCATCTCGCGCGGGAAGCCGGCGACGGCGAGCGCGAACATCACCTCGCCGCCCATCGCGTAGACGTCGGACATGGCGTTGGCCGCGGCCACGGCGCCCCACGTCCACGCGTCGTCCACCACGGGCGGGAAGAAGTCCACGGTCTCGACGAGGGCGAGGTCGTCGCTGATCCGGTACACGGCGGCGTCGTCGGCGGCGCCGAGGCCGACCAGGAGGTTCTTCGCGGTCTCCGGCGAGAGCGCGGGCCGGCGCAGGACGCTCAGCACCTCCTGGAGATCTCCAGGAGCCATCTTGGACGCTCAGCCGGCGCACGAGGCATAGGAGGTCAGACGGATCTCCTTGCCCGAGGGCGCCGGCTCGCTCATGTCGCTTGGGACGCGCGCTCGAAGGGTTGGGATTCCAGGAAGGTCAGGAACGCCTGGGCGAGCGGCGAGCGCGTGCGGTCCTTGTGGGTGACGAGGTGGAAGCTCCGCGCGACCTTGAGGTCCTTCACCTTCACGCAGGCCAGGAGCCCCGCGCGGCACTCGTCCTCCGCCGCGCGCCGCGAGATCAGCGCGACGCCGACGCCCGCCCGCACCGCGGCCTTCACGGCCTAGGTCGAGCCCATCTCGCCGACGACGCGGAAGGCGGCCAGGGAGAGGCTCGCCGTCTCCAGCACGTGCTCGAGCGCCTCGCGCGAGCCCGAGCCGCGCTCGCGCACCACCATCGGCTCGCGCCGCAGGTCGTCCAGCGAAACCGTCTTGCGCGCGGCCCAGCCGTGGCTCGCGGGCACCACGATGACGAGCTCGTCGGGCATCAGCTCGCGCGACTCGAGCGCGCGCGAGCCGGGCCGCGCGCCGACCAGCGCGGCTTCCGCGCGCCCCTGCTCCACCCACTCGCTCACCTGGCGCGAGTCGCCGATGAGGAGCGAGACGGAGATGTCGGGGTACTTCGCCTTGAACTGGCCGATGAGCGCGGGCAGGACGTACTCGCCGGGGATCGTGCTGCCGCCGATCACCAGCTCGCCGCTCATGCGTCCCTGGAACTGGTCGAGGGCCTGCTGCGCCTCGCGGGCCAGCGCCAGCATCCGCCGCGCGTAGCCGAGCAGGAGATCGCCCGCGCGCGTGGGCGTGGCGCCGCGGCCGAGCCGGTCGAGGAGCTGGACGCCCATCTCGTCCTCGAGCGCGCGCACGTGCTCGGAGACGGTGGGTTGGGTCAGGAAGAGAGCTTCGGCGGCGCGTGAAAAGCTGCCGAGCTCGGCAACCTTGGCGAAGACTTCCAGCCGGCGGAGATCCAGGTGGGGCCTAGTGGCAGCCGCAGCCGCCGCCTCCGCAGCAGCCTCCACCGCCGCCGGCGGTCGACGGCACGAAGCCACCGTCGCTCTTGAGGCCGAACACGGAGAGCTTGCGGGTGATGTCCGCGCTCTGGCACGTGGGGCAGGCGACCTTGGTCGACGTGCCGTGGACGTACGTCTCGAAATCGTGCCCGCAGCCGCGACATCGGTATTCGTAAATCGGCATGCGCCTACTCGCCTCCGCGCTGCACGTAGCTCTTCACGAACTCCTCGGCGTTCTCTTCGAGGATGTCGTCGATCTCGTCAAGGAGCTTGTCGATGTCCTCCTTGATCTTCTTGCCCTTCTTCGCGATCTCGGGACTGGCCGCGGCGCCGTCGCCGCCACCTTCGGATGGCTTCGTCGGCCGCGTTTCCTTCCGCTTCTGTTCCGCCATGTGGCCCCTCCATGGGCTCTCAACCGTTCTGCGCGCAGGTCGTTCACCCCGCCACGCCCTCATTCTAACCGACGGCCCTACTCCAGCAAGAAGCCCGATTCACGGGACGGGCTTCAGCGCCGGAAGTGCTTGCTCAGGCTCAATGTCTGGTGCTGGTACGAGGACGCCAACCCCACCCCGTAGACCCGCTCGGGCCGGCCCCGGAGTCGCTCGAACCAGACCTTGAAGGAGGTCTGGCCGTCGTAGACCATGAACGGCACCTCGCGCGCCCTTACTTCCATAACAACCTTCGTGCCGAGGACGGTCCCGTCACCGAATCCGAAGCCGGGGTCGAAGAACCCCGCGTAATGCGTGCGAATTTCGCCCGCCCCCGCGTCGTAAACGACCATCTCGGCCGCGAACTCCGGGGGCACGCGAATCCGCTCTTTGGACACCAGGATGTAGAACCTGTTGGCCTCGAGGATGTAGCCGTCGCGGACGGGCGCCTTGATGGGCTCCCAGAACTCGGTCGGGTCGTAGTGGCCGACACGGGCCAGGTCCACCGCCGGTGGATTGGGGTGCGCGCGATAGCCGATCACCCCGCCGGTCGTCCGGCCTGACAGGTCGATCCCCATGCAAAGCCCGTCGTTGAAGGCGACGCGCTCCACCGGCAGGGGCCGATCGTCGTCGTCGTAGAGCAGCGGGCTCTCCCGATAGAGTGCGGTGAGCGCCGCGTCGGTCATCGAGGTCGGGCCCTCGAGCAGGCGCAGCTGGTTGAGGGAGCCCCCCGCGTACACGCGGACCGGGAACGACTGCGGCGAGACCTCGAGGTAGAGCGCGCCGCGGTAGCCGGCCTGGATCTCGTCGAAGCGCGGCGTGCCGTCGGTGATGACGCGCGTGAAGACGTCGAGGCGCCCGGTGGTCGACTTGGGATTCGAGCGCCCGCGCACGGCCGGCGGCAGCGCGAGCGACTCGAGGAGCGGCACGAGGTACACCGAGCCGCGCTGGAGCGTCGCGCCGCTCTCGAGCGTCACGCGGTCGATCACGAGGTCGTTGTTCGAGGCGCCCTCCAGGCGCTCGCGCACCGTCTCGCGGTGGGGCAGGAAGCTGGCGCGGAGCTGGTAGGCCACGGGCCCCAATCGCAGGTCGAGGCTCGCGGGCTGGAACTGCTCGTCCGTCAGCGGTGTGGCGGCCGCGATCCAGCCGTCGCGCACGGCGCTTCGAAGATCGCGATCCGTCAGGACGCCGGCTTGTTGTAGCGGGGCCCGCGAGATCGGATCAGGTCGTGGGTGGCCTGCACTAGGCACGCGTGGCTCCGCTCACTATGGTGGCACCCGCCGTGTCCACCATATAGGCCTGCGCGCGTCCCTGGATGCCGGCGGCGGCGAGCGCCTGCTCCATGGCACGCGCGACCGCGGCGCCGTCGCCGGCGACGAGCGCCAGCAGCGACGGGCCGGCGCCGCTCAGCACGCAGCCGAGCGCTCCTGCGCCTCGCGCCGCAGCGCCGACCGATTCCATCCACGGAAACAGCGCGCGGCGATACGGCTGGTGCAGCCGGTCGTCGAGCGCGGCGGCGAGCGCCTCGAGGCGCCGGGCCTGGAGCCCGGCCAGCAGCAGCGCGACCCGCTGCACGTTGAAGACGGCGTCGGCGCGCGGCACGGACGCGGGCAGGACGGCCCGCGCCTCGGCGGTGGAGGCGGTGATCGCGGGCACGAGGGCCACCCACGTGAGGCCGTCGGGCACCGGCAGCGAGATCGCGGTGACGCCGCCGTCGGCGGCGACGCACGAGACGGTCAGGCCCCCGTGGAGCGCGGCGGCCACGTTGTCGGGATGACCCTCCGCGCGGACGGCGAGCGCGAGCAACTGCTCCTTACCCAGCGGTTCACCAGCCAGGCGGGAGCCCGCCACGAGGCCGCCGACCCACGCCGCCGCGCTCGAGCCGAGCCCGCGCGCCGGCGGGATCCGGTTCACGCAGCGGAGCGCCACGCCCTTGAACGGACGGCCCGCCGCCTCGAACGCCAGCCGCACGCCGCGCGCAACGACGTTGTCGGCGCCGGTCGGCAGGCGTCCCGCGCCCTCGCCTTCCACGACCACGCTCACGCCGTCGGCCTCCGCGGCCTCGACGTCGTTGTAGAGGGCCAGCGCGAGCCCGAGCGCGTCGAAGCCGGGGCCGAGGTTGGCGGACGTCGCGGGAACGCGGACGAAGACAGGCACGCCTGCTAGAGGCGCTGGAGGAGCCACTCCGGGGTGAGGGAGATCGCCCAGGAGTTGAGGACGACGTAGTAGTTGGTGAGCACGAGCACGCCGACGATCACGAGCAGCACGCCCGCCCCGCGCTCGACGACGGGAATGAGCGGCCGGTAGCGCTTGAACACCTTGAGGAATGGCCCGAGCGCCAGCGCCGACAGCAGGAACGGCAGGCCGAGGCCCGCCGAGTAGGCGACGAGGAGGCCGACGCCCCGGCCGACCGTCTCCGCGGTGCCGGCGAGCGAGAGGATCGCGCCGAGGATCGGGCCCACGCACGGCGTCCAGCCGACCGCGAACGTCACGCCCACGACGAACGAGCCCAGGTAACCGGCCGGCTTCTCGCCGAGCTGGAACGAGGCCGTGCGGCCGAAGATCCCGATGCGCAGCACGCCCGCGATGTAGAGCCCGAACACGATGATGAGCGCGCCGCCGACCATGCGGATCACGTCCCGGTACTTGAACAGGAGCTGCCCCGCCACGCTGAACGAGGTGCCGAGCGCGATGAACACCAGCGAGAAGCCGAGCACGAAGGCCACGGCGTGCACGAGCACGCGGCGGCGGGCGCCGGCGCTCAGCTCGGCGGTGAGGTCGCCGACCGACATGCCCGTGATGAACGAGAGGTAGGACGGAAACAGCGGCAGCACGCACGGCGACAGGAACGAGAAGAGTCCCGCGCTGAAGGCCACCGCCACGCCGAGCGAGCCGCCCATCAGCGGAGCATCGCCTGGAGCAGCCCGTGGGCGGCCGCGTCGTCCCACGCGCGCGGCCCGAGGGCGACGCCGGTCAGCGCGCCGGCGCGATCGATCACGAAGCTCGAGGGCAGCGCGCGCACGCCGTATTTCTCGGCCACGGCCATCTTGGGATCGACCGCGACGGGGAACGTGAACTTCCGCGCGCTCACGAACGGCGAAACCTTCTTGGGATCGGCGTCGAGCGAGATGGCGAGCAGGACGAAGCCGTCGTCCTTGTGGCGCCGCCAGAGCCGCTCCATCGCCGGCATCTCCTCGAGACAGGGCGGGCACCACGTGGCCCAGAAGTTCACGAGCACGACCTTGCCGCGCTGGTCGGCGAGCCGGAAGCTCTTGCCGTCGGGCTGGGGCAGCGTGAAATCCTCGGCGTACTTCACGCGGCTCGGGCGGATCAGGTCCAGGCGCTTGAGCGCGTTCTCGACGTCGCTGCCCCCGGCCAACGGCGCCGGCGCGGGGCCGCGGTCCTCGGCGCCGGGACGCGGGCCCGCGGGCGCCGAGGGCTCGGGCATCGGGGCCTTGGCCGCCGCGTACAGCGCCACGCCGAGGGCGGCCGTCACGAGGGCGAACGCGAAGACGAGCGGGGCCTTCCGTGGCATTGAAATCGTGTCGAGTATACCCCTATAGTCTGAGTCTCCCATGAGTCCCGCCGCGCAGCTTCCGCTGACGATCCTCGCCGACGACCTCACCGGCGCGTGCGACACGGGCGCGCTCTTCGCCGCGCGCGGCCCCGTGCCCGTGACCGTCTGGCCCGACCCGCCACTGCGCGCGCCCGTCAGCGTGGTGGACACGGAGAGCCGCGGGCTCGGCCCCGCGGACGCCGCGCGGCGCGTGGCGGGCGTGGCGCGCAGCGTCGCCCGCACGCGCTTCTTCAAGAAGATCGACTCGACGCTGCGCGGGCCCGTCGGGGCCGAGGTGGACGCGCTCCTGCGCGAGACGGGCGCGCCGGGGGCTCTCGTGTGCCCCGCCCTGCCCGCCCAGCATCGCGTGGTGGTCGAGCGCGTGCTCCTGGTCGGTGCCGTGCCCGTGGCCGAGACTCCGATCGCCGACGATCCGACCTTTCCCCGCGCCACGGGCTCGTCGAACATCGTCGATCTCCTGCGCCCGCAGCTCGATCGCCCGCTCGCGTGGATCCCGCTCGGCCGCGTGCACGCGGGCGGGGCCGCCCTCACGGCGCGGCTGGGCCGTCTCTCGGGGATGGTCATCGTCGCCGACGCCGAGACCGACGCCGATCTCGACGCGCTCGCCGAAGCGCTGTGCGAGATGGACGCGCCGCCGCTGCTGGTGGGCGCGGCGGGGCTCGCGCTCGCGCTGGCGCGGCGGCTCGGGCTGGCCGCGCCGCGCGTGGACCCGCCCTCCGGCGACCGCTGGCTGATCGTCGCGGGCAGCCGGCATCCCGCCACGCGGCGCCAGATCGAGGCCGCGCGCGACGCCGGGTTGACCGTGCTCGCCACGCCCGACGCGGCGCAGGGTGAGCCCGCGGAGGCCGCCGGCGCGCTGGCCGCGCAGGCGCGCGCGCGGCTCGATGCCGAGCGCTTCGACGTCGTCCTCGTGACCGGCGGCGAGACGCTCGTCGCGCTCTATCGCGCGCTCGGCGCCGAGCGGCTCGATCTCGAGGGCGCGCCGCGGCCCGGCCTGGCGCTGGGCCGCCTGCGCGCGCCCGGCCGCGAGCCGCTGTGCGTCGTGACCAAGGCGGGCGGCTTCGGCGAGCCCGATCTCTTCGTGTCGCTGGCGCGCGAGGCCGTGGCGTGAAGCGCCCGATCCTCGGCGTCACGATGGGCGATCCGGCCGGCGTCGGACCCGAGATCATCGCGCGCGCCGCCGCCGAGCCCGTCGTGCCCCGCGACAGCCGCCCCGTCGTCGTCGGCGCCGCCTCCACCATGAGCGCGGCGCTGGCGCTCCTGAAGTCGCCGCTGACGCTGCACGCCGTCAAGCGCGTCGCCGAGTGCCGCTGGGACGACGGCACGCTGGAGGTGCTCGACCTCGCCAACGTGGACATGACCACGCTGCCGCGCGCGGCCGTGAGCGCGGTGGCGGGCCAGGCCGCGTACGACTACGTCGAGCGCTCGGTGACGCTGGCGCGGGCGGGTGAGATCCACGGCATCGTCACCGCGCCCATCAACAAGGAGGCGCTGGCCGCCGCCGGGATGGAGCACACCGGCCACACCGAGATCCTGGCGCGGCTGTCGAACACCAGCGACTTCGCAATGCTGCTGATGGGCCACGACCTGCGCGTGATCCACGTGACCACGCACGTCGCGCTGCGCCGCGTGCCCGACCTCGTCACGCGCGAGCGCGTGCTGCGCGTCATCCGCCTCGCCCAGCGCACCATGAGCGGCCTGGGCCGCTCCGCCGCCCGCATTGCGGTCGCCGGCCTCAATCCCCACGCCGGCGAGGAAGGCCTCTTCGGCGACGAGGAGAAGACCGCCATCGTGCCCGCCATCGAGGCCGCGCGCGCGGAGGGCATGACGGTCGTCGGCCCCCTGCCCGCCGACACCCTCTTCTCCCGCGCGCGCGGCGGCGAATTTGATATCGTCGTCGCGATGTACCACGACCAGGGGCACATTCCCGTGAAGACGCTCGGCTTCCAGTACGACGAGGCGACCAAGCGCTGGACCGGCCTGTCGGGCGTCAACGTGACGGTCGGCCTGCCGTTCCTGCGCGTCTCCGTCGATCACGGCACGGCCTTCGACCGCGCGTGGAAGGGCATCGCGAATCCCGAGAGCATGATCGAGGCGATCGACGTCGCCGTTCGCATGCTCGCGGCGGCGTAAGTGGACGAGGCCGCCCTCCGCGCGCTCGTCGCCGACGTCCATCGCGGCCGGTGCTCGCGCCGGCGCTTCATCCAGTGGATGGCCGGGCTCGGCGTCACGGCGCCCCTCGCCGCCCAGATGCTGGGGCCGCGCCCCGCGGCGGCGCAGCCGCGCGCCACGTTCACGCCCACGCGGCGCGGCGGCGGCGGGCCGCTCAAGGTCCTCTGGTGGCAGGCGCCCACGCTCCTCAACCCGCACTTCGCCAACGGCACCAAGGACCAGGACGCCGCGCGCGTCTTCTACGAGCCGCTCGCGGGCTTCGATCCCGACGGCAACCTGGTGCCCGCGCTCGCCGCCGAAATCCCCAGTCTCGACAACGGCGGGGTGGCGCGCGACGGCACCTCCGTGACGTGGAGGCTCAAGCGGGGCGTCTCCTGGCACGACGGCAAGCCGTTCACCGCCGACGACGTCGTCTTCAACTGGGAGTACGCGGCGGACCCGGCCACGGCGGCGTGGACGATGGCGACGTACCGCGACATCGAGCGCGTGGACAAGCTCGACAGCCACACGGTGAAGATCGTCTTCAGACGCCCGACGCCCTTCTGGGCCGACGCCTTCTGCGGCGCGCGCGGGATGATCATCCCCAGGCACGTCTTCGAGCCGTTCAAGGGCGGCAAGTCGCGCGAGGCGCCCGGGAACCTCAAGCCCGTGGGCACCAACGCCTACCGCTTCGTGGACTTCAAGCCGGGCGACGTCGTACGCGGCGAGCTCTACCCCGCCTATCACGCGCCGAACCGCCCGTTCTTCGACGCGATCGAGATGAAGGGCGGCGGCGACGCGGCCTCCGCGGCGCGCGCCGTGTTGCAAACCGGCGAGTACGACTACGCGTGGAACCTCCAGGTGGAGGACGAAATACTCAGAAGGCTGGAGCAGGGCGGCAAGGGCCGCGTGGTGATCTGGCCCACCGGCAATCCCGAGCACATCCAGCTCAACAACACCGACCCCACGCGCGAGATCGACGGCGAGCGCTCGAGCCTCAAGGCGCCGCACCCCGTTCTCACCGACCCCGCCGTGCGCGCCGCCCTCAACGTGCTCGTCGATCGCGCCGCCATCCAGGAGGAGATCTACGGGCGCGGCGGGCAGACGTCGGCGAACTTCCTGAACTCGCCGCCGCGGTTCTACTCGCGGAACACGCGCTGGGAGTTCAGCATCGAGCGCGCCAACCAGATCCTCGAGGCGGCCGGGTGGCGCCGGGGCGGGGACGGGGTCCGCGCCAAGGACGGCAAGCGGCTCCGGTTCGTCTACCAGACGTCGATCAACGCCCCGCGCCAGAAGACCCAGGCCATCGTGAAGCAGGCGGCCGCCAGGGCCGGCATCGAGCTCGAGCTGAAGTCGATCGTGGCCTCGGTGTTCTTCTCCTCCGACGTGGCGAACCCCGACACCTACTCGCACTTCTACGCCGATCTCCAGATGTACAACGTCACGATGAACGCCCCCGATCCCCAGGTGTTCATGGCGCAGTTCGTGTCGTGGGAGGTCGCCTCGCGCGAGAACAAGTGGGCGGGGCGCAACATCACGCGGTTCCGCAACGAGGAGTTCGACCGGCTGTGGCGCGCCGCCGAGACGGAGATGGACGTCGTCAAGCGCGCGGCGCTGTTCATCCGCATGAACGACCTGGTCATCCGTGACGTGGTGGTCATCCCGGTCCTGTGGCGCAACGGCGTGGGCGGCGCGAACGCGCGCCTGCACGGCATGGACCTCAACGGCTGGGACACGACCATGTGGCGGCTGCCCTACTGGTACAAGGCGTAGACTCGCCACCTCACGAGGAGGACGTTTCCATGGGAGAACGCGAACTGCGGGCCCTGATCGAGGACGTACGCGGCGGGCGACTCAGCCGCCGGGCCTTCGTGCAGACGATGGTGGGCCTCGGGCTCGGAGCGCCGCTGGCGGCGCAGATGCTGGCCTCGGCCGGCGTGGCCCAGGCGCAGTCGAAGGTGCAGTACGCACCGACCAAGCGCGGCGGCGGCGGCGCCCTCAAGGTTCTCTGGTGGCAGTCGCCGACGCTCCTGAACCCGCACTTCGCGGTCGGCACCAAGGACCAGGACGGCTCGCGGATCTTCTACGATCCCCTCGCCGCCTTCGATCCCGACGGCAACCTGGTGCCCATCCTCGCCGCCGAGATCCCGTCGTTCCAGAACAGCCAGCTCGCGCGCGACGGCAAGTCGGTGACGTGGAAACTCAAGAAGAACGTCGTGTGGCACGACGGCAAGCCGTTCACCGCCGACGACATCGTCTTCAACTGGGAGTACGCCGCCGATCCCGCCACCGCCGCCACCACCATCAGCTCCTACAAGGACATCGCGCGGATCGACAAGGTCGACAGCCACACCGTGAAGCTGACCTTCAAGAACCCCACGCCGTTCTGGTCGGACGCCTTCTGTGGCTACCGCGGCATGATCATCCCCAAGCATCTCTTCGACGCCTACAAGGGCGCGAAGTCGCGCGAGGCGCCCGCCAACCTCAAGCCCGTCGGTACCGGCGCCTATCGCTTCGTCGACTTCAAGCCCGGCGACATCGTGCGCGGCGAGCTGAACCCGACCTACCACATGCCCAATCGCCCGCACTTCGACACCATCGAGATGAAGGGCGGCGGCGACGCCGTCTCCGCCGGCCGCGCGGTCGTGCAAACAGCGGAGTACGACTACGCGTGGAACATGCAGGTCGAGGAAGAGATCATGCGCCGCATGGAGCAGGGCGGCCGCGGCAAATTCGAAACCTCGCCCGGCGGCAACATCGAGCACATCCAGTGCAACCAGACCGACCCGTGGAAGGAGGTCGACGGCGAGCGCTCGAGCCTCAAGGCCCCGCACCCCTTCCTCACCGATCCCGCCGTCCGGCAGGCCCTGAGCCTGCTCGTCGACCGCCAGGCCGTCCAGGAGGAGATCTACGGGCGCGGCGGTCAGGTGACGCCGAACTTCCTCAACTCGCCGTCGAAGTACGTGTCGAAGGCCAACAAGGCGGAGTTCAACGTCGAGAAGGCGGCCCAGATCCTCGAGGCGGCGGGCTGGAAGAAGGGCCCGGACGGCATCCGCGCCAAGGGCGACAAGAAGCTCAAGATGGTCTACCAGACCTCGATCAACGCCCCGCGGCAGAAGAATCAGGCCATCGTCAAGCAGGCGGCCGCCAAGGCGGGCATCGAGATCGAGATCAAGTCGATCACGGCCTCGGTCTACTTCTCCTCCGACGCCGCGAACCCGGACATCTACCCGCGCTTCTCCACGGACATCCAGATGTATACGACGACGCAGGCGTCGCCTGATCCTCAGACGTTCATGGAGCAGTTCGCCTCCTGGGAGGTCGCGACCAAGGACAACAAGTACCAGGGCCGCAACATCACGCGCTGGCGCAACGAGGAATACGACAAGCTCTTCCGCGCCGCGGAGACGGAGCTCGATCCCGTCAAGCGCGCGGCGCTCTTCATCCGGATGAACGACCTCGTCATCCAGAACGTGGTCGTCATCCCGGTGCTCTGGCGCAACAAGGTGCAGGCCGTCTCCAGCCGGCTGCGCGCCGTCGAGATCAGCGGCTGGGACAACGACACGGCCTTCCTCTTCAACTGGTTCAGGGTGTAGGACGCGGGACGGGGGCCGGGCGGACGCGCCCGGCCCCCTGAACCCATGTCGCGCTACGTCGTCCGCCGCCTGCTGATCGCCGTGCCCGTCATCTTCGGCATCAGCCTCGTCCTCTTCACGATCCTCGCCCTGGCGCCGGGGGACCCGTTCGAGGAGCTCGCGACCAATCCCAACGTGCCGCCCCAGGTGCGGATGAACCTTCGGGCGAAATTCGGCCTCGACGATCCCCTGCCCGTGCGTTACGCGCGCTGGCTGACCTCGATGCTGCGCGGCGACTGGGGCTTCTCGTTCGTGAGCCGCGTGAACGTCGACACGCTGATCCTGCAGCGGCTGCCGAC
>DASYTM010000070.1:0-28238 GCA_036002345.1 Candidatus Methylomirabilota bacterium | reverse complement strand
CGCGAGGTGCGCGCGGCGACGAAGGCCAGCGGCGACACCGCGTCGTGGCCCCACGCCTCCGCCGTCCACACCGAGTGCGCGCCCAGGCGCTCCGCCTCGGCCACGTACGCGCTCTCCCGCGCGAAGTCCTTGACCAGCCGCAGCGAGACCGCGACGCGCATCAGGCGCGCGGCGACGCGCCGAAGGCCGCGGCGATCTCGCCGAGCTGCCCGGCGTGGTCGAGGTCGTGCAGGCGCGAGAACAGGAGCGTCTCGCGCCAGTTCAGCGGGCCGAAGAACGGGTGCTCGATCGTGACGTCGAGCTTCGCGTGCGGATCGGCGGCGCTCACACGGTCGAAGAGCGCGCGGCGCTGGCGCTCGAGAATCGCGATCCATTCATCCGCCGGGCGGCGGGGCGCGTTCTCGAAGCCGCGGCCGCCGCCGCGCGGCGGTGCCGGGCGGCCATCCAGGATCGCGACGATCCCGCCCCCGAAGTACGTGTCGGCGGCCACCACGTGCGCGAGCACCTCGTTGGCGCTCCACTCCTCGGGCTCCGGCCGCTCGGCGAAGCGCGCCGCCGGCACCGCGCGCGCCGCCGCCGCGAGGTCGGCCATGGCCGCCTCCACCTTCGCCACGATGTCGGCGGGCGGCAGCCTGGCGCCCTGCGCGACGAGGTAGCCGCGAATGCGCTCCTGCTCGGGCGTCATGGCCGCTTGCGCTCGCGCGTCACGAGATTGTGCAGCAGCGTCGCCCCCGGCTCCGGCACCTCCAGCGGGCCGACGCCGATGGTTTCCGCCACCGCCTTCTGCTCGTAGAGGAAGCGCCGCCACACCTCGCCGGGATATTCCTCGAGGGCCAGCCCGAAGCCACCGTGCGGCTTGCCGTCGCTCGCCCGGACGTGGTGGCTGCGGGCGCCCGCGCCGCGGAACGCGTGGCACGTGAGGCAGCCGACCTCGCCCGCGAGCGCCGTCCATACCTCGGGGGGGACGTCCCGTACGGGCGCGAGCGGGTCGGTCTCGCTGAGGCGGAAGCTGTCGGGGGTGAGGCCGAACGCCGCGTAGGTGGCGTTGGGCAGGCCGTCCGGCGGATCCTCGGGATAGTAGAGGAACGCGCCGACCGGGCGGATCATCTTGGGCAGGAGCGCCGTCTCCGGCTTCCACGAGTACTGGTTCTTGAGCCGGTACCAGACGGCGAGGCGGAAGAGATTGCGCTCGTCGTCGAGGCCCACGACGATCTCCGGCCGCGCGCGGCGGATCGCCTCGCGCGTGAGGAACAGGCGCTCGCCCCGGATGTTGGTGATCGTCAGGTGCTCGCCCTGCCCGATCTCGCCGGCGCCGCGCGACGCCAGCCACGCGTCGAGGTCGATCGCGTGATAGACCTTGCCCGGGTAGGCGCCGAGCTCGGAACGCTGCTTTTCGAAGACGCGGCCCAGCATGCGCTTGAAGCGGTCGTCGACGGGGCGGCTCTGCACCAGGCGCTCGTCCGTCCAGAACGGCTCGCTCGAGAACGGCGGGTCGCGCTGCCAGATCTGCTTGACCGCCCACGCGCCCTCGATGGGCTCGGGCACCGGCTCGCCCCGGACGAAGCCCGCGACCAGGCGCGTGACGTGGTTGCCGGCGCCGGAGAGGTTGGCGAGCGTGCGGCCGTCGCGCTCCGGCACGACGTAGCTCTGCACGTCACGATGCCCGGCACGCTCCAGCGCGCGCGCGAACGCCCGCGCGTCCTGGGCGAAGCCCGCGAGGTCGTCGCCGCCCGCCAGCACGAGGAACGGCGGCGCGCCCGCGCGGACGCGCTCCCGCGGGGAGACCTGACGGCGCGCGTCGGCCTCCTTGCCGGCGGCCCACTGGAAGAAGGCGCGCTGCGGATGACCCGCCAGCGCCGCGTCGGACAGGTCGTAGACGCCGCGCAGCGCGACCACCCCGGCCACCCGGGAGGCGTCGAAGCCACCGGCGGCGGCGAAGTAGCGCGCGTCGAGGCCGAGCAGCGACGCCATGAGCCCTCCGGCGCCGTGACCACCGATGACCACGCGGCGCCCGTCGAAGCCGAAGGCGCCGGACCGGGCCACGAGATTCGCGATCGTGCGCGCGATGTCCTGCGTGCAGCGCTCGAGCAGGTAGCCGTCGGCGAGCGCGAACCGGACCACGGCGGTGGCGATGCCCTCGCGCTGCATCTCGTCGGCGAGCGCCGGCCCCACGGCGTAGTTGTCATCGGGCATGGCCCAGAGACCGCCCACGAGGAAGACGAACAGCGGCGGCGGTGCGCGCCGCGCCGGCGCGGCGCCGGGAACGTAGACGTCGAGGCGGAGGCCGGCGCGCTCGACCGCGGGTTGAGGCACGCCCGTCGGCACGAGATGGTAGGCCCGTGCCGTCGGCCGGGGCGGCGCCGCGGCGCCGGGATGCCCGGGCGCCGTCGGGGCGACGGCGCCGAGCACCGCGAGCGCGACGCTCAGTAGCGCGCTACGAGCCCGCGTTCGGAACCACCCAGACGCCGGGGCTGATCACCCATTCGCCGGGCGCGACGTCGGAGGGGCAGACGGTGGCCGACGCGTCCGTGGGCGCCGGCGAGGTCCACAACATCTGGGCTCCGCCCCAGATCCCCTGGGTCGCCTTCCAGCTGCTGGCCGCTCCGTCCCACGCGCCGGCGAGCGCGGCGCTCGTCGTCCACGGGCTCGAGGCGATCGCTTCCCACCGGAGCGCCGTGCCCGCCCAGGTGATCGACGAAGCGTCCCACGACGAGACCGGCGCTCTCCATTCTTGAACGAGGCCCGTCCACGCCGTGCTGTCCGCCTTCCACTCCTCGCGCTGCGCCTCCCAGTCCGTCACCGTCCAGCCCGGGCTGCGCCACTTGCTCGCGAGGTGGACCCACTGCTTGTCGCTCACCGCCCAGCCCTTCTGCGTCACCGTCCACAGCACGCCGAGCGTCTCCCAGTGTCCGCCGGCCATGGTCCAGAAGGCATTGCCGGTCGTCCACACCTCCGACGCGGTCTGCCACGCCAGCAGCGCCGAGCTCTGCGCGGTCCACCCCACCTCGGCCGAGCCGGTCCAGCGCGGCTGCCACTCGCCACCGCCCAGGCCCGCCCAGCGCTCGGCGCTGGCCTCCCACCGCTCGGTGCGCGCGTTCCAGTCGGGCGGCGCGGCGTCCCAGCCGGCGGCGATCCCGTCCCACGCGTCACGCGCGGAGCCGTAGACACCGTTGATCGCCTGCCACGGCGCCGCCGTCCACGTGTTCTGCTTGCCCGGCACCCATTGCTTGTCGAGCGCGGTCCAGAGCTCGCTGTCGAGCGCCCAACGCTGGACGTTCGGCTCCCAGAACGAGGCGTCCACGGTCCACCCCCCGCGGCCGGCGCGCCATCCCGAGACGACCGCCTGCCAGCCGGCGTCGTTCGGATCGGCGATCCAGCCCGTCCAGCGCGCCGCCGTCGCCGCCCACGCGTCGGCCGTCTGCGCCCACTGGCTCGAGGCGCCGTTGAGGCGGACGCTACAGTCGTCGCCGGGAACCCAGGGGACACCTTGAGCGGCCGCGCCGTGGACACTGAAGGTGAACAGGGTCACCGCCGCTACCAGAGTCAGCCATCGCCGCAGATCGGGCATGTGAGACTCCTCTCGGCATGTCTCGGTACGGCGTGTGCTGCGAATTCGTGAAGAGCGGACAGCATAGGGCTCCCGTTCCCGGGCTGTCAAGGCTCGTAGCCGGGGTCGCCGGGATTCAGGACTTGCCGGGTGCCGTCGGGCAGGAAGATCACGCGCGGGCGGATCGTGGTCACGGCGCGCCCGCGCAAGCGGTCGAGCGCGTCCTGCGCCGAGGCCGCGTCGGTGAACAGCATCAGGTTCTTGATGGTGGGGTTGCGCAGCGAGATCTCGCCGCGGCGCTGCGCCTCCAGCGCCTCGGCCGGCGCGAGCCAGCGGAGATCGGTGACCTCCTTGTCGTCTCCCGTCGGCGTCTGGTCCGACGGCATCGGCGCCGCGAAGAAGCGCGTGTCGAAGCGGAGCGGCTGGGCGTCGGGCGTGATCCAGTGGGCGAAGTAGACCAGCCGGTCCGTGGCGAGCCGGAGGTCCGCGCCCTTCACGAGCTCCCAGAACGCGCGGTTGTCGGCCTGGCAGGCGCGCCGGCACTCCGCCAGCGCCGCGGGCGCCACGCGCGCGGGGCCGCCGTCGGCGCCGGTGGCGAGGAGCACGCCGACCTCCTCGAACGTCTCGCGAATCACGCCGATCCAGTGCGCGACGGCCAGCGCCGGGTCCTCGAGGGCGAGCGCCTTCGCGGCGGCGGCGGGATCGAGGCCCGTGCACCAGCGGATCGCGTCGGGCGGGTTGTCGTCGGCGGTGAGCTTGCCGCCGGGGAACACGTAGTCGCCCGCGGCGAACTTGCTCTTCGCGTGGCGACGCATCAGAAGGATGTCGAAGCCGCCGGCGGCACGATCCCGGAGCAGCACCAGCGTCGCGGCCGGCACCGGAACGACGCCGGAAGGTTTGACGGGCACGCCGTAGTGTGCCACGATGCCCCGCGATTGTCAGTCCCGCCAAGGAGGCTCGCTCACCATGGGCGCAGAAGCCAATCTCAAGGCGAAGAACATCACGCTCCCCTCGCCCGCCTCGCCGCTGGCCAACTACGTCACGGCCGTGCGCACCGGCAACCTGCTCTTCCTCGCCGGCCACGGGCCCGTTCGCGGCGCCGACGGCAAGATGACGCGCGGCAAGCTCGGCAAGGACATGTCGGTCGAGCAGGGCTACCAGGTCGCGCGCGAGGTCGGATTGAACCTGCTCGCCACGACGAAGGCCAATCTCGGCAGCCTCGACAAGGTCAAGCGCGTCGTGAAGGTGCTGGGCATGGTCAACGCCACCGAGGACTTCGGCGACCAGCCCAAGGTCATCAACGGCTTCTCCGATCTGATGGTGGAGGTCTTCGGCGACCAGATCGGCAAGCACGCGCGGTCGGCGGTCGGCATGGGCTCGCTGCCGATGCAGATCCCCGTCGAGATCGAGATGATCGTGGAGGTCGAGTAGATGACCGTGCTCCTCGACCTCGCGGTCACGGCGATCTCGCTCGCGTTCCTGACGATCCTCGGGATCATCAGCGGCGTCGCGCTTCCCGGCCTCTTCCTCGCCGCGGCCGCGCCGTGGCTCGACTGGATCATCCCGCTACGCGACAGCCGCGCCTGAGCGCGCTCCCGCTCGACTAGATGGGCGCCAAGTACTTCGGCGCCGCCGTCCGGCGCCGGGAGGACCCGCGCTTCCTCCGCGGCGAGGGCCGCTTCGTGGACGACGTCACCCCGGCCGGCGTGCTCCACGCCGCCTTCCTGCGCTCGCCCCACGCCCACGCCACCATCGCCTCGATCCGCACCGACGCCGCGCGCAGGAAGCCGGGCGTCGCCGCCGTCTACACTCACGCCGACCTCGCGCCCTGGATGAAGCCGCTGCCGCTCTTCGGCACGGCTCCGCCGGGGCTGGCCGCCGCCGTGAAGTTCGACGTCCACACCGCGCCGCAGTACGCGCTGGCCAAGAACCGCGTCCGCTACGTGGGCGAGATCGTCGCCATGGTGGTGGCAGACAGCCGCGCGCGCGCCGAGGACGCCGTGGAGGCGATCGAGGTCGAGTACGCGCCGCTGCCCGTCGCGGTGGACATGCTCACGGCCGCCGAGCCCGGCGCCCCGCTCGTACACCCGGAGTGGGGCACCAACGTCGCCGTCGGCTTTCAGCACGCCATCGGCGACGCCGATCGGGCGCTCGCCGCCGCGGAGGTGGTGGTCGAGGAGACGTTCCGCATCCAGCGCTACGTGGGCATGCCGCTCGAGGGCCGCGGCGTGGTGGCCGTCTGGGACCGGCGCGACGGCACGCTCACGACGTGGAACAGCACGCAGGTGTCGCACTTCGTGCAGCAGGGCCTCGCCGCGACGCTGGACTTGCCTCCGCACAAGATCCGCGTCATCGCGCCGGACCTCGGCGGCGGCTTCGGCACCAAGGCCTCGGGCTATCCCGAAGACGCCCTGGTGCCGATCGCCGCGCGCGCCCTCGGCCGGCCCGTGAAGTGGATCGAGGACCGGCGCGAGCACATGATGGGCGCGGCGCACGCGCGGCACCAGACGCACACGATCACGATCGGCGCGCGCAAGGACGGCACCATCGTCGGCCTCGCCGACCGCATCCGGCTCGACCTCGGCGCCTACAACGTCTGGGGCATCGTGCTCCCCTACAACACCGTCGCGCACCTGATCGGGCCGCATCGCATCCGCGACATGAAGGTGGACGTCAAAGCCGTCGTCACCAACAAGACGCCGAATGCGCCGTATCGCGGGGCGGGCCGGCCCGAGACTGTCTTCGCGATGGACCGCGCCGTGGACTGCCTGGCGCGGAAGCTCGCGATGGATCCGGCCGACATCCGGCGGAAGAACTACATCCGCCCCGACGAGCTGCCGTTCGACTTCGGCATGCCGTACCGCGACGGCAACCCGCTCGTCTACGACAGCGGCGACTTTCCGGCCGCGCTGGAGTCCGCGCTCCACGCCGCGGACTACGAGGGCGTGCGCAAGGCGCAGCCCGAGCTTCGGGCGCGCGGAGTCTGGCGCGGGGTCGGCATCTCCGGCTACGTCGAGGGCACGGCCATCGGCCCCTTCGAGGGCGCGCGCGTGACGCTCGACGCGGCGGGCCGCGTGTCGGTGGCCACGGGTGCTGTCAACTCCGGGCAGGGTCACGAGACGTCGTTCGCGCAGGTCGCCGCCGACGCGCTCGGCGTGCCGCTCGACTGGGTCACCGTGACCGGCGGCGACACGGCCGGCGTGCCCTTCGGCGTCGGCACCTTCGCGAGCCGCAGCGGCGTCACCGCGGGCAACTCGATCGCGGATGCGGCACGCGAGGTCCGCACAAAGGTCCTCGCCGCGGCGGCAGCCCTGCTGGAGGCCGCGCCCGCGGACCTGGAGATCGAGGACGGGCGCGTGTTCGTCCGCGGCGCGCCGGGCTCCGCCGTCGATTTCGCGCGGATCGTGCAGGCGGCGATCCCCACCTTCGCCAAGCCCGGCGTCGTCACTCCGGACTTCGACGCGACCGCCTACCATCACGTGCCGACGGTGACGTTCGCGAGCGCGGTGCACGTGGCGGTGGTGGACGTCGATCGCGACACGGGCGCGGTCAAGCTCGTGCGCTACGTCGTCGCCCACGACTGTGGCAAGGTCATCAACCCGATCATCGTGGACGGCCAGGTGCACGGGGGCGTGGCGCAGGGCGTGGGCGGCGCCCTCTTCGAGGACATGGCCTACGACGACCAGGGCCAGCTCCTGGCCGGCAGCCTGATGGACTACGCGGTGCCGGTGGCGGGCGACCTGCCGTGGATCGAGACCGTCCACCTCGAGTTCCCCTCGCCGCGCAACCCGCTCGGCATGAAGGGGCTCGGCGAGGGCGGCGCCATCTCGCCGCCGGCGGCGATCGCGAACGCCATCGACGACGCGCTGGCGGAGCTCGGGGTGCGGGTGACGGAGACGCCGGCGCTGGCGTGGCGCGTGCGCGCGCTCATTGCCGCCGCCGCGCCGGGGCCGGGGCCGCGCCGCACAGGCGCTTGACGTCGGTCCAGTCGTCGTCGGCCAGGAGCCGGCGCTCGGGCTTCGGCACGCTGGCGGCCAGCGCGCGCAGCGACGCGATGCGCTCGCCGGTGGTGGGGTGCGTTCGGAGATAGCGCGTCAGCGTGTCCGGGCTTCCCCGCTCGCGGCTCGACATCTTCTCGAAGAACGTGATCATCCCCTCGGTGCCGATCCCCGCCTCCTGGAGCAGGCGCATCCCTTCGCGGTCGGCCTCGGTCTCGGCGGCGCGGCTCATCTGGAGATCGCCGAGCGCGCGCGCGCCTTCGAGGCCGTAAGCGAGCGCGCCGCTGACGTCGCCCACCACCGCGGTCAGGAGCATGGTCGTGGAGGCCTGCTGGAAGATGGCGCGCGTGACGTGGCGATGGAGCACGTGCTCGATCTCGTGGGCCAGCACGCCCGCCAGCTCCTCGGCGGAGTCGGTGCGCTCCAGCAGGCCGCGGAACACGATGATGTGGCCGCCGGGCGCGGCCACGGCGTTGACGACGCCGTCGTTCAGGACCGTGATCCGGAACGTGTAGGGCTGCGGCCGCGCCCTGGCGGCGAGCATGGCCACGATCGCGTCGATCTTCGCCTGGCGCGCGGGATCCTCGCAGCGCCCGTCCGCCGGGGCGAAATGGTCGACGATGGCGGCGCCCAGCCGCTCCTCCCACGCCACGGGGACCCGTGACGCCGCCACCCTGGCCAGGGCGGGGATCCCGATGAAATACATGCCCAGCGCCAGTGCGACGGCGCCGAGGAGCGCCACGAAGGTCAGCTCGAAGCGGAAGCGCCGGGTCGCCGGGTTGTGGAAGTGCGCGGCGTCGGGCGCGGTCGCGCGCGCCGCCGACAGGAAGCCGATGTCGCCGAGGAGCAGCGCCTCGGAGAGCTCGCCCCCGCGCTCCAGCCGCACCTGCTCGCCCTTGTACGTCCCCTGGGTCTGGCGGATCTCGCGGAAGGGCCAGAACACGCGCGTGCCCTTGTCGGTGAGCGTGACCTCGAGCCCGGTGCGCGTGATGCGAACGCTGGCGGGGCGGCGGACGGGCGTCTTGCCGTCGAGGTACGACGCGGGCCAGTCCAGCTGCAAGGTTACGTAACGCCGAGGTCCGCGTCGAAGAACCCGGCGAGGCCTTCGCCGGTGGCGCTCACCTGCTGCGCCTGCTGGATCACCGCGTCCAGCGCGAGCGGACCGTCGAGCGAGAGCCACGCGAACCCGCGGCGCATCGTGCGCGCCGTGAGCCACGGCCATGCGAGACCCGCCGTGAAGATCAGGCCGATCCACGTCGAGACCGTGAGCCACGCCAGCCCCGGCGCCGTCACCGTCGAGCGGAACGTGGCGCCCGCGAACCGCGTGTGCTCCGCGAAGTACCGCTGACGCTTCGCGGCGAACCAGAACCACGAGAGCCCGAGGGTGGGCAGGAACAGGACGATCGTCCCCACCCAGGTCCAGAAGAGGTCGCGCCCCCGCCCGTCGAAGGCGAAGCGCTGCGAGCCGAACCACGTGTTGCTCGTCAGGAAGCGATGCTGGTTCGTGACGAAGACCGGGTAATAGAGACCGACGGTGAGCGAGGTCAGCAGCCAGCCGCGGATCCACAACCCGATGAATGCGCGCGTGCTCGCGCGAAGCGAGAAGCGAATGCCGCGCCACGAGCTGCGGCTGAGCCGATAGCGGCGCGCGCCGACGATGGCCACCGGCACGAAGACGGCGCCGAGCACGAAGACGGCGGATTTGGCGGCGAACTGGACGGCCGGCGGGGCCTCGAGGAGCTCGGGGACCAGGTTGAGCAGCGTGATGGGCACGATGAAGAACAGCGCGGCTTTCAAGAACCCCACGAGCATCTCGCGGCCCGTGCCGTGATACGCGAAACGGTCGCCCTCGAACTCCGTCTGGCTCCAGAGGTAGTTGCGCACGCGGACCTTGGCCCAGAAGAAGTACCAGCCGAGGGTGACGAGGGTGAGGAGCGCGTTGACGACGTGGAGGCCGAACAGCGCCGAGCCCGAGCCGCGGAAGATCGGGTGGCGCGAGCCCGCGGTCGGCGCCGCCGCCGCGGGACGCGACGCCGCGGTCACGGCCGGCGGCGGCGGCGCCGTCGGGGTGAAGGGCGTGGCGGCGGCCGGCGCGCCGGCGACAGGCGCGGCACCGCCGGGCGCGCGCGGGACGTTGGGCCGCGCGAACGGCGACGGCCCCGGGCCGGCCCGCATCTTGTCGAGCGAGGCCTGGTAGACGGCGATGATCACGCCGCACTGGGGGCACTTGTCGCTCTGCACGTCGGCGAAGCCGCAACGGGGACAGGTGTCAGCCATCCGGTCCTCCCGGCGCCGCTGAGCCCGCGGCCCATCGCGATCTTGGCACACCCGGCCGTCCGGGCCGAAGCGAATCAGGAGCCGGTCAGTAAATCCGGCAACTTAGTGAGGGCTTCGGCCAGACGGGGGCCATGCCAGGAGAAGGGCTTGCCGTCCACCAGGTGGACGCGCCCGTCGCGCACCGCGGGCACCGCCGGGTAGGCGTCGAAGTCGCGCAGGTGGGCGCGCCGGAAGCGGAACGGCTCGTCGGGCAACAGGATCACCTCGGGCGCGCGCGCGGCCATCTCGTCGAGGGTCAGCGCCGGATAGCGGGCGCGGTCGCCGAAGACGTTGGCGCCGCCGCAGGTGGCGAGCAGGTCGTGGACGTACGTGTCGGCGCCGACGGTCATCCACGGCTCGCGCCAGATCGGGTAGAAGACCTTCACGGGGGCGCGCCGCGCCGCCCGCGCGCGCGCCGCGGCGTAGAGCGGCTCCAGCGTGTCGAGGAGCGCCCGCGCGCGGTCGCGGGCGCCCGTCACCTCGCCGAGGTCCGCGATCATCGCGAGTCCCTCGGCCACCGTCCGCGGATAGGTCACCCACACGGCCAGGCCGGCCGCGCGCAGCGCGTCCACGTCCTCCCGGCGGTTCTCCTCGATGTTGGCGACGACGAGGTCGGGGGCGAGAGCGCGGATGCGAGCGAGGTCGGGGTCCTTTTCGCCGCCCACGCGGGTCTTGCCGCGCACGATGTCGCGCGGCTCCACGCAGTAGACGGTGACGCCGACCAGGGCGTCGGCGAGGCCGAGGGCGCAGAGCAGCTCGGTGGTGCTCGGGATCAGGGAGACGATTCGCCGCGGGGGCGCGGGGAGGGCGAGCGCCACGCCCGAGGCGTCGACGCGGGCAGGTGTCACCCGATGCGGCGGCTGCGCAGGCGTTCGACCAGGTCGATCACCTCGCGCGTGCGCTCGGCGACCTCCGCGTCCCACCGCATGATCTCCTCGACGGGCGCGTGACGGTCGATCGCGTCCTCGAGGTTGGTCACGGCCACGCCGAACACTTTCAGGACTCGCCGCGTCTCGTCACTGGGCATTCAGGCCTCCAGATCCAGTGCAGGCACTTCCTGCCAGCGCGGCTCACCCGCGGGCTTGAAATTCTTCGTGTTCACGAAATGCAAGCCGTGGTGGAGGTTCATCTTGAACTTGCCGCCGCCGAAGCGCGCCGCGATCCAGCCCTCGGGGTCGTCGAGGAAAGGCCCGGCGTCCGCCGACGGCAGCCGCACCAGCCACTTGAAGCGGATCGTTCCCGCGTACGGCTCCTGCACGCCGAGGGTGGCCGTGACGTCGGGCCACACGCGCGCGAACTCTTCCAGCACGTGCTTGCGCGTCGGGCGCTCGACGCCGCGGTTGGTGAGGTTGCGCCGGAGGTACGGCTCGAGGAGATCCCAGCACCACGTCGCGATCACTGGCGAGCGGAGTGTATCACACGGCCCGGAAGCACCTCGGCGACGAAGTTGGTCGGGTGCGCGCCGACGAAGCCGGCGCGGGTGAGCGGGCGCGGCCGCGTGCCGTCGATCGCCGCGATCGCGTAGCGGTGCTCCACGACGAGCGTGTCCCAGAGCGCGCGGCGCTCCGCGGCGTCCGGCCAGCTCTCGAACACGACGATGGGCGCCGCCGTGCGCAGCAGCTTGGCGGCGCCCTGGAGCACGCCGAGCTCGGCGCCCTCCGTGTCGATCTTCACGAGGTCGGGCACGAGCCCGCGCTCGGCGACGACGTCGTCGAGAGTCACCTGGGGCACGGCGAGCGTGTGGACGGCGGCGTCCTGCCACCCCGCATGCACGTCCGGCCTCACGCTGCCCATCCAGGTGCGCCCCTCCGGAAACGCGAGCACGACGGAGTCGGCACAGGCGCCGACGGCCGCGGGCTCGAGGTCGCAGCGGACGCCGTTGACCTCGCACCACGCGCGGATCCAGCGGTGGCAGGCCGGGTTGGGCTCGAAGGCCACCACGCGGGCGCCGTGGACGAGGAAGCGCAGCGCGTGCAGCCCATAGTTGGCGCCGACGTCGAACACCACGCGCGGCGGCCGCGGGCACCTCACCAGCCGCTCGTACAGCGCGTGCACCTCGGGATCGTAGCCGTGGAACCCGATGGCGGCTGCCCAGGCGTCCGCGAAGTCCCGCGAGAGGGTGAGCACGATCCGCCGCCCCGCGAAGTCGAGCGACCACCGGCCCTCCACCCGCCACGCCGGGTCCATGCAGAGATGGAAGAAGCGCCGGCGCGCGGCCGGGGTGAGGGCACCGTGGGCGAGGTTGACCAGCCGGAGCCCCTGGCCCGTGGCCAGCAGCGCTTTGATGAGCGACCGAAGGGGAGCGCGAGCCAGCTTGCGCATCCTGTAAGGAACCTCTGGCAAGTCACGTGCCCGGCCCCGGAGCGGCAAAACGGGTCGATTTCCTGCAACGGACGGGGGAAGGTCTGAAGCCAGGTGTTAAATTGCACAGTGTGAGGAATTTCGAGCTGGCCCGTCGCTTCTACGAGATCGCCTCCCTGCTGGAGGTGCGTAACGAGTCCCGCTTCCGCATCCGCGCGTGGCAACGCGCTGCGCAAACGCTGGAGACCCTGACCGAGGACGTCGCGGTGGTAGCCGCGCGGGGCGGGCTGCGGGCCCTGCCCGGCATCGGCAAGGAGATCGGCGCGCGCATCGAGGAGTACCTGGCGACGGGCCGCCTCGAGGTGCTGGAGCAGCTGCGCGAGAACCTGCCCCCGGACTTCCTGAGCCTGCTGGAGGTCCGCGGCCTCGGCCCCCGCACGGCGCGGGCGCTCTGGGAATTGCTCGGCATCGACACCGTGGAGGCGCTGGAGGAGGCGTGCCGCAGCGGCCGCATCATCGGCGTGGCCGGCATCCAGAAGAAGACCTCGGAGAACCTCCTGAAAGCCATCGCGCAGTGGAAGACCGGCCGCTCGCGCGCGCTGCTCACGACGGCGCGCGCCGTCGCCACCCAGGTCGCCGGCGCGCTCCGCGCCCACGGCGGCGTGGAGCGCCTGGAGATCGCAGGCTCGCTCCGCCGGATGCGCGAGACCGTGAAGGACGTCGACATTCTCGTCACCTCCACCGAGCCCGCGCGGGTGATCGAGACCCTCGTGAGCCTGCCCTCGGTGGCCGAGGTCACCGGACGCGGCGAGACCAAGGCCTCCGTCCGTCACCAGGATGGCCTCGCCATCGATCTCCGGGTGGTGGCGCCGGAGGCCTTCGGCGCGGCCCTGCAGTACTTCACGGGCAGCAAGGCGCACAACGTCCGCCTCCGTGAGATGGCCGTGCGGCGCGGGCTCAAGATCAGCGAGTACGGCGTCTTCAACGAGGAGACGGGCGCGCGGGTGGCCGGGGAAACCGAGGAGGACGTGTACGCGGCCGTCGGGCTCGCCTGGATCCCGCCCGAGCTGCGCGAGGACGTCGGCGAGATCGACGCCGCCAGAGAGGGCCGGCTGCCCGTCCTCGTCGAGCGCTCCCACCTGCGCGGCGACCTGCACGACCACACGGAGTGGTCGGACGGCCACCATCCGCTCGAGCGCCTCGTGGAGGCCGCGGAGGCGCGCGGCTACGAGTACGTCATCGTGTCGGATCACTCGCGCTCGCTCACCATCGCCCAGGGGCTCAGCATCGAGCGGCTGCGCCAGCAGCGCGCCGAGATCCGCGGCGTGCAGGCGCGCCACACGATCCGCATCCTCGCCGGCACCGAGTGCGACATCCTCGAGGACGGCGCGCTCGACTTCCCCGACGAGGTGCTGGCGGAGCTGGACGTGGTGGTGGCCTCGGTGCACTCGCGGTTCAAGCAGGACCGCGCGACGATGACCGCGCGCATCGTGCGGGCGCTGTCGAACCCGCACGTGGACATCCTCGGCCATCCGACGGGCCGGCGCCTGGGCTCGCGCGAGCCCTACGACGTGGACCTCGACGCCGTCTTCGCCGCCGCCCGCGCCCACGGCAAGGCGGTGGAGATCAACGCGTCACCCGAGCGCCTGGATCTCAACGACGTCCACGCCCGGCGGGCCGCCGAGGCCGGCGTCCTGCTCTCGATCAGCACCGACACGCACTACCTCTCGGAGCTCGACAACATGGACCTCGGGGTGGCCATGGCGCGGCGTGCGTGGCTCGGCCCGCGCCAGGTGCTCAACACGCGGTCGCTCGACGATCTCCTGGCGTGGACCCGTCGCGGGTAGAATGCGGCCCATGAGCCGCCCGGACGCGCTCGCCTGGCCCGCCGTCGCGGGCGGAATCGACGTGCTGCCGCTGCGCCGCGCGGCGCTCTGGATCCTGCTCCTGACCAAGCTCACCGCGGGCTGGGGCCTCGGCTGGGACATCCGCTGGCATCTCCTGATCGGCCGCGACTCCTTCTGGATCGCGCCCCACGTTCTCACCTACGCGTCGGTCGCGCTCGCCGGCATCGCCTCGTTCGGCGTGGTGGCCGTCGAGACCCGGGGAGTCCGAGGGGGTGTAGCCCCCTCGGGTCAAAGAATGCCAGCGGGCTCGATTCAACTCTTCGGCCTCGTGGGCACGCGCGGCTTCCACCTGGCGTGGCTCGGCATCGCCGTCATGCTCGTCGCGGCGCCCATCGACGACCTCTGGCACCGTCTCTTCGGCATCGACGTCACGCTCTGGAGCCCGCCGCACCTCCTCGGGCTCCTCGGGGCCCAGGTCAACACGCTCGCCTGCCTGGCGATCGCGCGCGAAGCGTGGCCCGCGGGCGATCGCGCGCGAATCCTCGCGACCCTGCTCGGCACGACGTTCCTGTTCGGCACGTTCGCCATCAGCGCGGATCCCTCCTGGCGGATCGCGTTCCTCCACGGCGGGCTCTTCTTCTTCACGTGGCCGGTGCTGGGCGCCTCCCTGTTCGCGTTCAGCCTCGTGCTCGGGACACGGCTCACCGCGCTGCGCTGGGCCCCCATCGCGATCGTGGCGTTCGGCGTCGTGGTCCAGCTCTCGATCTTCGCCGTCGCCAACCTGGGCTTCACCGTGCTCAAGCCCGTGCCGGTGATCCAGGAGGTGCTGACCGCCGAGGAGAGCACGTCCCCCATCGCCGTCGCCCACGAGATGGCGCGCCGCAACGGCACGACCGTCGGCGGCTCCTGGGTGCCCCGTCTCTTTCCGCTGTTCGGCGCCCTCCTCATCGTGGCCGCGGACGCGCGGCGCCGGCCGCTGGTGGCAGCGCTCGCGTTCGGCGCGGGCCTCTTCGCCGTCGCGTTCCCGATGATGCTTCGCTCGCCCGCGCTCGCCCACGTGCGGCCCGACGCGCCGGCGGCGGCCCTCGGCCTCGTCCTCACGCTCGCCGCCGCCGCGGCCGGCGGCTGGCTGGCCGCGCGGCTCGCCGATCGCATCGCCGCGCGCTGAACGCGTGACGACGTCCCTCGAGCAGATCGTCCAGGACCTCGTGGCGCTGACGGGCGCGGCCCTGGCCGCGGTGTGGGTGGCCGACGAGCGCGCGCGGACGCTGACCGTGGCCACCGCGTCCGGTGATGGCGCCGCCATCCTGCCGCTGGCGACGCTGCCCTATGGGATCGGGGGCATCGGCTGGATCGCCGTCAATCGCCTGTCCCTCGAGGTGCCCGACGTCTTCGCCGACGGCCGCTTCGTCGGCGCCGACTGGCGCCGGAGCCACGGGCTCCGGAGCTTCTCCGGGATGCCGCTCCTTGCGGACGACCGGCTCCTCGGCGTGCTGGCGCTGGACGGCCGCGCGCCGCTCACGCTGAAGGCGGACCAACGCGCGCGCATGCGGGACCTGGTCGAGCGCGCCGTCGCCGTCCTCGACGAGACGCGCCGCGACGACGAGCGACGCCGCGAGCGTGACGCGCTCGCGGCCAGCCGCGCCGAGGCGCAGGCGCGCGCCCGCGAGATGGCGGCGCTGGTGGCGGTCTCCGGCATCCTCGGCACCACCACCGACCTCACGGCCGCGCTGCGCCTCATCTGTCGTGAGCTGGGACGGCTCACCGGCGCGGACACGGTGGCGGCGTACCTGATCGATCACCAGCGCACCGCGGTCTCGCCGGTGGCCGGGTATCACGTTCCCGAGTCGGTGCGAGACGGACTGCTCGGGGCGCGGCTGCCGATCGCCGAGGCGCGCTTCAGCGCTGCCCTGCTCGAGGGCCGTGGGGTCGTGTGGAGTGACGACGCGCCGAACGACGCGCGCTTCGCCAACGCCTTCTTCGCGCGCTTTCCCCACCGCTCCTGCGCGTTCATTCCGCTGCTCGCCGGCACCCAGGTCTCCGGCGTGCTGCACCTCATCTGGTGGAACGAGGCGCGGCGGTTCTCCGCGGGCGAGACCGCGCTGCTCGAGGCCATCGGCCGGCAGGCCTCCACGCTGCTCGAGAACGCCCGCCTGCTCGAAGCCGATGGCCGCGCGCAGGAGCTGCGGGCGGTGGCGCGGCTGGCCAACGCCGCCGGCCACGAGATCAACAATCCCCTCGCCGTCCTCGTCGCCCACCTCGAGATCCTGGCGCGGCGGACCAGCGGAGACGAGCGCCAGCGCGTCGAGCGGATGCTCGCCGCCACCACGCGCATCGCCGAGATCGTCGGGCGCATGACGCAGATCACGCGGCTGGAGGACGTCGACGCGCCGCCCAGCCTGCCGCCGATGCTCGACCTGCGCCGCTCCAGCGAGCAGAGTCCCCCCGACCGCTGACCGGCGACGGGTTGCCCGTCGCCGTAGACTGGATGCATGGGGCCCGAGCGCTCGTGTCCCGCATGCGGCCGCGCCATCGAAGACGGCGAGAGCGTCGTGTTCTTCGAGGGCGACATGTACCACGTCGCCTGCGCGCCGGGGGCCGGCGCGTGGCCGCCGCCGCCCCGCCAACCCAGGTGGGACTGAGCGGGCGTAGAATCGGAGCGCTCGAGAGAAGGGGTCGATCGGACCCGGGAAGGAGCCGATCATGACCGCTCGTGCGACCTCAACCGCTGATGCTGTGTCCGACCCCGCCCAGGACGCCGCGCGCCTCTATCAGGAGGGCATGATCGCCGGCGTCATCGGCGCCGCCACCGTGGCCCTGTGGTTCCTCGTGCTCGACACCGCCGCCGGGCGCCCGCTCTACACGCCGACGGTGCTGGGCAGCGCGCTCTTCCGTCGCGGCGCCCTCGCCTCGCCCGAGACGCTGTCCGTCTCGCTGGAAATGGTGGCGATGTTCACGTGGATCCACGTGCTCGTCTTCGCCGCGCTCGGCGGCCTCGCCTCGCGGCTGCTCGGGATGGTGGAGCGGAACCCGTCGTGGGGCTTCGGGCTGCTCCTCTTCGTCGTGGTCTTCGAGTTCGGCTTCGTGGCCGCCGCGCTGGTCTTCGCGACGCCGGTGCTGCGCCTCATCCCGTGGCCATCGGTGTTCGTCGCGAATCTGCTCGCGGCGGCCGCGATGTCCGCGTACTTCTGGCGGCGCCACCCACGCCTCGTCGTCAGTCCCTGAGAACGTGGGGGGCCCCGACATGGCCCCCCACACGCCCCAGAAGTTCGTCGCGCCCCGGCGAAGCCGTGGCGCGCCTCTGTTCTACGCCTGGCTGGGCTTCATCCACGCGCGTGGGCCCGGCGGAGACGTCCACGCGGCGAAGCGGTCGAGCAATTCGCCGGGCGCGTCGGCGAAGAGCAGCAGGCCGAGGTGCTCGCGGCGCACGAACCCCTCGCCCACCGCGTGGGAGAGCCAGCGCAGGAGCCCGTCGTAGTAGCCCTCGACGTTGAGCACGCCCACGGGCTTGGCGTGGATGCCGAGCTGAGCCCACGTCAGCACCTCGAGGGTCTCCTCGAATGTTCCCAGGCCGCCCGGCAGCGCGACGAAGCCGTCGGCGAGCGCGTTCATGGTGGCCTTGCGCTCGTGCATGCTCTCGACCACGCGCATCTCGGTGAGGCCCGTGTGCGCGAGCTCGCGGGAGGCGAGCGGCCGCGGGATCACGCCGATGACTTCCACGCCGGCGGCCAGCGCCGCGTCGGCGAGCACGCCCATGAGGCCGACCGAGCCGCCGCCGTAGACGACGCCGATCCGGCGCCGCGCGCACTCGCCGGCCAGCGCCCGCGCGGCCGCCGCGTACTCGGGGCGCGTGCCGGCCGAGGATCCGGCGAAGACGCAGACGCGCTTCACGCGCCGAGCCAGGCCCGCGCGAACTCGGCCGACAGCGTGCCGGTGTAGACCTCCTCCACCGGGCCCTCGAGCCGCAGCGACCAGTCGGGCCGCACCTCGATGACGAGCGTGCCGCCGGGCATCCGCACCGTGACGCCCCCGTGGCGGCAGCGGCCCGTCTTCACGGCCGCGGCGGCCGCGCCGCACGACGAGGAGCCCGACGCCAGCGTCCAGCCCGCGCCGCGCTCCCAGATCATGATGTCGAGCGTGTCGGGCCCGGCCGCGCGCGCGAACTGCACGTTGGTCCGTTGCGGAAAGACCGCGTGACGCTCGAGGAGCGGCCCCACCCGCTTCGTCTCGGCTTCGTCCAGGCGGTCGACGAAGACCACGCAGTGCGGGTTGCCGACGGAGACCACCGTCGCCGTGACCTTGGTGCCGTCCGGGAGCTCCAGCGGCAGCGCCACCGTCTCGCGGTCCGGGCCCGTCATGGGAATCGCGGCGGCGCGAAAGCTGGCCCCGCCCATCTCGACGGTGACGAAGTTCATGACCCCGTCGCGCACGTGGCACGTGCACTCCACCACGCCGCCCTTGGTGTCCACCGTGAAGGTCGTCCGGCCGCGCGCGTGGCCGTGCTCCCACAGGTACTTGGCGAAGATGCGCAGGCCGTTGCCCGACTTCTCGGCCTCGCTGCCGTCGGGATTGAAGATGCGCAGGCCGAAGTCCGCGCGGGACGACGGCACCTTCAGGAGGATGCCGTCGGAGCCCACGCCCCAGTTGCGGTCGCACACGCGCTCGATGCCGCGCGTGTCGAGCGCGCGCGGCAGGTCGGCCTCGTCGATGACGATGTAGTCGTTGCCGAGGCCGTGGCCCTTGGCGAACGGGATCATGTCCGCGCCAGGTCCACGCGCCGGCCCATCGCCGCGGAGAGATAGCCGGCGTAGATGACCTCCACCGTCTCGCGCGCGAGGGCACCCCCCGCCAGCGGCTCCCGCCGCGCGGCGATGGACGCCACGAAGTCGTCGAGCTCTTGGGGATAGCCGCGCATCCAGTCCTCTTCCGGGCTCGGGTACTGCCAGCCGGCCTTGGTCTCGACCTTCTCGCTGATGTACTCGTCGCCCCACACGGCCCCGTCCGGCGCGTAGGCCGTCACGACCGTATTGGGCGTGATGTTGGCCTGCACGACACCGTTGGTGAAGTACGCGATCACGGTGTTGCGGACGCCGCCGAGCGTGATGTCGTTGCTGTGCACGGTGGCCTTGGTGCCGTCCTCGAACGTGATCAGGGCCACCGACCAGTCCTCGACGTCCTCCACGGCGGTGCGGTGATGCGGCGTCCGGCCCACGATCCCCGGCAGCTTCGTGATCTGCGCGACGTCGGCCACGACGGACCTGGCGCGGATCGGCCGGCCGTTCCGGCGCTGGCCCTCGTAGTGCTTGAGGTGCAGGACGACGCCGACGGGATGGCTGCCCATCCGCAGCAGGGCGCCGCCGCCCGCGGTCGCCCACCGGCGGGCGTACGCGGCGTGAGAGCCCGAGTGGCTCTCCTCGGCGCGCAGCTCCATGATGGCGCCGCCGCTGGCGTCGAGCATGCGCCGCAGCTTGGCCACGGGCGGCGCGTAAACGAAGTCCTCCGCGTAGCAGAGGACCACGCCGGCCCTGGCGACGGCATCCAGCACGGCGTCGGAGTTGCGCAGGGCCGTCTCGAGCATGGTCGCGCGGTCCACGTCGGCGGGACCGAAGAAGCCCGTCAGCGGCTTCTCGACGATCACGTGCTTGCCGGCGCGGGCGGCCGCGATGGCGATCTCGTGGTGGCTGTCGGTGGTCGAGCACACGTCCACCACGTCCACGTCCGGGCACTCGACGAGCGCCTTGACGTCGGCGAACACGCGCGGGATCTCGTGGTGGCGCGCAAAGGTCTCCGCCTGCTCGCGCGTGCGCGAGCACACCGCGGCCAGCGTCACCCGTGTGGGAACGAGCGGGCGGTAGTTGACGGCGTGGAGATCGGCCGCGAAGCGCGCCCCGACGATGCCGACACCCAGGGCCGGCACGCCGCTCGTCCTAGCGCTGCGCGATCGGGACGTAGGTGGCGCGCGTGGCGCCCGTGTACTCCGCGCGCGGCCGGATCAGGCGGTTGTTGCCGTGCTGCTCGAGGACGTGGGCGGCCCAGCCCGCCACGCGGCTCATCGCGAAGATCGGCGTGAACTGGTCGGTGGGGATGCCCATGGCCGCGTAGCCCGCGCCGGAGAAGAGGTCGACGTTCGGGTAGATGTGCTTCTCCTCGGTCATCACGCGCGCCACGGTGTTGAGGATCTGCAGCGGCCGCGAGTCGCCGGCCTGGCGGCCGAGCTCGTCGGCGAGCCGGCGCAGGTGCTTGGCGCGCGGGTCCTCCACGCGGTAGACGCGGTGGCCGAAGCCCATGATGCGCGCCTTGTCGGCGATGGCCTTCTTGATCCACGCCTCCGCCTTCGCGGGATCCTTGATCTTGTTGACCATGATCATGACCTGCTCGTTGGCGCCGCCGTGCAGCGGGCCCTTGAGGGCGCCGATGGCCGAGGTCACCGCCGAGTACATGTCCGAGAGCGTGGCCGCGGTGACGCGCGCGGCGAACGTGGAGGCGTTGAACTCGTGGTCGGCGTGCAGGATCAGGGCGACGTCGAAGGTCTTGGTGGCGAGGTCGGTCGGCTTCTTGCCGAACATCATGTAGAGGAAGTTGGCGGCCAGGCTCAGCTTGGGGTTCGGCGCGATCACGGACTTGCCGCGGCGAATGCGCTCCCACGCGGCCACCAGCGTCGGCATCTGCGCGGTGAGGCGGATGGCCTTGCGGACCTCGGCGTCGTGGGAGGAATCGGCGTCGTCGGGGTCGAAGGCGGAGAGCGCGGAGACGCCGGTACGGAGCACCTCCATCGGCGTCGTCTTCTTCGGCAGCGTCTTGAGCAGCGCGAGCAGCTTGGGCGGGAGCTTCCGCGTGGCCGTGGCGTTCAGCTTCTTGCTGAACGCGTCGTACTCCTTCTTGTTCGGGAGCGCGCCGTACCAGAGGAGGTAGACGACCTCTTCGAAGCTGGACTGCTCCGCGAGGTCGTCGACGTTGTAGCCGCGATAGACCAGGCGCCCCTCGCGCCCGTCGATGAAGCAGATGTCCGACGTCGAGACGACGACGTCCTCGAGGCCGGCTTTGTTGAGGACGGTGCTCATGGCGTCAGTCTCCTCGCGGGGTGTGATCGAAACGAGTGGTTTGTATCATAGCAGCGCGGACGCTTCAACACGGCCCATGCGCATTCTCGACTTCTACGACCGCCACCCGATCAGCGAGGCCCAGGTGCTCGACGCCGTGCGCCGCGCGCGCGGTGGGACGACGGAGCCGCTCACCGCCGACGAGCTGTTTCCCTACGACCAGGACCACTACGGGGGCCTCGGCGCCGTGGACGCGCTGGCGCGCCGCGCCGCAATCACGGCCACTTCCCGCGTCCTTGACATCTGTGCCGGCCTGGGAGGTCCGGCGCGCTTCCTGGCCACGCGCCGCGGCTGCCGCGTGGTGGGCGTCGAGCTCCATCCCGGCCGCGCGGCGGGGATGCGACGGCTCAGCCAGCGCGTTGGCCTGGAGCGCGCGGTCGTCGCCGTGCGCGGCGACGCCACCGCCCTGCCCTTCGCCACCGGCCGGTTCGACGCCTGCCTGAGCCAGGAGGCGCTCCTGCACATCTCCGACAAGGGCGCCGTGCTCGCCGAGGCCCGCCGCGTGCTCCGGCCGAGCGGCCGGCTCGCCTTCAGCGACTGGATCACCCATCCCGGCCTCGGCGACCTCGAGCGCGCGCGGCTGGAGGAATGGATGGCGGCCGTCACGCTCCAGTCGATCGCCGGCTACCGAACGCTGCTGGGTCAGGCCGGATTCCGCGCCGTCGAGAGTGAGGACCTCACCGACGAGTGGCGCGGCATCTTGAAGCAGCGCCTCATCATGTACCGCGCGCTGCGCGAGGACACCGTGCGCCGGCTCGGCGAAGCGCGCTACCAGGAATACGACGCGCTCTACGCGTTCTTCGTGGGCCTGGTGGAAGCGGGCAAGCTCGGCGGCGGAAGGTTCAGCGCAACTTCTTGAACAGGTCCCCGAGCCCCTTCTGCACTTTCTCGTCGCGCAGGATGGTGGAGGGGTTGACGCGGATCGAGGGCGACGCCGACGTGCCGGTGACCTTGGCCTTCAGCTCGCCGCGCCCGTGACTGATCGTCATGTCGAGGTCCATGCGGGTGGTGGCGAGCCCGTAGGAACCCGCGATGGCCACCTTCATCGGCTTGCTCGTGTAGAGCAGGTCGCGCGTGGTGAGGACGCCGTTGACGATCTGGTAGGTGCCGGTGATCGACTCGAACTCGAGCGGCGAGTCGCCGACGTTGGGCAGGTCGGCGCTCAGGAGCGCGGAGACGGCGCCGCCGAGCCGGACGATGCCCGAGACGAGCGCGAGGGCCTGGGAGCCGACCACCTTGCCGCGGCCGACCTTGAGCGTCCCGGGGCCCGAGAGCGTGTTCCACATGTCGCTGCCGCTGAACGACACCGCGCCCGTGAAGTCGAGCGGCCCGGTGATCGCGTAGCCCTGGCAGAGGTAATCGACCAGCACCTTCTCGAGCGGCAGCGTTTTGATGCCGATGTCACTCACCTGGACGCGCGCGCCGTGGGTGAGCGAGACGGAGAGCTGCGCCGTGATGGAGCCGTCGCCGATCGAGGTGGTGAGCGGCCGCGCCGTCAGGGTCGAGTCCTTGTACGCGGTGTTGAGCTTGAGATCGCCGAGGGTGAGCGTGCGCCGCTTGGGCTCGGGGCACGAGGGCTGGAGCTGGGACACGGTGGGCTTGCCGAGCACCACGTCGCCGGCGGCGGTGGGCGAGCCGAGCGTGCCCGAGAGCGCGAGCTTGCCCTTGAGCGCACCGCCGAACGCGGGCGTGGGGCCCATGGCGTTCTTGGCGAGCTCGCCGATGTCCTTGGCCTCGAGCGTGATCACGCCGCGGAGCGGCGCCTCGGTGAGTGACTTGGCGCCGTTGAGAGCCACCTGCCCGTCGTCGATCTTCACGACGAGGTCGCCAGGCTTGAGCTTGAAGTCGGACTTGAAGGCGATCTGCGGGCCGCCGCCGGTGAGGGTGAGGTCCAGGTCCTCCACCCGGTACTGCGCTCCCGCTCCGGTCTTGGCGCGCGCAACGTAGACGAGCACGCCATCGTCGATGGAAACCTTCGAGGCCAGCGCGGCGCCCGCGCCACCGCCGCCGCCACCTCCGCCGCGCGGCGCGCGCCCGCCGGCTCTGGGCTCGGACGGCTGATCGGCCGTCCCGGCGCCGAGGGTGGAGACGTTCATGCGGCCGTCCGGCGCCTGGATCACGGTGATGACCGGCTTCTTCAGCGAGATGTCGCCCAGCTCGACGCGCCCGGTGAAGAGCGGGATCAGCTTCAGGCGAACCGTGCCGGTCTCCAGCTTGAGGAACGGCTCCTTGCCGAACTGCGGGTCCTCGGCGATCTCGAGATCGTGCAGCGCCACGGCGGGCAGCGGCAGCACGCGGATCGACATCGAGCGGAACTTGACGGGGCGCCCGAGCGCCGCCGAGGCGTTGGACGCGATGAGGGCCTGGACGCGCGGGGTGTCCACGAGGAACGGAACGATGATGAGCGCCGCCACGACGAGCACGACCACCGCCGCGGCGGCGCCCACGAGCCACTTCATCGGACGCTTCACGACCGAGCCCCGCTGATTACGCGCTCTGGATCGCCGACAGCCTCCACGCGTTCGGACCGACCGCGCGCGTGAACGTCCAGAACTCCTCGAACTCCTGCGGCGCCTGCGCGCCGGCCACGACCGCGCCGGTGGTGTCGTCCACCGTGTAGTCGACGAGCGAGCCCGCGAGATAGACGGTCACGAAGTCCTGTCCCGATTCCTGCCACGCCTCGCTGACGTCGGCCGTGCGCAGATTGATCGCCTCCATGCGGTTGGTCTGCCGGGCCGCGCGCAGGCGGTCGCACTGCTGGGTGAGCTCCGTGTACATCCGCGAGGTGAGCCGGCTCGACGCGGGGCTGATGTCGCGCGCGGAGAGCGCGCGCTGCACGTCGCCGAACAGGCCGCGCGCGGCGTCGGAGACGAAGCCGGGATCGAACGTGGGATCCATCGAGCGGATGTGGCTGAGCCCGCGGTCGAGATCGCTCTCGACGGCCGACGGCGCCGCGGCCATCGCCGACGTCGTGGGCGCCGGCGCTTCGGCATAGGCCGGCCCGCCCCCGTACGATCCGCCCGCGCCCGCATAGGCCGGCTGTTGCTGCGCCCCGCGGCGCGCGCTCATGAACCGGAAGAGCACGAAGAGGCCGCCGCCGATCAGGAGGATCTCCAGCAGGCCGATGCCGCCGCCCAAGCCGTGCCCCATGAACATGCTGGCGAGCAGGCCGCCGAGGGCGAAGCCCGCGATGCCGCCCATCAGGCCGCCCATCCAGCCGCGCGACGGCTGGGGCGCGGACGCGGCCGGCGAGGCGAGGTCACGCGACGGGCTCGTGGGGGTCGTGGGAGACGCGGGAACCGGCCTGGCCGGCGCGGAGGACGACCGCGAGCCGCGGCTGCCGCCGCTGCCCGCGCGCGCCAGCGCGTCGCCGCCGTAGATTGTCAGCATTACCAGCGCGATCGCGAGGACCCAGCGCGTTGGTCTCATGGCCCACCTCCAGGCGGTAGAGTACAGCGAACCGATACCGTAGCCATCCGATATATTATCCGCGCGCTCTCAAGTCCTTCTTCAAGATTTTCCCGGTCGGATTCTTCGGCAGCGCCGCGATGAACTCCACGCGCCCCGGAACCTTGTAGTCGGCGACGGCGGCGCGGCAGAGGGCCTGCAGCTCCTCGGCCGTCGCGCGCGCCCCTTCGTTCAGCACCACGTAGGCCTTCACGGCCTCGCCGCGCACGGGATCGGGGATGCCGACCACGGCCGCCTCCTTCACGGCGTCGTGGCGGAAGAGCACCTCCTCCACCTCGCGGGGGAAGACCTTGAAGCCCGAGACGTTGATCATGTCCTTCACGCGATCGACGATGAAGAAGTAGCCGTCCCCGTCGCGATAGCCGATGTCGCCCGAGTGGAACCAGCCTCCGCGGATGGCCTCCGCGGTGGCGGCGGGGTTGGCGAAGTATCCCTTCATGACGTTCGGGCCCTTGATCACGATCTCCCCGAGCTCGCCGTCGGCCACCTCGAGATCCTCCGCGTCCACGATCTTCATCTCCACGTTCTCGATCGGCGTGCCGACCGAGCCGGGCTTGAAGGTCACGTCGTGGTTGTACGACGCGAAGGGCGAGGTCTCGGTGAGGCCGTAGCCCTGCTGGATCCAGAGGCCGAAGCGCTCGTGCCAGCGGCGCTCGACGTCGGTGGGCAGCGTGGCCGCCGCCGAGAAGTAGAGGCGCACCGAGGCGAAGTCGAGCGGGCGCTCCGCGGCCAGGAACAGGATGTACATCGTCGGCACCGCGTAGAAGAGCGTGATGCGGTCGCGGGCGACGGCGTCGGCGAACTGATCGGGAACGAAGCGCTCGTGCATCACCATCGTGCCGCCCGCGGTCACCAGCGCGTTCATGATCGCGTTCTGGCCGAAGCAGTGGAACATCGGCAGCGCGCAGAGCCCCCGGTCCTCGGCGGTCATCTGCAGGTGGTGCACGGTCGCGTACGCATTGGAGACGATGTTGGCGTGCGTGAGCATCACGCCCTTGGGACGTCCCGTGGTGGCCGAGGTATAGAGGATGGCCGCCGTCTCCTCGCGATCCACCTCCAGCGCGCGCCGGGGCGCGCCGCCGAGGCCGGCGAGGTCCTTGGCGTTCAGCAGGTGGCGCACCGACGGCATGCGGTCGCGTGACGGGAGGTTGCCGGACACGGGGTCGGCGGTGACCACGGCCGCCGCTCTCGCGTCGCCGACGATGTACTCGATCTCGTCGGCCTTGTAGGTGACGTTCAGCGAGAGCGGGACGAGCCCGCACTTCTGGGCCGCGTAGTAGGCCAGCGCGAACTCCGGCCAGTTCGGCAGGTGCAGCCCCAGCCGGTCCCCCGGGGCGAGGCCGAGCCCGGCGAAGCCGCCCGCGAGCCGGGACACGGCGGCGTCGAGCTCGCGATACGTCCAGCGCCGATCGCCCGCCACGAGGGCCGGGCGATCGGCGTGATGCAGCGCCGCGCGCTCGAGGAGCTGCGCGACGTTCACGGAATCAGCAGCACCTTGCCCGTCGTCTTGCGTCCCTCGAGCGCCCGGTGCGCTTCCGCGGCGTCCTTGAGCGGGAACTCGAACTCCATGCGGAGCTTCAGTTTGCCCTCGCGGACCCAGCCGAACAGGTCGCCGGCGCGCTGCTGCAGCTCCTCGCGCGTGGCGATGTAGTGGAAGAGGCTCGGACGCGTGAGGAAGAGCGAGCCCTTGGCGTTCAGGATCTGCGGGTCGATCATGCCGATGGGGCCGCTCGACGCACCGTAGAGCGCCATCATGCCGCGCGGGGCGAGCGAGTTGAGGCTCCCCTCCCACGTGTCCTTGGCGACCGAGTCGTACACGACCTGCAGCCCCTTGCCGCCGGTGATGCGCTTCACCTCGGCCGCGAAATCCTGCTTCGTATAGAGGATGGTCTCGTCCGCGCCCGCCTCGCGCGCGAGCTTGGCCTTCTCGTCGGTGGACACGGTGCCGATGACGCGCGCGCCGCGGATCCGCGCGATCTGGCAGAGGATCAGGCCCACGCCGCCAGCCGCCGCGTGGACCAGGCACGTGTCGCCGTTCTTCAGCGGATACGTGGAGGTCGCCAGGTAGTGCGCGGTCATGCCCTGCAGCATGATGGCCGCGCCCTGCTTGGTCGACACCCCCTGCGGCAGCACGACCAGCCGCGCGGCGGGCACGGCCGCGTACTGCGCGTAGGCGCCGGGCACGCCCGTGTAGGCGACCTTGTCCCCGACCTTCACCTCGGTCACGCCGGGGCCGACGGCCGTCACGGTGCCGCCCGCCTCGAGGCCGAGCGTCAGCGGCATCTCGAGCTTGTAGAGCCCGCTGCGCTGGTACACGTCGATGAAGTTCAGCCCCGCGGCATCGACCTTGACGATCGCCTCGCCGGCCTTGGGCTGCGGCTCGGGGACGTCCTCGAGCTTCATGACGTCGGGACCGCCGGGCGCGTGAACGCGAATCGCTTTCATGGAGACGACCTCCTCGTGACTGGTAGGACGTGAAACGCGGAGCGAATTATAGCACCGCGATCCCACACGCTCAGGGCAGCGGCGCGGCCGGCCCCGCGCGCAGCACGCCGCGGAGCGCGTGGTACATCGCGAAGCATTCGAGGGCGAACGGCGGAAAGCCGAGGTAGCCGAGCACCGGCATCTCGAAGATCTTCACGTGGCCCGCGTACGGCACGGTGTACGTCCACTTCGTGGCCGCCCAGTAGTTCCAGAACTCCCACAGCACGCCGCACACGAGCCCCGCGCCCAGCAAGCCCACGAGGCGCGAGGCGTCGCCGCGCCCGAGGTCCGCCAGCCACGACGCGCGGCCCGCGCGCGCGTTGAGCGGCTCCAGCAGCAGGGCGAAGCCCGCCCACACCAGGGGCACGAGCCACGCGGAGACGACGACCAGCGGCAGGACGACGGCGACGGCGCCCGCGACCATGAGGGCGCGCAGGGCCGCGGGCGACGGCCGCCACGGCCTGACGCGGACGCTCCGGAACGCCGTGGCCCGCAGCACGGTGGCCGTCAGGAACAGCGCGGGAAAGATCGTCGCGAAGGACCAGTCGTAGCCGGCGCGGCGCAGGAAGAGGTTCGGCTCGAGGCCGTGGTAGCGCCACCAGAGGCCGACGGCGTCGGCGCCGCCGCGCCAGAAGCGCGGCGCGTTGTACCACTCGAAGAGCCACCAGCACGCCACCGAGGCCAGCGCGACCAGGATGCCGTCCACGCGGTCGGTCGTGAGGTAGGAGCGGCCGGTGAGCCGCGCGGCGAGGGCGTCCACGACCAGCAGGTAGCCCGTCCACGCGATGGGGGTGAACCAGCCGGCCACGAGCGGCTGGCCGGCCCAGAGGGCGGCCTCGGCGGCCACGATCACGCCGAGCCCGATCCAGCCGTGGGCTTTCAGCGCATCTTTCCGAGATCGATGTTGAAGCGGGTCACGTCGCGGCCGTCGCCGTCGGAGACGATCAGGGCCGCCCGCCCGCGGCCGTCGAGGTCGCGGCTGGGGAAGCCGTACACGCAGCGCGCGAGGTAACGGCCGTCCTCCTGGCGGGACGCCGTGCGCTCGTTCTGCACGAAGACGGCCCTCACTTCACGATCGCCCACCATGAGCCGCGGCGTGTAGAGCCGGGCGAAGTCCTCGCCGCGCCCGCGGAGCTCGACCCAGACGACGAGGCGGTCGCGGCTCTCCTTGAGGACC
>DASYTM010000069.1:0-5856 GCA_036002345.1 Candidatus Methylomirabilota bacterium | reverse complement strand
GTGCAGTCGATGGTGGTGACGGGCCCCGGCAGCGATCCCGGCCCGCCCTTGGCGCGGACGTCCTTGATGCGATCGTCCTCGACGACGACCGTCGCGCCCTCGACGGGCTCGGCGCCGGTGCAGTCGATCAGGAACGCGTTGGTGAAGACGGTGAGGCTCATCGCGCGCTGACCTCCCGTCGCGCTATCGCGCGACGACCTTGGCCTCGTACATCCACATTTTCTCGTCGGCGCGCGGCGTCCACTCCACCGACTGCGCCACGCCGTAGAGGTCGTGCTGCTGCCAGAGGAAGACCCAGGGCGCCTCGTCGTGGACGATCTTCTGGAGATCGGCGTACGCCTCCGCGCGCGCCTTCGGATCGAGCAGCGTCTGCGCCCGCGCGATCTTCTCGTCGATCGCCTTGTTGTTGCCGTAGGACGAGTAGGTCTGGTCGGCGAGGAAGAGCGGCTGCATGGTGCCCTGGCCGTGCAGGGCCGGCCCCCAGCCCAGGAAGAACATCTCGCCCGTGTTGCGGTTCTTGATCTTGTCCAGGTGCGTGCCCCACTCGTTGACGACCACGTTGGTCTTGATGCCGAAGCGCTGCAGCTGCGCGGCGATCGCGAGCGAGACGTCCTTGTCGAGCGGGTAGCGGCCCGACGGCGTGTCGAGGGTGAGCGCCAGCGCCTTCGGATCGACGCCGGCCTCCTTGAAGAGGGCCTGGGCCCGGACGGGATCGTGCTTGAAGCACTCCACGGGCGCGTAGTCCACGTTGGCGGGGGAGAGCGGGCCGCACATGCGGGTGGCCCGCCCCTTGAGGACCTGCTTGATCAGCTCGTCCACGTCCACCACGTGGTTCATGGCGCGGCGCACGCGCACGTCCTGCATGGGGCCGGGCTTGAGGTTCACGAGGGCGAGGTAGTTGATCCGCGAGGACACCGTGGAGCGCAGCTTCGCGCGGCCGCTCCGCTCGACGGCCTCCACGGCGTGCGGCGGCACGTCCTTCATGATGTCGATCTCGCCCGAGAGCAGGGCGGCCATGCGCGCGCTGAACTCGGGGATGAAGCGGAAGGTCACGCGGCTCACGTCGGCCGCGCCCTGCCAGTAGTCCGGGTTGCGCTCCAGCACGAGGCGCTCGTCACGCCGCCACTCGACGAACTTGAAGGGGCCGGTGCCGATCGGCTTCTCGGCGAGCTTGGCGGGGCCCAGCTCCTTGAGGGCCTTGGCCGGCATCATCAGCGAGTTCGTCAGCGACGCGCTGTCCACCAGATTCGGCCACGGCTGCTTGGTGACGAAGCGCACCGTGTAGTCGTCGACGACCTGGACCTCCTTGACGAGGCCCCAGTACGCGGCGGTCGCGAAGTGGCTCTTGGTGGCGGGGTCGAGCGCGTAGTCGATGGTGGCCTTCACCGAGGCCGCCGTGAAGGGCTCGCCGTTGTGGAACTTGACGTTACGGCGGAGCTTGAACTCCCACGTCGTCTCGTTGACGATCTTCCACTCCGTGGCGAGCATGGGCTTGGGCTTGAACGTCTTGGGATCACGGTCGAGCAGCCGGTCGTAGATGTGCTCGAGCATGTTGTTGGTCGTCCAGTCCACGATGGTGGCCGCGAGCATCGTGCGCGGCTCGGCGCCGAGCCCGACCACGACCTCTTTCGTCTTGCTTCGATCCTGCGCGTGGGCGGACGGGACGACGAGCGCCGCGACGAGCAGCGCGGCGAGTGTGGCGACGCGGAGCGCGATCCGCATGAGTGGCCTCCTGGCGTGGTGTACGGCGGCCAGCAGTGTAACCGCGCGACGCGCGCACCGCCACGCGTTCGCGGGCTGACGGTTTCGGCCAGCCCGTCGCGCCTGTCTGTCACGCGCCGGCGCCCCGGCCGCGAGATGCGTCGACGGGGCGCGGAGTTGCGGCCGTGGCACCCGCCGTGCACCCCATGGCACCCGTCGGGCAACCGCCCAGGGGAGGAAACTGCATGAAGCCCACGATACTCGTGCTCGCGCTGGTGGCCGCGCTGGTCGGACTCACGGCGTGCGCCAAGTACCCGGTGGTCGTCGGCGGCTCCGGCATGTCCGCGCCCCCGCCCACGGCGGCGGCCCCCGCGCCGACCCGCTGAGCGTGATCGAGGCGCGCCACGGGTTTCCCGGGGCGCGCCGAGCGTTTGGGGGTGTGGGGGCCATATCGGGGCCCCCACATTCAACAGGTTTACACGCGCAGCTTCGGGTCGAGCGTGTCGCGTAGCCAGTCGCCGAGCAAGTTCACGCCGAGGGCGGTGAGCGCGAGCGCCGCGCCGGGAAACGCTGCCAGCCACCACGCCACGTAGAGGAAGTCGCGGCTCTCGCTCAGCATGCTGCCCCACGCCGGAGTGGGCGGCTGCACGCCGAAGCCGAGAAACGAGATCGCCGCCTCGGCCACCACGAACTGCGAGAACTGCAGGCTCGCCACCACGATGATGGACGGCGCCACGTTCGGCAGCACGTGGCGGAAGAGCAGCCGCGTCCGGCCGACGCCGAGCGCCGCCGCGGCGTGGACGTAGTCGCGCTGCTTCACCGACAGCACCTCGCCGCGCACCACGCGCGCGTAGACGACCCAGCCCGCCGCGGACAGGCTGAGGATGATGTTGCGCAGGCCGAGGCCGACGATGGCGTTGATGGTCAGCGCGAGCAGGATGAAGGGGAACGAGAGCTGCACGTCGGCCAGGCGCATGATGACCGTCGAGGGCCAGCGCTCGACGAACCCGGCCAGGAGGCCGAGCAGGCCGCCCACCAGCGCCGTCACCACGACCGTGCACGCGCCGATGAAGAGGGCGAGCCGCGCGCCGTAGAGCACGCGCGCCAGGAGATCGCGGCCGAGCTGGTCGGTGCCGAGCGGGTGGCCGGGCGAGCCCGGCGGCTTCAGGCTCCCCGCGAAGTCGGTCGTCATCGGATCGATGCGCGCGAGCCAGGGGGCCGCCAGGGCCACGACCACGACGCCGATCGTGAGGACGAGGCCCACCCACTTTTTCACGCCTGGGTCCTGACTCTCGGATCCAGCCAGCCGTAGGCGAGATCGACGGCGAGGTTCATGAGCGTGTAGACGACCGAGGTGAACGACACGGCCGCCATCACCACGGGGAAGTCGCGATTGAGCAGCGCCTGCACGGTGAGCCGGCCGAGCCCCGGCCACGCGAAGATCGTCTCGGTCACCACGGCGCCGCCGAGCAATTGCCCGGCCTCGAGCCCGGCCAGCGTCACGATGGGGATGGCCGAGTTGCGGAGCGCGTGCTTGCCCACCACGCGGCGCTCGGCGAGGCCCTTGGCGCGCGCGGTGAGGATGTAGTCCTCGCCGAGCGCCTCGAGCACGGCCGAGCGCGTGAGCCGCGCCACCCGCGCGGCGTAGAAGGCGGCGAGCACGATCGACGGCATGACGAGATGCGGGAGGCCGCCCATGCCGCCCGTGGGCAGCCAGCGTAGCTGGACGGCGAAGAGGTAGATGAGCATGAGGCCGAGCCAGAAGCCCGGGGTGGCCTGTCCGAGCACGGTGAGCACGGTGCCGGCGTGGTCCAGCGTGCTGTCGCGGCGCACGGCCGTGAGCACGCCGAGCGGCACCGCCACCACGAGGGTCAAGAGCATGGCCGTGCCCGCGAGCAGGAGCGTGGCGGGCAGCCGCTCGAGCACCAGCCCGAGCGCGTCGCGCCGGTAGCGCAGCGACTCGCCGAAGTCGCCGCGCACCGCGCCCTTCATGAAGCGCGCGTACTGCACGAGCAGCGGGTCGTTGAAGCCCAGGCGCTGCCGGTACTCGTTGACGTCCTTGGTCTGGATGTCCATCGGCATGAACAGGAGCACGGGGTCGCCGGACAGCCGCACCATGCCGAACACCGCGGTCAGCGAGAGGACGACGACGAGGACAGTCTGGGCGAGGCGGGCCGCGAGGAAGCGCCGCACTCAGCGGTGCTCGAACCGCCGGCGCAGCGTCACGGGCTGCCGGCGCTTGCGGTAACGCAGGTTCAGCAGCTCGACGAACAGCGAGAAGGCCATGGCCACGTAGATGTAGGCCTTGGGCATGTGGTGGCCCATGCCGTCGGCGACGAGCATGACGCCGATGAGGAGCAGGAACGACAGCGCCAGGATCTTCACGCTGGGGTGGCGCTCCACGAAGCCGCCCACCACCTTCATCGAGGCCAGCATCACGAGCATCGCGATGACCATCGCCGCCACCATGATCGACAGCCGGTTGGCCATCCCGACGGCCGTGATCACGGAGTCCAGCGAGAAGACGATGTCGAGCAGGAGGATCTGCACGAGCACGGCCGCGAAGCGCCCGCGCCCGCCGCCCGCGCGCTCGGCGTGATCCACCTCGAGCTTGTCGTAGATCTCCCACGTGGCCTTGCCGACGAGGAAGAGGCCGCCGCCGACGAGGATCAGGTCGCGCCCGGAGAACTCGTGGCCGATCACCGAGAAGAGCGGCCGCGTGAGGCCCATCATCCACGAGATCGTGAAAAGTAGCCCGATGCGGATACCGAGGGCCAGGGTGAGCCCGAGGCGCCGCGCCGACTCCTGCTCCCGGGCGGGCAGCCGGCCGGTGAGGATGGCGATGAACACGACGTTGTCCACGCCGAGGACGATCTCGAGAGCGGCGAGCGTGGCGAGCGCGACCAGGCCGTCGGCGGTGAGGAACGCGTCCATCGTCGTGCCAGTATACTGGGGCGGCGTGGGCCACCTCGTGCTGCTCGGCGCCCTCCTTCTGGTCTTCCCCGCGCTCGCCGAGGCCCGCGCGCCCGAGGACGTGGTCGCCGAGGTGCGGCGCGCGACGGCGCCCTACGTGGACGTCGCCAACGCGCGCGCCGACGGCTATCTGCAGGCCAGCGGGATGGAAGCCAATCACGGCTATCATTTCGTGCAACCCGCCGCGCAGGCGCGCGCGGTGGCCACGGGCACGCTCGACCTCGCGCAGCCGCCCGTCCTCCTCTACGTCGAGCGCGACGGCGTGTGGCAGCTCGTCGGTGTCGAGTACGCGCTGGCGTCGGTTCCCGCCGACAACCCGCTACCCGGCGCGGCCTGGCACCGGCACGAGGCGTCGTGCCACTACCGGGATTTTCGCGAGGTGCCCGCGGCGAGCGCGCGCGCCTGCCCGGCGCGTCATCCCGCGAGCGGCGAGACGTTCGTCGCCTGGCACCCGACCCTCGCCGTCGCGCACGTGTGGGCCTGGTACCCGAACCCCGACGGCGTGTTCGCGGAGGCGAACCCGTGGCTCGCGCCCTACGGCGGCGTCGTGGCCCCCGACCACCACGCGCGCAATCCGGCCGAGACGTTCTATTCGCAATTCACGCACCGCGTGGCGGGCGCCATCCTCCTGACGCTGGCCGGGCTGACGCTGTGGGAGTCGCGGCGGCGGCCGTTTCCGTGGAACACGGTGTCGGCGCCGCTCTGGGTGGCCTTCGGCGTCTACCTGATCCCGACCAGCGATCCCGAGTCCTGGCCGTACGGCCCCCAGCGCTTCGTCGAGATCTTCGCCGACCCGCTCGTGCTCCAGCACAAGCTGCTGGCGCTTCTGCCCATCACCATCGGCGTGATCACGGTGCTGCGCGGGGCCGAGATCCTGCCCGCGCGGCGGCTTGCGCGCGCCCTCGGCGTGCTGGCCCTGGTGGGCGGCGGCGCGCTGTTCTTCCATTTCCACGATGGCCGCCTGCACTTCGACTCGATCTATCTCCAGCACGTGCTCATGGGCTCGACGGCTCTTGGCGTGGGCGTGGCGCTGCTGCTGGGCACGCGTACGTCGGAGCCGCGGCCGTGGCTCACCTGGGCGTGGCCGACATTCCTGGCCGCGATGGCGGCGGTGCTGCTGGTCTACCGAGAAGGCTAGCGAGCGAGACCGAGGAGCGCCCCGGGTTTCCCGGGGCGTGACGA
>DASYTM010000068.1:0-32831 GCA_036002345.1 Candidatus Methylomirabilota bacterium | reverse complement strand
CCTCGGTGGGCAGGCGCCGTCCGGCCCAGCGACAGTAGGCCTCCGCCTCGTGCCAGTTCACGTGGATCACGGGGTGGTGCGACTCGAGCGGCACCCAGCGGTCGAAGGAGCGGCGACACCAGCGCCCGCCGCCCTCGTCGTGCCAGTACACAGGGTGCGCGGCGCCCGCACCGTCGCGCCAGCGCCAGCCCTCGTCGCTCCAGAGCTCGCGGCGCTGGTAGCCGCGCTCACCGACGAACGCCGCGAACTCCGCGTTCGTCACCGGCGCGCGGGCGAGCGCGAACGGCGCCACCTCGACGGCGTGCGCCCACTTCTCGTTGTCGAAGACGAACGGGAGATCGTGGGTCCCGCCGAGCTGGTAGGTCCCGCCCGGAATCACCGCGTCGCCCGCGACGGGTCCGCCGCCGTCGCGCGCGTCGCCGCCCGGGACCTCGAGCCGGGGTGTCGGATAGCCGTGGGTCTGGCGCGTGTACGTGATCGCCTCCGCGTGCATGTCCTCGTGGAAGACAGCCAGGAGGCAGAAGTAGGTGAGGTCGGGCGCCGGCGCCTCCGCCTCGATCCGGGCCAGGACGCGCTCGAGGACCTCCGCCATCAGCTCGAGCGTGCCCTTTCGCGAGGGCAAGGGGAGATCCCAGCGGGTGTCGTGGGGCACCGCCGCCGAGTCCCAGAGCGCATCGGCGTCCTCGCGCAGCGGCGGCGTGCGCCCGTCGCGGCGGAGCAGCCAGCGTTCCTGAAACCAGGCGACGTGGCCGATCTCCCAGCGGAGCGGGTTGACGATCGCGAGGCGGGGGCCGAGGAGCTGGGCGTCGTCGAGGTCGGCGACGAGCTCGAGCGTCCGCGCGCGGGCCTCCGTGAGCAGCTCGCAGAGCCGCGACGCCGCGAGCACGCGCGTGCTAATCGCGCCGCCCCTTCGGCCACAGCCCCGCCACCTGGCGTCCGATCCCCAGCTCTCCGATGTGGTAGGAATTGTGGTCCGCGATGACGAGGCAGCACCGAAAGAAGGTGTGCTTGCCGTCGCTGTTGGGCACCGCCGCGAAGAGATCGCGGGCGGGATCGTGGACGAGGGCGATCATCGCCTCCAGGTCTTCGCGGAACTGCGCGAGCGAGCGCCGCCACTGGGCCGGCGTGGCCCGGGCGCCCTTCGCCGGCCAGTAGCCGGCCGGAAACGCGGGCTCCTCGTACGACGTGCTCGTCATGTAGTCGAGCATGTCCTTCTGGGTCAGGCGAATGTGCTCGACGAGATGCCAGAAGCTGTAGGGCACCCTGGGGAGACGCGCATTGATCGCGGACACGGGAAAGGCCTTGGTCGCCTCGGCCAGCGACATGTGGTTGTGGCCGCTCTCGAGGGTCGACACCAGTTGAGTCCGGATCTCGCGGTCGGCGCCGGGCTGACTCACCGCGCGGAATTCTACCCCCTCGGCGTGCTCCACGCGAGAATGCCGGGCGCCTGAAGGAGGAGGAGCTGTGGACAAGCAATACGATCTCGTCGTCATCGGGACGGGCACCGCCTCGGGCGCGGCCTCCCGCTGCCGGGAAGCGGGCTGGAAGGTCGCCGTCGTCGACTCGCGCCCCGTGGGGGGCACCTGCGCCCTGCGCGGCTGCCGGCCCAAGAAAATGCTGGTGGCCGGGGCCGAGGCCGTCCACGCGGCCCGCGACATGGTGGGTCGGGGCGTGAAGGCGCCCGGCGCCGAGCTCGACTGGCCGGCCCTCATGCGCTTCAAGCGCTCCGAGACCGACCATCTGCCGCAAACCTTCACCGAGGGCTACGCCCGGGCCGGCATCGACGTCCTCCGGGGTCGCGCCCACTTCGTCGCGCCGACGGCGCTCGCCGTGAACGGCGACCGCCTCGAGGCCCGGCACGTGCTCATCGCGGCCGGCGCGCGCCCGGCGCCGCTCGGCGTGCCGGGCGAGGACCTCGTCGCCACCAGCGACCGGTTCCTCGAGCTGGATACCCTGCCCCGGCAGATCGTCTTCGTGGGCGGCGGCTACATCTCCTTCGAGTTCGCCCACGTCGCCGCGCGCGCCGGGGCGGAGGTGACCATTCTCCACCGCGGCCCCCGGCCGCTGGAGGGCTTCGACGCCGATCTCGTCGGCCTCCTCGTCAGGCGCACGGAGGAGCTCGGGATTCGCGTCGCGCTCTCCACGGCGGTCAGCGGCTTCGAGCGCCGCGGGAACGGCGTGGCCGTCCTGGCCCAGACCGGCGGCCGCGCGCAGCGGTTCGAGGCCGACCTCGCCATCCACAGCGCCGGACGCGTGCCCGATCTCGACGACCTCGACCTCGAGACCGGCGGGATCACGCGCGAGAAGCGCGGCGTCAGCGTCAACCAGTACCTCCAGAGCGTGTCGAACCCCGCCGTCTACGCGGCAGGCGACGCGGCGGCGAGCGGCGCGCCGCCGCTCACCCCGAAGGCGGGCCACGACACGGACGTCGTCGGACAGAACCTCCTGGAGGGCAACCACCGCACGCCGAACTACGAGGCGATCGCGGGCGCGGTCTTCACGGTGCCGGCACTCGCTTCGGTGGGGCTCACGGAGGAGGCCGCGCGCGCCCGGGGGCTCCGCTTCCGCGCGCGCTGGGAGGACACGTCCTCCTGGTTTTCCTCCAAGCGCGTCGGGGAGACCGCGTCCGGCTACAAGACGCTCGTGGAGGAGGCGACGGGCCGCATCCTCGGCGCCCATCTCCTCGGGCCCCACGCCCCGGAGATCATCAACATCTTCGCCGTCGCAATGCGCTTCGGCATCCGGGCCGAGGAGCTCAAGCAGGTGCTCTTCGCCTACCCGACGAGCGCGTCGGACGTGCCCTTCATGCTGTGACGGAGCCCTGCGCGTTCGCAGCGGGATTCGAACCCGTGTTTACCGTCCGCCACGCGCTTTGTTAACGATCCTCCACAGATGCGCGATGTTTGGTCAACGTCGATCGGGAGGGATTGAAATCCGAAAGAGCACTCGTGTCAGCGCGGCGAGCGCTTCAAGAAGACGAGGGCGCCTGCCAGACCGCCCGGATAGTCGCGCGCCACCTGCTCCACGGCATCCGTGATCGCGGCAAACTCATCGGTGCGGAACGACGGCGGGACGAGCACGATGCCGGCGTGCTCGCGATTCGTGGCGATGAACTCTCCCGTCAACACCGCAAAATCCTCGACGTCGCACGTGACGATGGCGCGGCGTGCACCGGCGGCATAATGGAGTTGGCTCCGGTCGTCGAGCTGGGTGTTGCCAAGAATCTCGTGAGCGCTCACGACGTCGAGTCCACGGGCACGAAGCATCTCGGCGATCCGTGGCGAGAGGTTCTCGTCGAGATAGAACGTCACCTCGCCGTGACGACGCGGACCAGCCCGGGATAGCGCTGCTCCAGCACCTCCGCGGTCAAGGCCGCGTTCGCATCGACCTGGCGACGAATTTCGTCGGGATACCGCTTGTAGTAGATCAGTGCCGCGTTGATTTGCGCGGACGACAGCTGCGGGAAAGCGCGCCGCACACGGTCGATGTCCTCGTCTTGCACGAAGTCACGGAGAACCTCCCAGACCCCCAGGCCGGTGCCCGCGATCTTGGCCGTTCGACCTGACGGCTCGGTGGCGAAGTAAATCCCCGGACACTCGCGCATCCGAAGGCCTTCCTCTATCAGCTCCTGAGCGACCTCGGAGACCGATCGGCGCGTCCGCGCCGCCGCCTGTTCCAGGCCCGTGCGGACGGCCCGCCGAAGCCGCATAGTTGTGGACACCGTGACGTCAGTGGGTGCCGGACGAGCCTGGCTGCGGCCCTTGCGTCGAGGCTTCGGTTTCATGGAAGCCAGACTACAGCGTAAGACAGGAGCTTACAAGCCCCACCGCGGCGCGAACACACCACACGTGTGGTGACCTGAGGCCGTCGGCGAGTCTCTCTGCTTCAAATGGGCGGCTGCGCACGGCTGGCGGTTGCGCCCCGTCGCTCCGGTGGTGGCCCAACGGGATTCGAACCCGTGTTTGAATCCCTCTCCGCGAAGAGGGTCAACGGGGCGCGGGGTTCTAGGTTTTCGTCATGATCTCCGCGAAGCGCTCCATGCGCTCGAGGCTCTCCTTGGGCTCCTCGCTGCGGAAGTCGAAGATCAGCTCGCTGATGCCGAGCTTCGCGTAGGTGGCGATGTCCTCCAGCACCTGGTCGCGCGTTCCCGAGAACGGCCGGCGCACGCCGCCGGCGGCCACGCCGGTGTCGTAGAGCGGCGCCTTGTAGGAGAGCGTCAGCGTGCGCGGGTCGCGGCGCTCCGCCTCGCAAAGGCGATGCAGCTCGCCGAGCAGGGACTTGAATTCCGCCGGGGCGAGCATGGCCGCCGGGTTGGCGCCGACGGGGTGCCAGCCGTCGCCGTGGCGCGCGGCCCGGCGCAGGGCGACCTTGCTGTGCCCGCCGATCCAGATCGGGGGGTGCGGCTTCTGCACGGGCTGCGGCAGGCACTTCAGTGACTTGAAGCGATAGAACTCGCCCTCGAACGACGCGGGATTCTGCGTCCACAGCGTCTTGAAGATGCGAATGTACTCGTCGCTCACGGCGCCGCGGCGGTCGAAGTCGGCGGCGCCGAGGGCGGCGAACTCCTCGCGTAGCCAGCCCACCCCGACGCCGACCACGAGCCGCCCACCCGACAGCACGTCGATCGTCGCCAGCATCTTGGCGGTCAGGACGGGGTTGCGGTGCGGCAGGATCATCACGCTCGTGATCAGGCGCAGCCGCGAGGTCTTGCCCGCCACGAAGGCCATGAGCGTGAGCTGCTCCAGCGTGTCGCCCGAGCCCGGAAACGCGCCGCTCACCGTGTACGGGTACTTCGACGCGATCTCGACGGGGAACACGATGTGATCGGCGATGACCGTGGAGGAAAAGCCGAGGGCCTCGCCGCGCCGGACGAGCGCCTCCAGGGCGTCGGGCTCGGCGCTCCGGCCGCGCGTGGGGAGATAGAAGCCATACCGCATGGCGGCAGTATAATCCGGGCCTGAACAGGAGGCCGCCATGCCCCGCTACGTCAAGGTCGCCGCCGCCCAGATGGGCCCCAACAACGAAGGCACGCCGCGCGACGCGATCGTCGAGCGCATGCTCGCCCTGCTCGAGACGGCCGCGCGCGACGGCGCCGAGCTGATCGTGTACCCGGAGATGGCGCTGACCACGTACTTCCCGAAGAAGCTCCGCCAGGACTTCGACCAGTTCTTCGAGACCGAGGTGCCGCCGAAGGCGCTGGAGCCGCTGCTGCGGCGCGCGGCGGAAAAGCGGATCGCCGTGCACGTCGGGTTCTGCGAGAAGGCCGACGGTAAGTACTTCAACTCCGCGCTCCTCACCGACCGCGACGGCCGGCTGTGCGGGACCTTCCGGAAGATCCACCTGCCCGGCACGAAGGCGCCCGACGGCTTCGCCCAGGTCTACGAGCCCTACTACTTCGCCCACGGCGACACCGGCTACCGCGTGTGGGACTGCGCGGGGGCGAAGGTCGGCATCGCCATCTGCCAGGACCGCCGGTATCCGGAGTCCTATCGCGCCCTCGCGCTCCAGGGCGCGGAGATCATCCTGATCGGCTACAACACGCCGATCTCCGCCACCGCGCTCGAGCTCAACGACCTCTGCATGCGCGCGGGCGCCTACGCCAACGCCTGCTTCGTGGTCGGCGTGGCCAAGGCCGGGATCGAGGACGGCCTGGAGCTGATCGGCGGCTCGTGCATCATCAACCCCCTCGGCCAGATCATCTCGAAGGTCACGACGAGCGGTGACGAGCTGATCACCGCTCGGCTCGACCTCGACACGATGACGCCGGTGCGCAGGCGCTGGAACTTCCTCGGCCGGCGCCAGCCGCAGCACTACGCGGGATTGCTCGCGCCCGTCACGGAGAAGGAGACGCACCGATGAAGCCACGACCTTCTAGTGCAGGCCACCCACGGTTCGAGCCGGCCTCGCGGACCTCGCTACAATGAGCGTGCGCCGGGTCGATCTCCTCGTCAAAGGCGGTCGCGTCGTGACCGCCACCGACACCGTGGACGCCTCGGTCGCCATCAACCAGGGCAAGATCGTCGCCATCGCGCCGGAGCAGTGGATGCCGCCGGCGGATCGCGTGATCGACGCAACGGGCAAGCTCGTCTTCCCCGGCCTCATGGACTGCCACCTCCACGTCGGGCCCGACAACGACGACTGGAAGACCTCGGCGCAGGCGGCCGCGCGCACCGGGCTCACCACGATCGTGCCGTTCGTGAACTACACGACGGGCGAGACGCTGCCGCAGGCCACGCGGCGGCTGCGCGAAGAAGCGGAGGCGAACGCCGTCACCGATTTCGGCTTCCACTTCATCCTCGACCACGAGCCCTACATCCTCGACGGCCTCGCGGAAGCGGCGCGCCTCGGCGTGCGCTCGTTCAAGATGTTCATGACGTACAAGAAACGCGGCAAGCGCATGGTCTCCGACGAGTTCCTGTGCAACGCGATGGAGCGGATCGCCGCCCTCGACAGCGTCTGCCAGATCCACGCCGAGAACGGCGACATCCTCTGCTATCTCGAGAACAAGGCCATCGCGGAGGGCCGCACCAAGCCCACGGATTTCCCGGCCACGTGCCCGGACTGGGCGGAAGAAGAAGCGATCAACCGCGCCATCCTCATCGGCCGGCTCACCGGATGCCCGGTGTACATCGTCCACCTCTCGACGAAGCTCGGGCTCGAGCGCATCCAGCGCGCGCAAGCCGAGGGCGACCGCGTGTGGGCCGAGACATGCCCGCAGTACCTGCTGCTCACCGACGAAGAGATGGCGAAGCTCGGCCCGTTCGCGAAGATCGGACCCCCGCTCCGTCCCGCGCATCGGCGGGACCAGAACGCGATGTGGGCGGGCTCGGCGGCGGGCGCCATCCACACCATCGGCAGCGACCACGCGCCGCGGCTGCCGAAGTTCAAGGAGCCGGGCAAGACCAACATCTTCGTCGACGACAAGGGCGTGCCGATCCCCTTCGGCGCGCCGTCGCTCGAGACGCTCGCGCCGCTCGTCTGGCACGAGGGCGTCGTCAAGCGCGGGCTGCCGCCGCAGTGGATGGCGCGCGCGCTGTCGGAGAATCCCGCGCGCATCTTCGGCCTGTTCCCCAAGAAGGGCACGATCCGCGTGGGCGCCGACGCGGATCTGACGATCTGGGATCCGGGCGTGGAGTGGACGATTCGGCAGCGCGATCACCTCAGCATGGCCGGCTACACGCCGTACGAGGGCTGGAACATCCGCGGGCGCGCGTGGACGACACTGGTGCGCGGCCAGGTGCTGCTGAACTCCGACGGAGAGCTGGAGCAGAAGCCGGGCTTCGGCCGCTACCTCGAGGAGGGGCCGCCCGTGCCGCCGCTGGCGGGACGGCTCGCGTGACGACCGTCGGCGCGCTCACGATCGGCCAGACGCCGCGTGACGACATCGTGAGCGAGCTGGCCAAGGTGCTGGGGCCCGGCGTGAGCATCGTCCAGGCCGGCGCGCTCGACGGGCTTTCGCGCGCGGAGATCGACGCGCTGGCGCCGGCGCCGGGCGACGACGATGCGCTGATCGCCCGACTCTCCGCCGGCGGCGAGGTCCTCCTCGCCAAGAAGAAGATCGTGCCGCGGCTGCAGGCGTGCCTGGACCGCGTCACCGCCGACGTCTACGTGATCCTGTGCGCGGGCGCCTTCCCCGCCTTCCGAAGCGCCCGGCCGGTGCTCATGCCCGATCGATGCCTGGCCGCCATGGTGGACGCGACCTTCGATGGCCGCCGGCTCGGCGTGATCGTGCCGATCAAGGAGCAGCAGGCGTCGTCCGCGGCGCGCTGGTCGCGCGTGGACCCCGGCGTCGTGGTCACGGTGGCCTCGCCGTACGACGAGCCGGCGCGGCTCGTCGCGGCGGCGGAAGAGCTGCAGCGCGCGCGCGCCACACTCGTGGTGATGGAGTGCCAGGGCTTCACGCGGGCCATGAAGCAGGTCGTGCGCGACGTCACGGGCGCGCCGGCGCTCCTGCCCACGACGGTCCTCGGACGGTTCCTCGCCGAGCTGACCTGAGAACATGGGGGGCCCCGACATGGCCCCCCAAACCCCCCGGCGCTCGGGCCGGCCCGGCAAAGCCGTGCCGCCCCTCGGTCACGGTGTGAGGGTGACCGCGAGCCAGACGCGGCGCTTGATCCGGCCGCTGAGCCGCGAGAAGAAGTTCAACAATCCGACCTGCCAGCCGTATTTCGCGCGGATCATGGCGTAGGCGTCGGCGATCTCGCGCGGATCGGTCGCGATGCGCACCGTGCCCTCGCGCCACGGGCCGCTCACGATGCCGCGCACGTCGGAGGGCGCCACGCGCACGCGCGGGTTGTTGCGCAGGCGCTTGACCTTGCCGGAGTCGCCGCCCGTCATCATCCAGAGCGTGTCGTCGGTCACCGCGAACCAGATCGGCGTGCGGACCTCGGCGCCGGACTTCCGGAACGTCGCGAGGCTCACGTAGCGCTCGCGCGCGAGGTCGGCGGCCGGCACCGCGCTACCGCGTGAGCTCGGCGTCCAGCTCGTGGATGCTCGCGGCCACGATCTCCACGAGGCGATCGACCTCCTCGCGGGTGATGCAGAGCGGCGGGGCCAGCCGCACGACCTGGCCGCGCGCGTAGACGATGGCGCCCCGCTCCCACGCCCTGCGATCGAGCGTGGCGACGTGCTTGGCGTCGAGCGGCTTGCCCGAGCCGTCGGGCGCCACCAGCTCGGCGCACACGAGGAGCCCGCGCCCGCGGACCTCGCCGACGATGCGCTTCTTGCCGACGGCCTCGTGCAGTCCCTCGAGCAGCCGCGTGCCCATCGCGGCGGCGTTGTCGACGAGCCGGTCCGTCTCCATGATCTTGAGATTGGCCAGGGCCGCCGCGCAGGCGACGGGATGCGCGGCGTACGTGTTGGGGTGGACGACCTCTTGCGTGCTGTGCTCGTCGAAGGCCTGGGTGAGACGGCCGCGCGCGATCGCGCCCGAGAGCGGCAGGTAGCCCGAGGTGATGCCCTTGGCCACCGTCATGAGATCGGGCACGACGTCCTCGTGGTCCACGCCGAACCACTTGCCCGTGCGTCCAAAGCCGGTGATCACCTCGTCGGCGATCATCAGCACGCCGAGCTCGTCGCAGATCGCGCGCACCGCGCGCAGCCAGCCGAGCGGCGGGATGATGAAGCCGCCCGAGGAGAGGATTGGCTCCATGATCACGGCCGAGACCGTGTCGGGGCCTTCCTTGACGATCGCGTCGCGGAGCTCGGTGGCCCGGCGGCGGACGAGGGCCTCGTCGGTGCCCGTCCCGCGATCGCGGAACGGGTACGGCGGCGTGACCTTGGTGAAGCCCTGCGGCTGGAGCGCGGCGTAGGCCGCCGTCATGTGCGGCAGCCCGCACACCGCGAAGGTGCCCATGGTGGCGCCGTGGTAGCCGCCCTGCAGCGAGATCACCTTGTGCTTGTCGGGCTTGCCCTGCGCGATCCAGTAGTGCCGCGCGATCTGCATCGCGCGCTCGTTGGCCTCCGACCCGCTGGTGGCGAAGAGCGTGTAGTCGAGATCGCCCGGCGTGAGCCGCGCGAGCTTGGCGGCCAGCTCCGCGGCGGGGCGGTTCGAGAACTGCCGCGTGGTCGGGTAGTACGCGAGCTTCACGGTTTGCTCGGCGATGGCCTCGGCGATCTCGCGGCGCCCGTGGCCCACGTTGACGACGGCGAGCCCGGCGAAGCCATCCATGAGCTTGGTGCCGTCCTCGGTCCACACCCACACGCCCTCGGCGCGATCGACGACGAGCTGCTCGTCGGTCAGCCAGGCATGGTCCTGCGTCTTGTGCGTCCAGAGGTGCTTGATCGCGTCGGCTCGGGTCGTCATCGGGCCTCCCTGCGGCGGAATGCCGCTACGGTAGGCCCGCTCCGAGGGAGGCGTCAAGCAGAACGCGGGTGACCGTGGCGCGGAGCACCCCGCCGCCTCCTCCGTCACCAGCGCTGTGAGCGCCGCGCGGCGAGCCGCATCGTCCGCGTCCATGACGAGCACGCGCCCGCCGCGCAACCGGCCGCTGGCCATGGCCCTCACGCGGCCTCCCGCCGTGTCGGCCGACCCGTGAACACCGGCAACGCCGTAGGCCACCGGCGGCGAAAGCCGGCGTCCACGCATCGGCGGTCGCAGGCGATCGCCGTCGGCTTCTCGAACGCGGTGCACGCGCGCACACGGCCGCGCCGGAAGTCGACGACGACCTCGCGTCCGACCAGCGCGCACGAGAACGCGCGCTGCCGACGCCGGTGGAGCACCACCGCCGCGATCACCGCGATGATGAGGAACGCCGGTAGGAGCGCGAGCCACGCGGTGGGCGGCCCCACCGCCTGGGACACCACCTCGGGATCGATGGCGTCGTAGAGCGGCACGTCGAAGCCGAACCAGTCCATGACCCTGTCCTCCGGCCCGATCTGCTGCAACAACGGGACCGGACGCGACGCGCGCCGAATCGCGGGGTTGCGCGACGGCGCGCGGCGCGGGTGGTGCGGCGCGGCCTCAGTCGGCGGGGCCGGCTGCGGCGCGGACGCCCCGCGTCAGCCGGAGACCTCGATCGCGCGCGCACGCGGACCCTCGAACTCGACGAGCACGATGCGCTGGAATTGCCCGAGGCCGAGCCGCCCGCCGCGCACCGGTACCGACACCGATGGCCCCACCAGCGCGCTGAGCACGTGCGCGCGCACGTGGTCGGCCCGATCGTGGACGTAGGCGGCGGCCTGCGGCACGAGCCCGTGGAGCACCGTGATCAGGTCCTCGGCGATGCCGTCCTCGTTGGTGAGAATGGTCAGCGCGCAGGTCGTGTGCTGCGTGAAGAGATGGCAGATCCCGTCCCGCATCGAGGCCGCCTGGGCGGCGACGTCGGCCGTGATGTCGATGACGTCCTCGAGGCGCTTGCTCTGTACGCGGATCACGCTCATGGGGTCCTCCAGAACTTCCGGTAGTGCTCGGTGACCTGCGCGCGCACGGAGCGAACGTCGGGGTGCCGGCGCGCGGCGATGTACGCCGCGCGGGTGGCGGGATCGTCGAAGTTCAGCGAGCCGGTGACGCAGCACATGAGCGAGGCCGGGTCGCGCACGTGGACGAGGCCCAAGGCGTGGCCCAGCTCGTGGGCGAGCACCTGGTAGAGGATCAGCTCGCGGCTGACCTCGCCGCGCGGCCGCGGCGCGACCACGGCGACGCGCACCGGCAGCCCGATCACGCCGGCGCCGTCGCTCTCCAGCTCGGTCACGCCCATCAGCCGCGACGTCCCCGGCGGCTCGACGCGGACGATCACCTGCGCGGGCCGCTCGGCTGACGCCGGCACGAAGACGGGCGTGGCGAGCACCTCGGCGGTGAGCGTGTTCCAGTCGGCGACGGCGCGCGCGGCCGCGGCGTCGAGCCCGGGCTCGCCGAACGAGGCGACGGCCAGCGCCAGCGGCAGCCGAGCGCGCGGATGGCCGTCGGCGCCGCCGAGAGTGGTGTCCGACGCGGCGGCCACGCCGGCGAGGGCCAGCAGCGCCGCCAGCGCGACGGCGGCGCACGCCGGGGTCATCCCTCCACGCTGACGGTGATCGCCACGCAGGCGATGATCGTGTCGCCCACCGGCACGCGGAGCCCGCCCTCCACGGCCCGCACGGTCACCTCGCCGTGCGGCAGCTCGCGCTTCACCGCCTCCACGTCCACCGCCTTGGGGTTCGGCACGCCGACGGTGACGTCGACGAGCATCTTCCCGCCGCGCTGCCGGATCTCCGAGAAGAACGGCAGGCTGGAGTGGCGGATCGCATCGGAGACCGCGCGCCGCGCTGCCGTCGTCGCGTCCGCGCCGTGGACGTCCACGCCCATTCCGAACTCGAGCACGTAGGGTTTGGCCATGCCGATATGATAAGCGCCATGCTCGCGCCCCGGTGGCGGGTCGTCCTCGCCATGTTCGTCGTCACCTCGTGCATCGCCTCCGCCGTCTCGACCTTCGGCGTCTTCCTGCCCGTGCTCACCGACGCCTTCGGCTGGAGCCGCGGCGCGGTCTCGGTCGTCCTGTCCATCAACCTGATGCTCGGCGGCGTGGCCGCCTTCCCCGTCGGGCGCATCGCCGACCGGCGCGGCCCCCGCGCGGTGCTCGCGGCCACGGTGGCCATCGGCGCCGTCGGCTTCGTCCTCAGCAGCCGAATCGACGCGTTGTGGCAGCTCTATCTGTCCTACGGCGTGCTCGTCGGCATCGGGATGTCGTCGATCTACGTGCTGACGGCCGCGACTGTCTCGCGCTGGTTCGATGCCGGCCGCGGCCTCGCCCTCGCCATCGTGCTGAGCGGCTTCAATCTCGGCTGGCTCACGGGCGGGCCGCTGGCCGCGTTCCTGGTCGGGCGCTACGGCTGGCGCATGGCGTACGTGCTGCTCGGCGCGCTGATCGCCCTGGTTGGCGTGCCGGCGAGCCTCTACGTGCGCTATCCGACGACGGAGCGGCCGCCCGCGGCGGCGTCCGAAGAGCGCGCGGCCGCGCGCTGGTCGGCATTCTCCGACATTCGGCTCTGGTACTTCGTGAGCGCGTGGTGCTTCCTGGGCCTGGTGTTCATGATGGTCACCGTCCACAGCGTGTCGTACGCGCGCGACCGCGGGCTGCCCCTCGAGCAGGCCTCGCTCGCCCTCACCGCCTTCGGGCTCGGCGCCGTCTCCGGCCGCCTGCTCGCGGGCGCCGCCGCCGACCGCTTCGGCGCGGTGCCCACCATGCGCGTGTGCCTGTTGATCCAGTGCACCGCGCTCTGCGCGCTCCTGCTCGGCCTGCCGACGTGGACCGTGATCGGCGCCCTGCTCCTGTTCGGGCTCGGCGCCTCGGGCGCGGACAATACGTTCGTGAAGGCGGTGCCCGACGCCTTCGGGCTCGCCGCGCTCGCCACGATCATGAGCGTGGTGGGGCTGGGCTGGCGCAGCGGCGCGGGCGTCGGCCCGGCGCTGGCGGGCTACGTCTACGACTTCACCGGCTCGTACACGCCGGCCTTCGCGTTCGCCGTGGTCGCGCTCGCCGCGGGCTGGACGCTCTTCCGCCTCGGCGCCGCGCCGCGGCCGCGCTGACCGGCGCGCGGCCTCTGCTATCATCCGCCCCATGTTCGTGGTCGGCATCGACGTCGGCGGCACGTTCACCGATCTGACCGCGGTGGACGAGGCCACCGGCCGCGTCGTCGTCACCAAGGTCCCGTCGCGGCCGCGCCACGAGGCGGCGGCCGTGCTCGACGGGCTGGCCGCGCTCGGCATCGCCGCGCGCGACGTCCGGCGCCTGGTCCACGGCACCACCGTCGGCACCAACGCCGTGCTCGAGCGGCGCGGCGCGCGCGTCGCGGTGCTGACCACGGCCGGCTTCCGCGACCTCATCGAGATCGGCCGCACCAAGCGCAACATCCCCGCGCTGTTCGTGCCGACCTTCGTGCGCCCCAAGCCCGTGGTCGAGCGCCGCCACCGCTTCGAAGTCGTCGAGCGTCTGGCCGCCGACGGCTCGGTGCTCACGCCGCTCGATCCCGCCACCGTGGACGCGGCCCTCGACGGCGTCCTCGCCGCCGATTGCGAGGCGGTCGCCGTTTGCCTGCTGCACGCGTACCTCAATCCGGCGCACGAGCGCGCCATCGCGGATCTCGCCAAGGGCAAGGCGCCGGGGCTGCCCGTCTCCTGCTCCGCCGACGTCGTCGCCGAGTACCGCGAGTTCGAGCGCTTCTCGACGACCGTGCTCAACGCGTACCTCCAGCCGCTGATGGACGCCTACCTCACGGGGCTGGAGGAGCGCCTGCGCGCGACGGGCTACGCCCACGGCGTGCTCACCGTCGCCTCCAGCGGCGGCATGATGACCACCGACACCGCGCGGCGGCTGCCCATCAAGACGATCTTCTCGGGCCCCGCGGGCGGCGTGAGCCAGGCGTGCTTCGTCGGCGCCGCGACGGAGATGCGCGACTTCATCACCTACGACATGGGCGGCACCTCCACGGACGTGTGCCTGGTGCGCGAGCTGGCGCCCCTCACGACCTCCGACGGGATGGTGGGCGCGTTCCCCGTCAAGGTTCCGCAGCTCGACATGCACACGGTCGGCGCGGGCGGCGGTTCCATCGCCTGGCTCGACGTGGACGGCAGCCTGCAGGTCGGCCCGCGGAGCGCCGGCGCCCATCCCGGCCCCGCCGCGTACGGCCTGGGCGGCGCCGAGCCGACGGTGACCGACGCCAACGTCGTGCTGGGCCGCATCGGCACCCGCCGCCGGCTCGGCGGCAGCATCGCGCTCGACGCCGCGAAGGCGCGCGCCGCCGTCGCCGACCTCGACGCGCGGATGGGCCGGGGGCTAGGCGTGGAAGCCCTCGCGGACGGGATCGTGAGGATCGCGGTGGCGCGCATGACCTCGGCCATTCGCGAGATCTCCATCCAGCGCGGCCACGATCCGCGCGACTTCACGCTGGTCGCCTTCGGCGGCGCGGGCCCGATGCACGCGCTGGCGCTCGCGGAGGACATCGGCATCCCGCGCGTGCTCGTCCCGCGGCACCCGGGCAACTTCTCGGCGCTCGGGCTCCTCGCCTCCGACGTCAAGCACGACGACGTCCGCACCCGCGTCGGGCTCCTCGCCGAGCGCTTCGGCGAGCTCGCGGCCGTCTTCGCCGAGATGGAGACGGCGGCGCGCCGCCAGCTCGAGATCGAGGACTTCGCCGGCCCGCAGCAGCGCCTCGCCCGCTCGCTGGACCTGCGCTACCGCGGCCAGGCCTTCGAGCTGAACGTGCCCTTCGACGGCGACCGGGCGAGCGTGGAGGCCGCCTTCCATCGCCGCCACCAGCTGATGTACGGCCACGCCAATCCCGCGGCGGCGCTCGAGCTGGTCAACGCGCGGCTGACCGCGTGGGGCGTGGTGCCGAAGTCCGAGGCCGAGCGCCATCGGAGCGACGCGCCGTCATTGGACGCGGCGCTCGTCGAGCGGCGCCCGGTGTGGTTCGGCGGCGCCGCGCACGACTGCCCGGTGTGGGACCGCGAGCGCCTGCCCGAGCGCGCCGCGCTGGCGGGCCCGGCCATCGTCGAGGAGTTCGGCGCGACCACGGTGATCCTCCCGGGCTGGCGCGGGGCGGTGGACGCCCACGGCGACCTGGTGCTCGCGCGATGATCGACCCCATCACCCTCGAGGTCATCCGCGAGGGCTTCGTCTCCACCGTGCGCGAGATGCGCGTGACGCTGGTGCGCACCGCGTACTCGTCGGTCCTCTACGAGGGCGAGGACTTCTCGTGCGTGCTCATGGACGGCGACGCGCAGATCGTCGCCATGTCGCGCGGCCAGGACCATCCGCTCCACATCGTGCCCATCGCCTGGTCGATGAAGGCGGTGCGCGAGCAGTTCGGCGACGACATCCACCCGGGCGACGTCTTCCTCCACAACGATCCCTACACGGGCGGCACGCACCTCAACGACGTGGCGATGATCCAGCCGCTCTTCGCCGACGGCCGGCTCTTCGTCTTCCCGGTGGTGCGGGCGCACTGGGGCGACGTGGGCGGCTCGAGCCCGGGCAGCCTGAACGGCAACGCGACCGAGATCTTCCAGGAGGGCGTGCGCATCCCGCCCATCCGCATCGTGTCGCAGGGACGACCCAATACCGACGCGCTCGAATTGATTTTCGCGAACATGAGAGGGCCGAGAGAGCGGCGCGGCGATTTCCAAGCGATGGTCGGCACCTGCCGCAAGGCCGCCGAGCGGGTGGAGGCGCTGGCCGCGCGCTACGGGTCGGCCACCATCCGCGCCGCCGTCACGGAACTGATGGACCGCGCCGAAGCGCGGATGCGCCGCGCGATCCGCGCCCTGCCCGACGGCGAGTACGCCTACGAGGCGCACCTCGAGAGCGGCCGCGAGCGGCTGGAGCCGCTGACGGTGCGCGCGCGCGTCGTCGTCGCCGGCGACGCGATCACCGTGGACCTCGCGGGCACGTCCCCGCAGACGGCCGGTCCCACCAACGTCGGCCCCGCCATGGCGCCCACGGGCGCGTTCACGATCGTGAAGTCGTTCCTCGATCCCGGCTCCGAGGTGAACTCCGGCGCGTTTCGGCCTCTCACCGTGCTCACGCCGCCCGGGACGATCGTCAACGCCGACCCGCCCGCGCCGTGCGGCGGCATGGTGGAGGTGAAGTACTGCGTCGAGTCGGCGGTGATGGGCGCGCTCGCCCAGGCCCTCGACGGGCAGGTCGCGGGGGACCTCAAGGGCGGCGGCAACCACTGCTACGTCGGCGGCCCGGATGCGCGCACCGGCGAGACCTTCATCTTCTACGAGTACCCGGCCGGCGGCACGGGCGGCTTCGAGGGCGGCGACGGCAGCAACAGCGTCCGCGCGTGGACCGAGAGCGACATGACGACGCTCCAGCCGATCGAGGCCGTGGAGCAACTCTACCCCGTGCGCGTCGAGAGTACCTCGCTGCGCCCAGACTCCGGCGGTCCCGGCCGCTTCCGCGGCGGCCTCGGCCTCACGCGCGAGGTGCGCGTGCTGGCGCCGCGCGCGACGCTCTCCGTGCTCGCGGAAAAATCCGTGCTGCCGCCCTTCGGCGTGTGCGGCGGCGCCGCCGGCGCGACCAACCGGTTCTGGGTGCGGCGCGGCGGGGGCGCCGTCCATCCCTCACCGATCCCGGGCAAGGTCGGCGCCTTCCCGCTCGAGCCGGACGACGTCTTCGTGATGGAGTCCTCGGGCGGCGGCGGCTTCGGCGATCCGCTCGAGCGCGATCCCGCGCGGGTGGCCGCGGACCTCGCGCAGGGCTACGTGACGCGCGCGGCGGCGGAAGCGGCGTACGGCGTGGTGCTCGTGAACAGCGGGCCGGACACGGAGCGCACGCGAGCGAAGCGCGCGGCCCTGCGCGGCGCGCGCGTGAGCGTGCAGTTGGCGGCGTCGGCGGCCCTCGACGGCGGCCGCGGACGCGCAATCCGGCTCGACGCCGCCGCCGCGCGGCGGCTCGGCGTGGCCGCCGGCGCCATCGTCGAGCTGGTGAATCCGCGCGGCGCGCCGCTCCGCGCCTGGGTCACGGCAACGGATGCCCCGCGCACCGAGATCGCCCCGCTCGCGCTCCGGATGCTGGCACTCGCGGACGGGGCGGAGGTGGAGATCCGCGCCGTGCATTCGGGGCGGCTCGACGCCTCGTAGTCGCGCTGATCCTTCGCATAACAAAGATTGATTTCTCTGATCGCTCGCCCCGTGCGAGCCTGCCCGCGTGAGATCCGCGCCCGACGCGTTGATGTTCATCACGCCCCGCCCGGAGGTGACGTTCGTGCGCGGCGAGGGCTCCTGGCTGTACGACGCCGACGGCCGCGCCTATCTCGATTTCGTGCAGGGCTGGGCCGTGAACGCGCTCGGCCACGCGCCCCGCGTGGTGCGCGAGGCCCTGGCGGCGCAGGCGGCGCGCGTCATCAACGTCAGCCCGGCCTACTACAACGAGCCGATGCGCCGGCTCGCCGGGCTCCTGGCGCGGCTGTCCGGGCTCGAGCGCGTCTTCTTCGCCAACAGCGGCGCCGAGGCCAACGAGGGCGCCATCAAGCTGGTCCGGAAATGGGGCGCCGCCAGGCGCGGCGGCGCGCACGAGATCGTGGTGTTCGAGGAGGCCTTCCATGGCCGCACGCTGGCGACCATGTCGGCCTCCGGCAAGCCCCAGTGGGAGCACCTCTACGAGCCGAAGGTCGCGGGATTCGTGCGGGTGCCGCGCAACGATCCCGCCGCCGTCCGGCGCGCGATCGGGCCCAACACGGCCGCGGTGATGCTCGAGCCCATCCAGGGCGAGGCGGGCGTGGTGGCCTTCCCGGCGTCGTACCTCGAAGCGCTGCGACACGTCTGTGACGAGCACGGCGTGTTGCTCGTCTTCGACGAGATCCAGACGGGCATCGGGCGTACCGGGCGCATGTTCTGCTTCGAGCACACGCGCATCCGCCCGGACGTGCTCACGCTCGGCAAGGGCATCGGTGGCGGCGTGCCGCTCGCCGCGCTGGTGGCGCGCGCCGACGTCTGCCTCTTCGAGGCCGGCGACCAGGGCGGCACGTTCAACGGCAATCCGTTGATGACGGCCGTCGGCCACGCCGTCGTGGAGGAGATCTCGCGGCCGGCCTTCCTCCGTCAGGTCCAGGAGAACGGCGACCATCTCGCCGCAGCGCTGCGCCTGATCTCCCGCGACTTCGGGCTGGGTGAGGTGCGCGGCCGGGGTCTCCTGCTCGCCCTCGAGCTCGGCCAGGCCGGCGCCGCGGACGTCGTGGACGCGGCGCTCGCGCGCGGCCTGCTCATCAACGCCCCGCGGCCGTCCGTCCTCCGGTTCATGCCCGCGTTGAACGTCCCCCGCGGCGAGATCGACCGGATGGTCGAGATCTTGCGGGACGCCCTCGACCACACGCTGAAGGCTAGGTCAGCACCATCTGGGTCTGAATCGTCAGCGACAGGAGCTTTCCGCTCGCGTCGGTGACGCGCGTCTGCCAGACCATGGTGCGCCGGCCGCGGTGCAGCGGCGTCGCCTCCGCGCGGACCGTCCCCGCCTTCCCGGCCGCGAAGAAGTTGGTCTTGGACTCCAGCGTCGTGGTGCTGGCGCCGGCGGGCAGGTTCAGAAAGGTCGCCGCCGCGCCGGCGGTGTCGGCGAGCGCCATCAGCGTGCCGCCGTGGAGCGCGCCGCCCACGGTGGTCAGCGGCGGGCGGTGATCGAGCTCGGCGACGACGCGCTCGGCCGTCGCCTCGACGAACCGGATGCCGAGGTGCTCCGCGAGCGTTCCCTTGTGCACGGCTTGCAGGTCCACGGGTCACCTCCGGACGCAGTCTCGTCGCCGCGTCGCGCCTCTACAATTACCTCATAGGTAATGTCGGCCGCCACACCAGGGTGCTAGCATCCGCGGCGTGGAGAAGACGCTCCAGGAAGGCGGGGTCGGCCGGCTGCTCCGGGAGTGGCGCGCGCGGCGGGGCATGAGTCAGCTCGACCTCGCCGTGGAGGCCGGCGTGTCCTCGCGGCACCTCTCCTTCGTGGAGACGGGGCGCTCCTCGCCGAGCCGCGAGATGGTGATGCTGCTCGCGCGCGCCCTCGACGTGCCGTTGCGCGACCGCAACGATCTCCTGACCTCCGCGGGCTACGCGCCGATCTACCGCGCGTCGAAGCTCGAGGCCCCCGAGATGGCGCAGGCCCGGCGCGCCATCGACTTCATCCTCAAGCAGCAGGAGCCCTACCCGGCCCTCGTGCTGGACCGCCACTGGAACGTGCTGAAGGTCAACGACGGCAGCGCGCGCGTGCAGGCCGTCTTCCTCGACGCCGCCGCCGTGAGCGCGCTGGGCCCGCCCAACGCGATGCGCCTCATGTTCCATCCCAGGGCGTTCCGCCCGTGCATCGTGAACTGGGAGCCGACGGCCGCCTCGCTGATCCAGTGGCTGCACCGCGACGTGGCCACGGGCTTCGCCGACGCGGAGACGCGCGCGCTGCTCGAAGAGCTCCTCGCGTATCCGGACACACCCCGGCAGTGGCGGGCGCTCGACCTCGATGCCTCGCCCGCGCCTTTCCTGCCCATCGAGTTCCGCAAGGGCGACCTGGTGCTGCGGTATTTCACGACGCTCACCACGCTGGGGACTCCCCACGACATCACGCTCCAGGAGCTGCGCGTGGAGAGCTTCTTTCCCGCCGATGAGGCGACGGAACAGGCGTCCCGCCTCCTCGCCGCCGGCTCCGGCTAGGCCACCCGGCGCTCCGAGCGCCGCGAGACTTCCTGCGCGGCCTCGAGGGTCTCCGCGCGCTCGGGGGCGCGGAACGCCATCGAGCTGAGCGTCACCACGCCCACCAGCCGCCCGTCCTCGTCGAGCACGGGCAGCCGGCCGACCTGGGCCTGGGCCATCGTCTGCAGCGCCTGGTCGGTGGTCCAGTCCGGCTCGGCGACGATCGCGCCGCCGGACAGACAGTCGCCCACCGCCGTCGCCACGGGATCGGCCTCGCGGGCGATGGCGCGCACGACGATGTCGCGGTCGGTGATCACGCCGAGCAGCCGGCCGTCGTCGAGCACCGGCAGCATGCCGACGTTGGCCTCGTCCATCATGCGCGCCGCGTCGCTGAGCGACGCCGTCGGGTCGATGCACACGACGTCGGTCACCATGACATCGGCCACGCGGCGGCCGCGGCTCGGGGCCCGCCCCGACCGGCGGGCGCGCTTCTTCGTCGATCGCGACTGCTTCTTCGCCATGGAATCCTCCTTTTCGAGCCGGGTAGATCGCAGCGAACGACATGCCACCCAACCCGGCTGGCCGCCGCCTTGCACCGGAGAACCGGGACCTTGAGACGACGAGGAGGCGTTGAAATGATCACCATGAAGCGCACGCGCGTGACAATCCTTGCAATCGTGGCCGCCGCGCTGCTGCCCGCGGGGGCCGGCGCCGCCGAGCCGACGCTGAGCGACATCGCCGGCTGCAACAAGCAGGCGGCCGACCGGACCGGCGCCAGCGCCCTACCGCGGCTCCCGGGGGCGCCCGGGCCGGATCTCGCCAAGCGGGCGCCCGACGGCGAGCGCGAGCCCCGTGAGCTGCCCGCGCACGGCGGCATCCCCGTGGCCGGCGGCAAGACCGACGGGCCCAAGGCGCCCGCCGCGGCGCCCGGTGAGAAGACCGACCCGAGCGGCGCGATCATCACGCAGTCGCCCGATCCGTTCCTGAAGGGGATGGACGCGTCGAAGGCCGACGATCCCGCGTACCGCGCGGCCTATCGCGACTGCATGCGGGCGCGTCAGACGCGCTGAGCGAGCGCGCGCTGATCGATCCCGAACACGTCGGCGAGCCAGTCGCCCATGAGCTCCTGGCCGATGGTCGGGTTGTCGTGCTGGCAGTGCTCGGCGCCCGTCTCCTCGGGCGTGACGAAGCGGAGCGTGACGTTCACGCCGTGGGCCTTCGCGTACTCGTAGGCCTTGGTGGCCTGTGACATGCCGAGCACGTCGTGGCCGCCGTGCAGGATCAGGTAGGGGCAGCGCATGTCCTCGAGCACGCCCTCGAGCGTGAAGGCCTTGAAGCGCTCGACGGCGGCGGCCATCGTCGGCACGCCGAACACCCACTTGATGTGGGCGGCGAGGCCGTGGCCCTCGTCGGCGGTCTTCCAGAAGTCGTAGATGGACCAGATCGCGCCGTGGGAGATGCACGCGGCCAGCCGCGGCTCGCGCGCGCCGGCCCGCGCGGCGTAGTAGCCGCCGAGGCTCGAGCCGCACACGGCGATGCGCGCGGGGTCCACGTCCGGGCGGGTCAGGAGATAGTCCACGCAGCGTCCGATGGGCACCTCGTAGTCCGGCCGGTTGGTGAGGCCGTGCCGTCGCAGCGTCCCGCCCTGCCCGGGGCCGTCGATCATGAGCACGGCGATCCCGCGCTGGAGCGCGCCGCGCGCCTGCATGAACCACATCTCGTCCTTGATGGAATCGAGCCCGCCCATCGAGATCAGGCACGGCTGGCGGCCCGCGCCGTGCGGGGAGCGGACGAAGTAGGCGTACAGCGACTTGCCCTCGTACGGGATCTCCAGCACCTCGCCGGGCGGCGAGAGGTGGCGCAGGAATCGATGGCTCGAGCGCTCCATCTTCGTGAACGTGGCCAGGCGCCGCGGGTCGTCGGCGGCCAGGAAGAACTCCGCCTGGCGGTAGTAGTCCACGGAGCGCAGCCAGCAGTTCATGGCCGTCCGCACGTGGCCGCGCGCCGCTTCCTCCTCGCCGCGCGCGAAGTTGCGCTCGGCCACGGCCAGCCACTCGCGGTGCCACGACTCGACGTCGCCCGGGATCATGCGGGCGGCGGCCTGGAAGCACTCGCTCACGCTGCCGCCGCCCTCCTGCGTCTCGCCGAGCCCGCGGCGGAACTGGTAGGCGAGCCACGGGTGCTCGGGCCAGTGGTGCCAGCCGAACGGCTCGTAGTGTGGCGAGCGGTCGGCGGTGACCTTCTCGATCAGGTTGTCCTCGCGCAAGACCATCGGAGCCTCCAGGTGTCACGATCGGAGCCGCGGATTATACTGCCTGCGCCATGCCGCGAATCAACGAGTCGTACCTCAACCTGCGCGCCGCGTACCTGTTCGCCGAGATCCGGCGCCGGCAGAAGGCGTTCGGCGACGCGCACCCGGAGGCGCGCGTCATCGACCTGGGCGTGGGCGACGTCACGCGCCCGCTGCCGCCGGCCGTCGTGCGCGCGCTCCACGAGGCCGCCGACGACATGGCGCGGCCCGAGACGTTCAAGGGCTACGGCCCCTACGTCGGCTACGAGTGGCTCCGCGCGGAGATCGCCGCGCAGGACTTCGCGCCGCGCGGCGTGACGCTGGCGCCCGACGAGGTCTTCGTCAGCGATGGCGGCAAGAGCGACAGCGCGAACCTCCAGGAGATCTTCGCGCGCGAGTGCGTGGTGGGGGTGATGGATCCGGTCTATCCCGTCTACGCGGACGCCAACGTCGTGGCCGGCCGCACCGGCGCCGCGGACGAGAGCGGGCGCTACGCGGGCATGGTCTATCTGCCCGTCGTCGCCGAGAACGGCTTTCAGCCCACATTGCCCGACCGCCGCGTGGACCTCATCTATCTCTGCTATCCCAACAATCCCACCGGCGCGGTGGCCACCCGCGAGGCGCTGGCGCGCTGGGTGGAGTACGCGCGCGCGCAGGAGGCCGTCATCTTCTACGACGCGGCGTACGAGGCCTACATCGCGGACGAGGACGTGCCGCACTCGATCTACGAGATCCCCGGCGCGCGCGAGGTGGCCATCGAGTGCCGCTCGTTCTCCAAGAACGCGGGCTTCACGGGATTGCGGATGGCCTACACCGTGGTGCCGACGGAGGCGCGCGGCACGAGCGCCGACGGGCGCGCGCACAGCCTCAACGCGCTGTGGGCCCGGCGCGTGAACATGAAGTCCAACGGCCCGCCGTACCCGATCCAGAAGGCCGCCGCGGCCGCGTACTCGCCCGACGGCGGCAAGCAGGTCCGCGCGCTGATCGAGTTCTACATGGCCAACGCCCGCGTGATCCGCGACGGCCTCGCCGCCGCCGGCTTCACCGTGTACGGCGGCCGCAACGCGCCCTACATCTGGTTCAAGACGCCGGCCGGCGTGGGCTCGTGGGACTTCTTCGATCGCCTCCTCGCCGACGTCCAGATCGTGGGCGCGCCGGGCTCGGGATTCGGCCCGAGCGGCGAAGGGTATTTCCGCCTCACCGCCTTCGGCTCGCGCGAGCAGACCGAGGAAGCCGTGGAGCGCATCCGCACGCGGCTCCATCCCTGATGCGCGCGCTCAGCCTCGGCCGCCTCACCGTGGACGCCGTCGTCGAGCGCGCCGGGCCCACGCGGCCGACGTGGCTCCTGCCCGATGCCGCCCCCGAGATCGTGGAGCGTCACCGCGACTGGCTGGCCCCGCACTTCCTCGACGCCGACGGGCGCTTCGTGCAGTCGATCCACGCGTTCGTGGTGCGCGCGCCCGGCCTCACGATGCTCGTGGACACCTGCGTCGGCAACGACAAGGACCGGGGCGGCCGGAAGCCGTTCCACATGATGCGTACCCCGTTTCTCGACGATCTGAAGGCGCTCGGCGTGCCCCCCGAGTCGGTGGACGTGGTCATCTGCACGCACCTGCACGTGGATCACGTGGGCTGGAACACGCGGCTCGAGGACGGCCGCTGGGTGCCGACGTTCCCGCGCGCGCGGCACGTCTTTGGCCGGCGCGAGTGGGAGCACTGGTCGGGCGAGCGCGACGACGACACGCGCCGCATCATGGCCGACAGCGTGAAGCCCGTGCTCGACGCCGGGCTCGCCGATCTCGTGGAGATGGACCATCGCCTGTCGGACGAGATCCGTCTCGAGCCGACCCCCGGCCACACGCCGGGTCACACGAGCGTGCGGCTCTCGTCGGGCGGACGCGACGCCGTCATCACCGGCGATCTCATGCACCACCCGATCCAGATGGCGGAGCCCTCGCTCTGCAGCAACTTCGACTCCGACGCGGAGATGGCGCGCAAGACGCGCCGCGCCTTCTGCGAGCGCTACGCCGGCGCCGGCGTCGCCGTGCTCGGCACGCACTTCAACCAGCCCTCGGCCGGCCGCATCGTGCGCGACGGCGCCGGGTGGCGCCTCGAAGTGCCCTGATGGCCATCGCGGAAGGCAAGAAAGCCCCCGACTTCACGCTCGAGGACGCCGGCGGCACGTCCGTCTCGCTCAGCGACTTCAAGGGCAAGGACGTCGTCGTCTACTTCTACCCCAAGGACGACACGCCGGGCTGCACCAAGGAGGCCTGCGGCTTCCGCGATCTGAACCGCGAGCTCCAGAAGGCCGGCGTGGTCGTCCTCGGCGTCTCCGCCGACTCCGGGGAGTCGCACACGAAGTTCGCGCAGAAGTACCGGCTGCCCTTCACGCTCCTGTCCGATCCCGGCCGGAAGGTCATGACGGCGTGGGGCGCCTTCGGCGACAAGATGATGTACGGCAAGAAGACCAAGGGCGTCATCCGCTCGACCGTGTGGGTCGGCCCCGACGGCGTCGTCCGCAAGCACTGGAAGCGCGTGCCCGACGCCGCCAAGCACCCGCAGCAGGTCTGGGACGCCGTGCGAGGAGAGGAGTAGTCCATGAAGCTGAAGAAGGGGTTTCGCCAGATGGTGGACGAGGCGAAAGCCCGCATCAAGACGATCGGCCTCGACGAGGCCAAGCAGCGCCTGGGCCGCGACGACGTGGTCTTCGTGGATCTGCGCGACGTGCGCGAGCTGGAGCGCGAGGGCCTGATCCCCGGCGCCTTCCACTGCCCGCGCGGCATGCTGGAGTTCTGGATCGACCCCGAGAGCCCCTACCACAAGGACGTGTTCGCCTCGGGCAAGGAGTTCGTCTTCTACTGCAACGGCGCGTGGCGCTCGGCGCTGGCCACGGACGTGGCCCAGCAGATGGGCCTGCCACGCGTGGTCGAGATGGACGGCGGCTTCACGGCGTGGAAGAACGCCGGCCTCCCCGTCGCCGAGCGGACGAAGAAGCCGGCGTCCTGAGCCACTGCGTTACTTCTGACGCGGCGAGGCGGCGGGGGCAGCCTTGCCGTCCACGCTGGCCAGGAGCTGCTTGGCCTGCGCCTGGTGCTCCTTGATCGTGGGCAGCGTCTTGGCCGCCCAGCTCTTCACGTCCGGATCCTTGCCGGAGTTGGCCTCGCGGTCGAAGGCCTTCACGTCCTTGTCGTGGTCCTTGACCATGTGCTTCATGTAGGCGCGATCGAACTCCGCGCCGGAGAGCTTCGCCAGCCGGTCGTGCTCCCGCTGGTGGCCGCGGTCGAGCGCCGTCGGCAGCGCCACACCCTTCTGAGAGGCGAGCTGCTTCAGCTCGTCGACGGCCTTGCCGTGATCGGTGGCCATCCGCTTACCGAACTCCTTGACCTGGTCCGAGCCGCCGCGCTGCTGGGCGAGCTCGCCCAGCCGCACCTCGGCCATGTTGTCCTCGGCGGCGTTCTTGATGAACTTTTCGTCGGCGCGCGGCAGCTTGTCCGCGGCCACCGCCGGCACGGCGATCAGCAACCCCACGAGCGCGATCCCCATCAATGCATTTCGCATGTGACCGACTCCTTCTCGATAGGAAATCCGAACCGGCCCTGCTCGTTCGCAAGGGCCGGGCCACTCGGCGCACGCGCCCCGTTGAAGAAATGACAGGGAGCTAGGCGCGGCGATAGTCGCCGGCGGCGACCCGGCGGCCGACGTCGCGAAGGAGCGCGGTGTCGTCGGCGGCCGGGGGAATGCGCAGAACCGTGTCCTGGCAGTGCGTGGTGACGACGGCGTCGGGCTTCCGGGCCAGCCCTCGCGGCAGGGCGCCCCCGTCGAGGGCGGCGATGTCGTCGCGGAGGATCTTGCGCAGCATGATCACGCCGCGGTCGGTCGAGGCCAGGTGCTCGAGGTCGTGCACCGCGATCGTTCGCTGGCTCGACTGCGCGTCGTAGTCGCCCGGGTGGCGCTGGCGCTCCTCGTACGGCCGGTCCGCGGACTGGCCGAAGCCCGGCCGCGCGATCTGCTCGGCCGTCAGCCCCCACGCCGGGTCCACCTGGGCGAGCTCGAAGTTGACGGTGCGCGTGTCGTCCATCGGGACGGCCCAGCGGATGACGACCGGGCGCCACGCCACGCGCTCGGCCTTGGCCTCCTCGATCTCGCGCGTGAACTGGTGGACGTTGGGAGCCATGAAGTCGCAGATCCGCACCCACACGAGCTCGCCCACGCGCCGCGTGGCGATGTAGATCATCCCGTAGGGCCGCTCCTGCCACTCGAGCTCCGCGAGCTCGCCGAAGGCCTCCGTGAAGTGGTATCCGCTGCTGATCGCGTGCAAGAACGAGGTGTGGACCGGGTCCATCGAGTTGTCCTTCACCTGGAGCCAGTTGCAGGGCAGCTCGAAGCGCGCGGCGGGATGAAGGCGCATGCCGGGGACGTCGAAGGTGTCGTAACGCGGGAACGACGGGCGGTGCTCGGGCGGGCCCATGTACGCGAAGACGAGACCGCAGAACTCCTGCGTCGGGTACGCGCCATGACAGAGCCGGTGACGGAGGGTGCTGTCCGCCGGCTCGCCGGGCGTCTCGAGGATGCGGCCGTCCACGTCGAAGACCCAGCCGTGGTAGCAGCAGCGGATTCCCCGCTCCTGAAGCACGCCGTATTCGAGCGACGTGCCGCGGTGCGTGCACTGCAGCTGGAGGAGGCCCACGCGGCCCGCGCCGTCCCGAAAGACGACGAGATCCTCGCCCATGATCCGGATGCGCCGGGGCACGTCGCCGAGGTCACGCGCGAACGCCACCGGCTGCCAGAACCGCCGGAGGTATTCCCCGCATGGCGTGCCGGGGTCGGTACGCGTCAGCAGCGGATCGGGAGCGGGCACGTCGCGCGCGTGCCACGCGCCGTAGGGTACGGTGAGAAAACTTTTGGACGGCGTCATCGGGCGGTCATCTTACCGCACGTGCGGGCCCGGGCGCGCTGCCGCCGGCCGCCGGGCGACCGGCGGGCGGATCGCCCGACGGCCGCGTGCCGTCACCGCGAAAAAGCCCGCCAATCGCGGCGCCGCGTCTGGCGCGTCCTTCGCATTTGCTTGCGCGCGGGGGCGCGCAGTACACGCCGAGCGCGAGGAGAAGTCTTCATGCGGCAGCAGTCGCTCTTGATGGGCCTCGGAATCCTGTCGTCTGCCGCCGCCGTCAGCGCCGCCGTCGTCGCCGCCGCCGGGCTGACCGAACAGCTCCAGGCCTCTCGCATGACCGTGCTCAAGACGGATCCGGCCGCCGGCCGCTTCCAGTGCGCCGAGCACCTGAGCTGGACGGCCGTGCACAAGTCCGACCTCGATCGCGTGCGCTCGGGCGACATCGTGCGGGTGGTGAAGCACTCGGGCGAGCCCGCGCGACTCGTGCTGCTGCGCACCGCCGCCGACGAGATCGCGACGCCGGAGCGGTAGGGGCCCCGGTATCGAGGGGCGCCACGGCTCCGCCGGGGCGTCCCGAACGTTGGCCGGGGAGTCCGAGGGGGCGTAGCCCCTTCGCTTAAAGAGCACGGGGGGCCATTTCGGGGCCCCCCATCTAATCAGTACCCGCGGGCGCGGTCGACGAGGTTCAGGAGCGGCGCGCCCGCGAGGAAGCGGCGCAGGTTCTCGGCGAAGAGATCGGTGCAACGGTCGTCGTACGACGGCAGGAATCCCGACACGTGCGGCGAGACGATCGCGTTGTCGAGCGCGTACAGCGGGTGGCCCGCCGCGGGCGGCTCCTCCGCGAAGACGTCCACGGCCGCGCCGGCCAGGCGCCCGCCTTTCAACGCCGCCGCCAGCGCCGCCTCGTCCACGGTGGGGCCGCGCCCGACGTTCACGAAGAAGGCCGACGGCTTCATGACGGCGAGCTCCGCGGCGCCCATCATCGCGCGCGTCTCCGGCGTGAGCGGCGCGCACATCACCACGACGTCGGAGCGCGCGAGCAGGTCGCGGAGCCCCGGCGGCGCGAACCACGCGTCCGGCAGGACGCCGGCCGGATCGCCGGTGCCCGGCGGCGCGTAGCCGTCGTCGGCGCGGCGCGACGGGTCGCGCTTGAGCGCGAGCACCCGCATGCCGAGCGCGGCTTTCGCCATCCGCGCCAGCTCGCGCCCGATGCTGCCGTAGCCGATCACGCCGAGGGCGGCGCCGCGTAATTCCGCCGGCACGAAGAGCGGCCAGCGCTCGGCGTCGGGCGGCCACGCGCCCTTGAGGCGCCACTCCACCATGCGCGGCACGCGGTGCGCGAGGGCCAGGATCACCGCGAGCGCGTACTGCGCGATGGTGGCGGCGTGGACGCCGCTCGTGGTCGTGATGGGGATCGTGCTCCTGGCGTAGAGCGGATGGTCGTGGAGCGCGTTGACGCCGGCCATGTGCACCTGCACCCACTTCAGATCACGCGCGCGTGCGAGATCGCGCGGCGGGCTCCCCGCGTAGAGCACGTCGACGCCGGCGTAGTCGGCGGACTCCGCGTCGCCTGCCCTGACGGTGAGCGCGGGCGAGACGGCGCGCAGGCGATCCAGCCGCGCCTCGCCGAACGGCATGGTGACGAGGACGTTCATGGTCGGGGGCGGATGGTATCATCCGCCGCACCTGGAGGGCCCACCCATGAAGACGAAGACCTCCCTCGCGCTCGCCCTGGCCGCCGTGCTGATCGCCGGGTCTCTCGCTCACGCGCAGGAGACGCCGCGCATGGGCGGGGTCCTCAAGGTGGCCTCGATCGGGGAGCCGCCCACACTCGACGTCCAGGCCACGACCACGGTGCTGACCTACGAGATCATGTGGCACGTCTACGAGCCGCTGTTCGCCCACGATCGTGCCTGGATTCCGATTCCCCATCTGGCCGACGTCCACGCCGTGAGCGACCGCGGACTCCGCCACACGATCACGCTTCGCCGCGGCGTGAAGTTCCACAACGGTAAGGAGCTCACGTCCGCCGACGTGGTCGCGTCGCTGAAGCGCTGGGGCAAGGTGGCGACCGTCGGCAAGGTCATCTGGGCCGACGTGGAGAGCATCGAGGCCAAAGACCCGTACACGGTGGTGATCTCCCTCAAACAGCCCTCGGGCTCGCTGTTGTACGGGCTCTCCGAGCCGTCGGCGATGATCTACACGAAAGAGGCCGTCGACGGCGCCGACGCCGGCGGGATCAAGGAGCACATCGGCACCGGGCCCTATCGCTTCGTCGAGCACCGGCCCGATCGACACATCAAGCTCGTGCGCTTCAAGGACTACGCCGCCCGCGCGGAGCCGGCCAACGGCTTCGCCGGCAAGCGCACGGCGTGGCTCGACGAGATCCTGTTCATCCCCGTGCCCGACACGGCGGTGCGCCAGGCCGGCGTCGAGACCGGCGAGTATCACCACGCGATGTTCATGAAGCAGGACAACTGGGACCGCATCAAGGCGATGCCCCAGCTCGAATCGCGCATCGTGAAGCCGCGCGGCTGGACGCTCGTCTCGATGAACCACAAGGCCGGACTCATGACGAGCAAGCCGCTGCGCCAGGCCGTCCAGGCCGCGCTCGACATGGAGCCGATCATGGTGGCGGCCTTCGGCCACAAGGACTTCTACCGGCTGGGCCCGGCCCTGTTCTTCCCCGAGCAGCCGACGTTTCACTCGCCCGTCGGCGGCCCGCTCTACAACCAGCGAGACCGCGACCGTGCCAGGCGCCTGATGAAGGAGGCCGGCTACGCGGGGCAGACCGTGCGCTGGCTCAGCACGCGGGAATACGAGTTCATGTACAAGTCGTCGCTGGTCGCCAAGCAGCAGCTGGAGGCCGTCGGCTTCGTGATCGACCTGCAAGTGCTGGACTGGGCGGCGCTCAACCAGCGCGCGCAGAAGCCCGAGATGTGGGAGGCGTACGTCACCGGCTATCCCCTGAATCCCGACCCCGCCCTCCACGTGGCGTTCCGCTGCTCGTTCCAGGGCTGGTGGTGCCACGAGGAGAAGGAGCGCCTGCTCGCCGAGCTGCGCCAGGAGAGCGACGTCAAGAAGCGCCGGGCGCTCGTCGAGCGCGTCCAGGCCATCCACTACGACGACGTCGGCCAGGTGAAGCTCGGCGACTACTACACGCTCGACGTGGCGCGGCGGGAGCTGCGCGGCGAGTTCCGCACCGCGCCGCGGCTCTATTTCTGGAACTCCTGGCTGGCCAAGTAGGGCGCGGCGTGCGGATCCACTCCGTCGAGGCCATCGCGCTCGACATCCCGCTGAAGAAGGACTTCGGCGGCAGCACCTACCACGTGCTCAAGCGCAGCACCGTCGTCACGCGCCTGCGCACCGACGACGGCCCGGTCAGCGAGGTCTACAACGGCGACAACCGCGCCCACGGCGCCGAGATCGTGCGGATCATCCGCGAGGAGCTGGCGCCGCGCGTGCGCGGCAAGAGCATCTTCGAGGGCGAGCGGCTCTGGGAGGAGATGTTCGCGCTGAGCCACGCCCAGCGCGATCGCAAGACCCTGCTCGAGGCCATCGCGTGCGTGGACTGCGCGATCTGGGACGTGGCCGGCAAAGCCGTCGGCAAGAGCGTGCGCGAGCTGCTCGGCGGGTACCGGGCCGAGCTGCCGATCATCTCCATCGGCGGCTATTACATGGAGGGCAAGACGCACGCGGACATCGGCCGCGAGATGGAAGCCTACCGGCTCGCGGGCATGGCCGGGTGCAAGTTCAAGGTCGGCGGCCTCGCCCCCGAGGAGGACGCCCGGCGCGTGGAGGCGGCCCGCCGCGCCGCCGGCCCCGACTTCGTGCTGGCCGTGGACGCCAACCGCGGCTTCACGGCCGAGGACGCCATCCGCTTCGCCCGGCTCGTCGAGCCGCTGGACATCCGCTGGTTCGAGGAGCCGTGTCACTGGTACGACGACGGCGCGCTGATGGCGCGCGTGCGGCAGGCCACGCGCATCCCCGTCACCGCCGGCCAGAGCGAGATCACGAGCCACGCGATTCGCCGGCTGCTCGACGCCGGCGCGGTCGACCTCGTGAACTACGACGCCTCCGAGGGCGGCGGCGTCACGGACTGGCGGCGCGCGGCCGCGCTCTGCTACACCGCCGGCGTGAGCATGGCGCACCACGAGGAGCCGCAGATCGCGCAGCACCTGCTCGCCGGCGTGCCGCACGGCACGTTCGTCGAGTGCTTCGCGGATCCCGACCGCGACCCGATGTGGCAGTCGGTCTGGGCGAGCCGCCCGCCGATCAAGAACGGGATGCTGACGGTCTCGACCGCTCCCGGCTTCGGGATCGCGCTGGACGAAGCGCTGGTGCGCCGCTACCGGATCGGCTGAGAGGAGCGCTGATGGCCGACGTCGCGATGCTCGACCGCACCTACGACTTCATCATGAAGCGGCTGATCGCCGACGGCCGCGCCCCGCACCACACGGAGATCGCCGCGGGGCTCGGGGTGACGCCGGATGCGGGGCGCCAGCTGCTGCTCGACCTGATGGCGGTCGGCCTGCCCAACTGGCTGCATCCGCACACCGACCTCATCGCGTCCTTCCCGCCGTTCAACAACCAGCCGACGCAGTACCGGCTCGGGGTCGGCGGTGAGTGGAAGTGGTACGCGCAGTGCGGGCTGGAGGCGCTCGCCGCGTGCTGGGCGTTTCCGGGACGGCCCGTGGAGATCCAGGCGCCGTGTCTGGACTGCGGCAAATCCATCGAGGTCACCGTCAAAGACGGGCGGATCGAGCGCGCGGCCCCGGCCACGACGCGCTTCTACGTCTCGGTACCCGTGCGCGACTGGCGGGCGAACCTGATCTACACCTGAAACCACATGAACCTCTTCCGGTCGGAAGAGGACGCGCGGCGGTGGGCGGAGTTCGTGCCGGGCAGCGAGGCCGGCATCGTGACGCTCGAGCAGGCCCTGGCCATCATGAGCACGCCGCGCCATCGCCAGCGCTTCGACGGCCGCTACGTCTCGTCGTCGCCCAACTACACCGCGGCGTTCTTCGCGAAGCTCTCCGAGGTGACCGGCGGCAGCCCGTACTGGGAGCCGCCGGCCACCTGAGCCGGGTTACTGCAGCGGAGAGAACGCGGCGGGCAGGAGGATCTTGTTCTCCTGCGAGATCAGGTGATCGCCGCCACCGGGCGGCGGCCAGATCCCCTTCTTGGAGGCTTCGCTGCGCACCTGCATGCGCTGATCCATGCTCGAGTAGGCCCAGATGTGGATGAAGCCGTTGGCGCGGCCGAACTCGACGCCGCCGGCCAGCACGATCGGCGACAGCTTCGTGCGCTCGGGCAGCGCCTGCTCCCAGCGCTTCGCCACGTCCGGCAGGGTGCGCGGCTTCAGCGTGTAGTAGCGCAGCTCGAAGATGGGGCCGACCTTGCCGCGTGGCGGGGTGAGGAAGGAGAACGGCACCAGGATCTCCGAGCTCATGTCACGGATGAACTCGCCGATGCCGGGGTTCCACTTCGGGTCCTTGGCGGCCTCGGCGCGGATGCGGTCGCGCTCGGCGAGGTTCTGGTACGGCCACACGTGGACGATCTCGTTGAGCGAGCCGACCTCCGTGTGCCAGAAGGCGAACAGCTCCGAGTACTTCTTGCGGTACTCGTAGGCCTCGCCGAAGCGCTTCTCGACCTCCGGCAGGCTGCGCGGCGCGATGCGATAGGTGCGGATCTCGTAGATCATGCGCGTCTCCTTTCAGGTCCCGGAACACTGCCCCACGGCGGGCGTCAGACTACGGGTGACTCCGCCCGGCGTCAACCGGCGGATCCGATTTGGGACGCGCAGTCGCGTCCGGCCGTCGGTACAATGCCGGGCGATGGGACTGGTCTCGGTCAACCGCACCCTGCAGCCCTCCCGACTGCTCCTGGCCTGAGGCGACGATGAGCCCACCACCGCTCGCCCCCGGACTCAAGCACGTGCGCACGGTGAAGGTCACCGATGACATGACGCCGGCACACCTGCGCAACGAGCCGATCCGCGTTCTGTCCACGCCGGACATGATCCGGCTGATCGAGCAGACGGCCATCGAGGCCGTGCAGCC